>NZ_JAAVJB010000217.1 GCF_012034385.1 Streptomyces spiramenti
CGCTCACGCCGCGCCGCCTGCGAGGCCGGCGCGCCCCGCGGCCTCGGGGCCGCCGCCGCCGCCGTCGATCGCCCCGGTGTCGTCGGCGGTCGCCCAGGCGACGAGCGTGTCGAACTGCCGGGTCAGGTCGTGCTCCCGGCTGCCCATGGGCTCCTTGAAGAAGAAGCCGAGGGCGGGGAGGAGCCCGCCCTCGCCGCGGCGGCGCGCCAGTGCGACCAGCCGCACGAGGTCCAGCACGAGCGGCGCGGCCAGAGCCGAGTCGCAGCCCTGCCAGGTGAACTGGAAGGTCATCCGGTTGCCGAGGAACCCCTCGAACAGCACGTGGTCCCAGGCCGTCTTCCACTCGGTCATCTCGGGCACGTTGTCGATGTGGACCAGCCCCTCGACGGGGTGGCCCAGGATGTCCTGCACCGCGCGGGCCTTGGTCTCCGTCTTGGAGCGTGCGGCGTCCGGGTCGGCGAGCGTGGCGCCGTCGCCACCGCCCAGCAGGTTGGTGCCCGACCAGGCCCGGACCCGCAGCGCGCGATGGAGGAACATCGGGGCCAGCGCCGTCTTGACCAGCGTCTCCCCGGTCTTGCCGTCGCGGCCCGCGTAGGGGACGCCGGCCTCGCGCGCGAACTCGTCGAGCGCCGGCAGCGATGCGCCCACGGAGGGTGTGAAGTTCACGTAGCCGCAACCCGCTTCGAACGCCGCGTAGGCGTAGAGGGCGCTGGGCGGCAGGATCTCGGCTCCCGACTCCAGGGCGGCGCGCAGTTCGGCCAGGGACCGGTGAGCGGCGTGCGGCTCGACCGGGGCCTCGGTGGAGGCCAGGTTGACGACGACGACCTGTTCGAGGGAGTTGCGCTCACGGAACGACGCGAGGTCAGCGGCGAGACGGGTGACGGTCGCCCACTGGCTGCCGTCGTCGTCCTCACCGGCGGCGCCCGCGCCGGGGCGTATCTCCTCCTCCGCGGCCCGCAGCGCGTCCTCGACCTGCGGCAGCAGGTGGGCGGGGAAGACCCCGGCGTCCGCGAGCTGGGCCGCGCGCTTGGTCAGTGGGACACCGACCATGTCATGTCCACCGAATACCAGTTCGGCGTGGTGCGGCATCGCGGCGTCGCGGAAGAAGGGGAGTTCGGTGACGCAGCCGGTCGGTGAGGCCAGCTTCCCGGCCAGCGCGGCGGCGCCGACGGCGACCGTGGTGGCGACCGAACCGCGGGCGCCGACGATCCAGATGCCGACGTTCGTGGAGTCCGCCGGAGCGGACGGAGCGTGGTGTGCAGACATGGGGGCACGCCTCCAGTGGGACGGATATCCGCTGGTCCGGGGCCGGTTACCCGGTCCCGAGCGATCATGGAATTATACATCTGACCTTACATATGGACCCCGTTCGTCATGCGCTGATTTTCTTGCCGAAACCCGCTCCGACCAGCGCCCCCGTGCTTCGCGGGGCGGAGGTGCGGACGGTGGGGCGCAGGCCGGGGACGACGGTGCGCGCTGGTCGCACGCCGAGGGTGAACCCGCCCGCCCCGCAACGGTGTTCACCACACGTCCGCGGCGCCGTCGCCGAGCCACTAGGCTGGCCGGTCCGGTGTGAGCGCGTCCGCCGGTCCCGGCCGCCGGACCCCACCGCGGCCCGGCCCCGCCGCCACGCACCACAGCAGGGAGCCAGACATGGGCACGACCGACGCATCGCCCACCACCACGCAGGACCGGCCCCACGCCCACGCCGGCCCCGTCGTGCCCCGGATGGTGCTCGGCCTGCGGCTGCGCCGCCTCCGGGAGGCGCGGGGCATCTCCCAGGAGGAGGCGGGCGCCGTCATCGGCGCCTCGCACTCCAAGATCTGCCGCCTCGAACTCGGCCGCACCGGCTGCAAGCCACGCGATGTGTCCGACCTGCTCGCCCTCTACGGGCTCCGCGACCCCGCCGCGTGCGAAGCCGTGCTCGCGCTCGCCGCGCAGGCCAACCGGCCGGGGTGGTGGCACACCTACGCCGACCTCCTCACCGACAGCGCCCAGGCGTACCTGGGCATCGAGCAGGCCGCCTCCGTCATCCGCTGCTGGACCCCGCAGACCATCCCGGTGCTTCTCCGCACCCCCGACTACGCGCGGGCCGTCTCCCGCGCCACGCACCGCGGGGCCGACGACGCCGAGATCACCCGCCGGGTCGACCTGGAGATGCACCGCTCCCGCGTGCTGGACGGTGCCTCGGCGGCACGGTTCTGGGCCGTGGTGGACGAGGCCGCGCTGCGTCGACCCGCCGCCGACACCGAGACCATGCGCGGCCAACTGAGGCACCTCGGGGAGATGGCGGCTCTGCCCCACGTCACCGTGCAGATCCTGCCGTTCGACGCGGGGTGCCACGCCGGGCTCGGCGGCCCGGTGACCTTGGCCCGCCTCGCCGGCGGGTTGCTGCCCGACGTCGCCTTCGTCGAACACCACGGCACCGTCGCCCAGCTCGACCGGCCCGCCGAGGTCGAGCTGCTCTGGGACGTCGTCAACCACCTCGCGGTGCAGGCCGCCGCGCCCGCGGAGACCCCCGCCGTCCTCGCGCGGCTGCTCGACGGAAGCTGACCTCGGCCCGGCCGCGCGGCGACCGACCCGGTCGGCGACGGCCGCCCGGGGACCGGCGTCACTCCCGGGCGGCGGGTCCCCGGTCGGCGGTGGCGGTACCGGGGGCCGGGTCGGTCCCGCTGTCTCCGGTGATCTCCTCGACCTCGCGGCGCAGCTGCTCGCAGGTGTCGCGCAGCAGCCGCGAGACGTGCATCTGCGAGATCTCCAGCTGGTCGGCGATGGACCGCTGCGTCATGTCGCAGTAGAAGCGGAGATAGAGGATGCGACGCTGCCGCTCGGCGAGCCGGTCCAGCCCCGGTCGCACGGCCTCCCGCCGGACCACCTGCTGGAACCCGGGGTCCACGCTGCCGAGCGTCGCCAGCAGGGTGTGGCCGCCGCCGGGCGAGGTGGGGTCGGAGTCCAGCGAGAGCACCGAGTAGCACTCCAGAGCGGCCAGGCCCGACCGGACCTCCTGCGGGGTGAGCCCGGTGTGGGCGGAGAGCGTGCCGATACCCGGCACCCCGCCGTGGTCGCCGGTGTCGAGTTCGCGTACCGCCTCGCGTACCGACCGGCGCAGCTCCTGCACGCGGCGCGGGACGTGGACGTCCCAGGTGCAGTCGCGGAAGTGGCGCTTGATCTCCCCGACGATCATCGGGACGGCGTAGCTCTCGAAGGCGTTGCCGCGCTCGGGGCGGAACCGCAGCACCGCCTTGGTCAGGCCCAGCGCCGCGACCTGCTCCAGGTCCTCGGCGTCCTCGCCCCGTCCCTGGTAGCGCCGGGCCAGCCGCCGTGCCATGGGGAGCCAGGCGCGGACGATGCGACCGGTGAGCAGCTCGCGGTCGGCCCCGTCGGACAGGGTGGCCAACAACGCCTGCTCCCGTGAGGTGTCGGGTGCGTCGTCGTGCGGATGACGGCCGCGCCGTGGCACGGCCCTGGCCGGACGGGCGGTGTCGTTCATCGGGCTGCTCCCGGGCGGGCGGACGGCAGCCGGTCGGTCGTGGTGCCGGCCGGCGTCGGCGGATCACCGGCCTCGGCGGCGCGGCGGTCCCCCACCCACCATGGCGCGTCACGGGCCGTCCGTCCTGCGCAGTCGGTCCGGAGGGATGACGGCGGCCGTCGGACGGGCGTGAGGGGCGACCTCTCCGCCGCCCTGCGGCGCGGGAGGTGTGCGACGCCGCGCCGCCGGTACCGGATACGGACGCCGGGCGATTAGAACGCGCGGGCCGGGGCACCCGTCGTGTCCGCGTCGCGCGGCGACGCACCCACGGCCCGAAGGCAGGCACCCGATGACCGTACCGACACCCCCGCCCGACGGCCCGGGACCGGTTCCCCCGCCGGAGCCCGTGCCGCAACCCGGTCCGGCGCCGGCGCCCGAGCCCGACCCCGGCCCGCCGCATCCCGCGCCGGCGCCGACTCCCGGCCCCCCGCCGGAGCCGGACCCGGGACCGGGGCCCCATCCGGTGCCCTGAGCGCGACGCTGCGGGGGCGGCCGACGGCAATGCCGCCCTCGGCCGCCCCCCTGCGTCCGGTTGTTCGACCGGGAGCGGGCGGATCAGCCCGGTCCGCCGTTGGCGATGATCCAGACGGCGTAGCAGACGAAGAAGCCGACCACCAGCGCGACCGTCACGAAGAGGGCAGTGAGCGGGCCGCCGGCCCAGCCTCGGGTCGGGTTGTCGGTGTCCGGCGGGCCGCTCTCCGACATGCTGCCCTCGGCGGGGGGCGTGTCGCCGACCTCCTGCGCGCCGGCTGCGTCGACGCCCGCGATGTCCCGCGGGTCCGGGTCCTGACTCTGTGGGTTCATCGCCCACGGGTAACCCGTTCCCCCCGGTTGACACATCCGCCCACCGGACGGCTCGGCGGGAGTGCCGGGGCTCGTACCGACGCCGCCGCGCCGGGGGTTACTCCGGTGGAGCGAAGGCACCGTGCCGGTTCGGACAGATTCATCCCCTTGTCGTGCACCTGTCTGACTGTTCTGGTGGCCACGCCCCGGCGTGCGCCCCGGCTTCCCCGCAAAACTTCCGCACTTGCGATGCATCAAGTGGGTTCGCGTGGGCAATGATTGGGGTCGCGCCGTCCTCACGGTGCAATCGCACGAGAGCGGGAGGAGGGCCGTTCCCCGGACGGCGCAGTGGCGCCGAGGCGGGGGGACCCTCACCCTGTGCGGTACTTCCTCGCAGGTCACAAGCGTTTGGAGCACACTTCCATGGAGTCCTTCGCCAACGGAGTCCCGGCCACCGATATCGAGGGTGTCACCTGGGTGAAGAGCAGTGCGAGCAACCCCGAGGGCAACTGCGTTGAAATCGCACAGCTCGTGGACGGGGGGTTCGCGGTGCGCAATTCCCGCCACCCCGAGGGGCCGGCGCTCGTTTACACGCGTGACGAGATCGCCGCGTTCGTCGAAGGAGCACGACGTGGGGACTTCGGCTTCGTGAGTGGCTGAAACTGACCGGCGCTCTCAGGTCGGCGCCCCCACCCGGCCGCATCCGGAGATACTGACGATCGCGAAGTCCGCAGTCGAAGGAGCTCCAGGTGGACCGTCCGGACCGTCAGGACCGCACAGTAGTAGCGCTCGATCTCGCACGAGCCGACCAGGACGCCGGAGGTCCCGTCGCCGCAGGCAAGGTGCTCGGCACCTACCTGCGGCGGCTCCGCATGGACCACGGCTACCTCCTCAAGGAGGTGGCGCCGGTGATCAAGGCGTCGCCCGCGAAGGTGTCTCGGCTGGAGCGAGGTGAGAGCCCCGCGAAGCGCAAGGACGTGCTCGACCTGCTGGAGTTCTACGGGGTCACCGACTCCGAGGAGCGCGAGGGCATCGCCGGTCTGCTGAAGCAGTCCGGCGACCGGGCCTGGTACCACCAGTTCAGCGACGTGATGCCCGGCTGGCTGGAGCGGCTGATCGGCATGGAGGCCGCCGCCGACGAGATCCGCACGTACGAGATGCAGTACGTGCCCGGGCTGCTCCAGACCCCCGACTACGCCCGCGCCGTGGTCTCGCTCGCCTTCCCGGACCCCTCGGCGTTCCACATCGAACGCCGGGTGGAACTGCGCCTCGAACGCCAGCGGTTGCTCCAGTCCGCCGGCGCGCCGCGGATGGTGGCCCTGCTCGACGAGGGCGTCCTGATGCGACCCATCGGCGGCGCCACCGTGATGCGTGGACAACTGCGGCACCTGCAGAACCTCGCCGACACCGCGCGGGGCATCAACATCCGCATCATCCCCTTCACCGCGGCTGCCGGCAGCACCGCGCCCAACGCGGGCGTCACCTACCTCAAGTTCCCGGCCGGGGGGCCGGAGGAGATGGTGTACCTGGAGCAGTTGCACGGCGCCCGCTACCTCAGCTCCCAGCGCGAGGTGGAGGCCTACCGCCAGACCTTCCTGCTCATGGCCGACGCCGCTCTGGACCGTGAGGGCACCCTCGACCGGCTGCAGCGCGCGATCGACGCGACGCGGGACTGACACCGCGACGGGCCCCGCTCCGGGGGACGCGGACACGCGGAGGGCGCCGACCCCGCCGGGGTCGGCGCCCTCCGCACGTCCGCGCCGGGGTGCGTGCCGCCGGTCAGGGCTTGCGCGCGAGCGCCCCGTACTCGATCCACTCCTGCGTGGCCTGTCGGGGCGAGACGTCGCTGTCGGGCTGCCAGAGCGAGACGTCCGTCGGCTCGTCCACCAGCTCCAGCCCCTCGAAGTAACGGTTCACCTCGTCGAAGGAGCGGACCCGGCCCCAGGTCCCGCCGGTGGTCTCGCGCATGAACTCGGTCACCGACTCGCGCACGTCCGGGTCGTCGCTCGCCAGCTGGCAGATCACGACGTAGCTGCCGGACGGCAGCCGGTCCACCACGCGCCGCACGAGCCCCCAGGGGTCGTCGCTGTCGGGGATGCAGTGCAGCACACTCACGAAGAGCGCCGCCACCGGCTGGTCGAGGTCCAGCAGTTCACGCGTATCGGCGTGCGCGAAGATGCCGTCCGTGTCCCGCATGTCGGCCTGGATGACGGCGGTCCGGTCGTTCTCGTCCAGGGCCGCGCGGCCGTGGGCGAGCACCACCGGGTCGTTGTCCACGTAGATCACGTTGCACTTCTCGTCCACGCGCTGCGCGACCTGGTGCACGTTGTCCTGCGTGGGGAGGCCGGAGCCGTGGTCGAGGAACTGCCGTATGCCGTTCGAGGCGAGCCAGTGCACCACGCGCTTCAGGTAGAGCCGGTTGATCACGGCCAGTTCGCGAGTGCTGGGCGCGATGCGGAGCAACTCGTCGCATGCTTCCCGGTCCGAGGCGAAGTTGTCCTTGCCTCCGAGGAGCCAGTCGTACATGCGCGCGACACTGGGCTTGCTGACGTCGACAGTAATGTGAATCTCCCTTGGTAGCCGACCACTTCGCGCGTACCGAGGTCGCGAGGGGCCGCCCGCCGGGGTTGTACGCCGGACGGGTGGCCCATGCTAGGCGCGGCCGTTCGGGCCCGACCAGCGGTGCGGTGGGCGGCCCTCCGGATCAGGGGCGCGATTCGGCCAGCGCCGCGCGCTGCGGCCCGCTGGGCGTACGCCGGACCGTTCGGGGAGGTCTCACAGCACCGGGCTACGGCTGGAATATGCCGCAGGAATGTCCCTCGGGGGCGAGCCGACGCTCGGCTGCCCGCAGGTCGGCCAGCAGGCGGGTGCGGGGTACCCCGATCAGGTCGGCGGCCTCGTCCGTCGACAGCCGCAGGCAGTGGACGAGGGAGAGGGCGTCGGCGTGACGCGCGGAGAGGCGCGGCCGTCGGGCTGCGGGGCGCCCGTCGCGGCCCGCCTGCACGGCGAGTTCGGTCCGCGAGGTGAGGAAACGCCACGCCGCTGCTGCCGGGCTCTCGCTGCTGATCACCCGGCCCCATTCGCGGGCCAGGTCGGCGAAGGTGGCGTCCACGACGATCCGACCCGCACGCGGCGAACCCAGCCGGAGGGTCGCGTAGTCGAGGTAGGCACCGCGTCGGTAGCCGCAGAAGGCGGCGAAGGAGAGCGTGGTCAGTGTCCTTGGCACATGCGCCCCCTGGCGTGCGGACCGGAGCCGCCGTTCGCTCCCGGTCGTCGGCTCCGCCCGGGTCGGTCCGGTGGCAGCGACGGGTTACGGCCAGGCGACAACGTCCGAAATGATGCTGCGTCCGGGACGTCCCGCGGCCCGTGCGCTGCGGGTGCGGCGCTCCGGGCCGGCCGAGCGCTGGCACCGGCCGTGCGGTCGGCACCGGCCGCCCCCGTCGCACCGGTCGTTGCTGTCGGGTGGTGCCGGGGGTCCGCTCCCGCCGGGAGGTGCGGCCCGCGATGCTGTCGGTTCATGGTTCCGGTCCTCTGCTGTGGGGGCGGCCGGGCCCCGGTCCCGCTGCCGCATCGAGGAGCCCGGGAGTCCCGGGGTGCCGGGGGCGAAACCGTAGCGCCGCCGAAGGACGGTGACCATCCCTGTCGGATCGTGCAAACCGAGGGGGCTTGACGTGGCAACAGGGCGCACGGCCCGGCTCTCCGTGCGCCCAGGTGCGACGGCTCTGCTTCGCCTGTTCGGAAAGCGAGGGGGAGCGGTCTCTTTCAGTCGCCGGGTGGTCGGGCGTGTTCGCGGTCCGGGGCATGCCGCGGTCTCTCACGCGCCCCAGCCGCCCCGGGCGGGCCGGCCCGCCGGACGGTTCATCGGGCGAATGACCCTTTCGGGTGAAGTGCCGTCGTCGGTTATCAACGGGTGGTGCAAATGCGGCGGCGCCGTGCGACGCGGTTGCGTCGCCCCGGCTCGCGGCCCGGCGCCCGAGCGGGGGCGTAGCCGCCGCGGAACGCCGCGGCGGGCGGCCCCCGGGGGC
>NZ_JAAVJB010000218.1 GCF_012034385.1 Streptomyces spiramenti
GTCCTCGGTTGGGACATCACTCGTGACGCACAGCCGGTGAGCTACGCCTCCAACGCCCATCGGCGGCGCCGCAGTCCCAGCGGGTCCCACGTCGACGGGCCCCGGCGCCTCGCCGTCCGGCTCCTCCTCCAGGGGGCGGGCGATCGTCGTCGGCCCGCCGCCGCTCGCCGTGTCGTGGTCGTCGGCGGGCGGGCCCGACGGCACGGTCGCAGGCTCCAGAAAGGTGAGTTCCACCGTGCTGCCGCCGTTCCCCGCGAGCAGCGGCCACGGGCCCGTCAGCGGGTCGACCGGATGGCCGTTGACCTCCGTGAGGATCGCGCCCACCCGGATACCGGTCCCGGCCAGCGGCGACCGCGCGCGGGAGTCCGAGGAGTCACCCGGGAGCACCCGGGCCAACCGCCACCCTCGAACCGCGCCCGCCCCTGCCGCTGCCGCACCGGCCCCCGCCGCCGCCTCTGCCGTCTCCCCTGCTGCCGCGGGTCCGGCCACGCGCTCCGTGTCGCCCGGGGCGGGGACGGCGGCGGGAGGCTCGCGGTCCCGGACGAAGTCGGCGCCGAGCAGCCCCTGGGCGCGCCGGTAGTGGGGCGGCCCCTCGTCGCCCCGCGAGGGGGTGACGTACGCGTGGGAGGTGCCCAGTTCCCCGAGGGTCTCCCGCAGCAGGTCGGCGAACTCGTCGGGCGTCGACACACACGCCAGCAGCGGGCGGTACGTCGCCAGCACCCCGTCCCAGTCGATGCCGCACATCCCCGGGTCCCAGAACAGGTCCCGGACCAGGCGTCCCGCCTCCTCGAAGGCGTTCCGCCACTCGGCGGCCGGGTCGCTGTGGTGGACGATGCGTCGCAGGTCCACGACGACGGTGGAGTCCGGGTCCGCCTCGTCGGTCGCGGGCACCGACCGCAGTTCGGCGTCCTCCGACACCACCAGCCGGGAGCCGTCGCCACTGGTGGCGAACCAGTCGACGTCGCGGGTGAGGTCGGCGGCACCGCAGGTGGCGATGTCGAAATGGACGAGGGTGGGCTGACCCGAGGTGTCCGCCGGATTGGCGAACGTCTCGCCCAGGGCACCCGAGATGGGCCACCGCAGCCAGACCAGCCCGCCTCCGGCGACCGGCCGCAGCGCGGAGTACTTCGACGCCGGGACGGGGAACGGCGTCACCCGGGACGCCAACCCCTCCGCCTCGACATGCGTCGCCCCCTCCTCGCCGCCGGTGTCCGCCGGATCGAGGCCGCCGGCCGCCGGGCGGCCTTCCGGGGTCAGGGCGAAGGGCGACGGTGTCGCGGACGACAGCGGCACCAGGTAGGGGCGGCAGCCCAGCGGGAACGACAGGTCGCCGGTGTGCACGTCGTAGACCGGGTCGAAGCCGCGCCAGGAGAGGAACGCCAGGTAGCGGCCGTCACGTGTGAAGACCGGCTCCTCGTCCTCGAACCGGCCGTCGGTGACGTCCAGGATCTGGTGCCCGGGTCGCGCACCGCTGCCCACGGTCCCGCCGCTCCCGTCCCCGGTGCCGGGCCCACCGCTCCCGGTCCCGCTCTGCCGCCCGTCCCGAGGGGCGCCGGACGGGACCCCGCCGTCGGCGGACGGCGCCGGCGCGACCCGCGCCATGCGGATCTGCCGCAGGGAGCGACCGAGTCCGGGGTGGGACCACGTCAGCCACCCGGAGTCGGGCGAGAACGCCAGATCGCGGACGGGGCCGTTGGCGGAGCGCGTCAGTTCCACCGCCGCCGCGGGGGTGCGGGGCGGCGCGCCGGGACCCCCGGTCGCGTCGCCGCCGGACCGCGCACCCCCGCCCGTGCCGCGACCGATGGCCCCGCCGCCGCCCGCCGCCACAGCGCCGCCCACCGGATCGGCGCCGCCCGTCACGACGGCGCTCCCTGCCCCGGGTGTCCCGAGCAGCCGGCCGAGTGGCCCGCCCTCCTCGGGGGCGGGGACGGGCACAAGCAGCAGGGCGCCGTCGTGCGAGGCCACCGCGAGGGTGCGGCCGTCGGGTGAGGAGACCAGCTCCCGGACGCGCCCCAGCCGCCCCGTGGCCAACCGGAGCCGGTCGCAGCCGCCGCTGGCACGGGGGAGGTACGCGACCTCGATGGCGTCCTCGCCCGCCGCGTCGGTGACGTAGGCGATGCGACCGCTGTCGCCGAGCATCTCCGGCAGCCGGACCCGCACACCCGGGGCGCCCGCGATGATCCGACCGGGGCCGTCGCGGTGGGTGAGCCAGTAGAGGCTGCCGGCCACGCAGACGGCGCTGGCCCGTCCCGTCGCGTCCACGGCGAGCGCCTCCAGGCGGTTCGCCGTGGGTACCTGGCGGCGGCGACGCCCGTTGCGTGGCCCGCAGAGGGTGACGGCAAGCCGCCGTGGCCTGCTCTCCGCGGTCAGCTCCGCCACCAGCCACAGCTCCCCGCCGCTCTGGTACACCACCCGGCGCCCGTCGGTCGCCGCGTGCCGCGCGTACCGGGTGTCGTGATCGGTGTGGCGGCGCAGGTCGGAGCCGTCCGGCCGGCAGGAGTAGAGGTTGCCGACGCCCTCGTGGTCGGAGAGGAACGCGATGCGGTCGCCGACGAACATCGGGCACTCCAACTGCCCGGCCGCCTCCACCGGCAGCCGTTCCCCGTGCAGCCACAGCCGCCCCGTGCCGCCGCCCCGGTAGCGCTTCCAGAACGCTGCCTCGTGCGGGGCACGGCCGGTCAGCAGCAGGCTGCGGCGGTCCGCGCCGTCGCCGTGGACCGCGATGTCCGCGACCGGCCCCCACGGCAGTTGCTCGCCGGGGGAGCCGTCGGTGTGCAGCCGGTGGGCCCAGCTGTGGTGGGAGAAGGGCTGGCTGTGGGAGCTGACGGCGAGGATGTCGTCGCCGGCCCAGCCGCAGACACGGGTGTCGTCGGTGGCCCAGTGGGTGAGCCGGTGGGCGGGGCCGCCGGCCACGTCCAGCAGGTGGATCTCCGGGTCCGGGGTGGTCCAGCCGGTGAAGGCGATGTGTCGGCCGTCGGGGGAGAAGCGGGGCCTGGCGACGCGGGTGCGGTCGGCGGTCAGCCGCCACGCGCGTCCGCCGGAGACCTCGCCCTCGGCCGGCAGCGGGGCGAGCCAGAGGTCGTCCTCGGTGACGAAGCAGACCCGGTCGCCGTGGAGGTGGGGGAAACGCAGGTAGCCGGGTCCGGCCTCGTCCCGGCCGTCGCCGGACCGGCCGGTGGTCGCGGCGACCGGCTCCGGTGCGCCGGTGGTCCTGCGGCCTGTTCCTGCGGTGTCCCTGATCACCCGTTCCATGCTTGGGGGTGCCGATCGGCCCGGCAACTCGACCGGTGCCGGAACGGCCGGGGCCGCACGCCGGGGCGGCAAGAGGGGGGCTCGGGGGGACCCGCGGGACCACCGGGCACCCCTCCGGTGGTCCCGCCGGCAGCCCTGCCCCACTCGCACCCGCCACCTCACCGACCGGGCAGCCGCGAGCGGTCCGTCCGGGTACGGCCGCGGTCGGTCGCAGACGGGGTGCGCGCCGACAAGCCGCGCGTTGCGTGAGGTACGTCACAGTGACGCCGGGCTCTCACCCTCCGGCCATGGTTCGGCGTCTCCAGCTGTGCACCGGCCGGTACATCCCGCCCCCGCACACCGCCCGGAGCGTCCCCCCACGCCGCCCCACCCCCGCATGCCCGTTTTCGGAGTAGGAGAGATCTCCGTGGCTACCTTCCTCTACAAGCTGGGCCGCCTCAGCTTCCGACGGCGGCGTTGGGTCGCCGCTATCTGGATCATGTTGCTGCTGGCGGCCGGCGCCGCCGCATCGACCGGCGGGGGCGAGGTCGAGGAGGAGTTCACGCTCCCCGGTACCGAGTCCCAGCAGGCATTCGACCTGATGGAGGAGTCGTTCCCCGGCTCCAACGCCGACGCCATATCCTCGCGCATCGTCTTCCGTGCACCGGAGGGCGAGCAGATCACCGCCCCGGAGCACGAGGCCACCGTGGCCGACGTCCTCGGCCGGCTGGACGGCGCCGAGAAGGTCGTCGCCGTCACCAGCCCGTTCGACAGCGGGTCGGTCAGCGAGGACGGCACGACCGCCTACGGCACGATCGACTACGACGCGAGCTGGGCGGACATCACCGAGGAGATGCGCGACGACCTGTTCGCCGCCGTCGACGCGGGCCGAGACGCCGGGCTGACCGTGGAGGCCAGCGGTGAGGTCGCCGTCGGCGAGCCGAACTTCGGCCACGGCGAGATCATCGGCATCGGCGTCGCCGCCGTCGTCCTGGTCATCACCTTCGGCTCGCTCATCGCGGCCGGACTGCCGCTGATCACCGCGCTGATCGGCGTCGGGATCGGCATGTCGGGCATCACCGCCCTCGCGGTGACCCTGGGCCTGACGGAGACCACCGGCATCCTCGCGATGATGATCGGTCTCGCCGTCGGCATCGACTACGCGTTGTTCATCGCCTCGCGCTACCGCTCGGAGCTGGTGGAGGGCCACAGCCGCGAGGAAGCGGCGGGCCGCGCCGTCGGCACCGCCGGCTCCGCCGTGGTCTTCGCGGGGCTCACCGTCATCATCGCGCTGGCCGGCCTCGCCGTCGTCAACATCTCCATGCTCACCAAGATGGGCCTCGCCGCCGCCGCGACCGTGCTGATCGCCGTGCTGGTGGCGCTGACCCTGGTCCCCGCCGCGCTCGGCTTCGTCGGGAAGCGGATCTTCGGTAAGAAGGCCCGCGCCGAGAACCCGGAGACGGGGGTGCCGACCTCGCTCCAGAAGAACGGCCGCCCCAACATGGGGTCCCGCTGGGCCAAGGGCGTGCTGCGCCGGCCGCTGCTGGTCCTCGTCGCGTCCGTCGCCGGCCTCGGCCTCATGGCGATCCCGGTCGGGTCCATGGAACTCGGCCTGCCGGACGACAGCACCCAGCCGACCGACACCACCCAGCGCCAGGCGTACGACATGCTGTCCGAGGGCTTCGGTCCCGGCTTCAACGGCCCGCTGATGCTGGTCATCGACGGCCGCGAGGCCGACGACCCGCAGGGCGCCGCGGACACGCTGGCCGAACGCCTCAACTCCGTCGACGGCGTCGTCGCGGCGTTCCCGGCGCAGTTCGACGAGGCCGGCCGGGTCGCGACGATGATCGCCATCCCGTCCAGCGGGCCGGCGAGCGCCGAGACCGCCGACCTCGTCGCGGACCTGCGGAAGGACGTCGCGCCCGAGCTGCTCGCGGACACCGGCGCCCAGATGCTCGTCTCCGGTCAGACGGCGGCGCAGGCCGACTTCTCCAAGGTGCTCTCCGACGCGCTCGTCCCCTACCTGGCGCTGGTCGTGGGCCTCGCCTTCGTCCTGCTGCTGCTGGTCTTCCGCTCGCTCCTCGTGCCGCTGAAGGCCGCCCTGGGCTTCCTGCTCTCGGTCCTGGCCGCGCTCGGCGCCGTCGTCGCGGTCTTCCAGTGGGGCTGGCTCGCCGACCTGTTCGGCGTCGCGGAGACCGGCCCGATCATGTCGATGATGCCGATCTTCATGGTCGGCGTGATCTTCGGCCTCGCGATGGACTACGAGGTCTTCCTGGTGACGCGGATGCGCGAGGCGTACGTGCACGGCGAGGACCCGCAGCAGGCCATCGTCTCCGGTTTCAACCTCAACGCCCGTGTCGTCACCGCCGCCGCGATCATCATGATCAGCGTCTTCGCCGGGTTCATCTCGGCCAGCGAGTCCATGGTCAAGATGATCGGCTTCGGCCTGGCCATGGCCATCCTGCTCGACGCCTTCGTCGTCCGGATGACGCTGGTCCCGGCCGTCATGGGCCTCATCGGCGACCGCGCCTGGTGGCTGCCGAAGTGGCTGGACCGCGTGCTGCCCAACGTCGACGTGGAGGGCTCGGCGCTGGAGCGCCACCTGGCCGGCACCGCCGCCGCCGACGACCGGCCCGCGTCGGGGGACAAGGACGACAAGGACCGCGAGCCGGTCCCCGTCCCCTGACCCGTACCGGGGTCACCCGCACGGCAACGTGAAGGGGCCCGGCGCCCGCCCCGACCATCGGTCGGTGGCGGGCGCCGGGCCCCTTCCGTTCCGGGCCTCCCGGGGCGCTCGGCGCCCATCGGCGCCTCACCACCCCGGAGGGTCACTCGCCGCCCGCCTCCCGCAGCACCTCGGCGACGAGCGGGCCCGCGAACTTGCCGCCGTGCCCGGACTCCCGCACCACCGCCGCGACCGCCAGGTCGTCGCGGTAGGCGGTGAACCAGGCGTTCGGCTTCTTCTGGTCGAAGACCTCCGCGGAGCCGGTCTTCGCGCCGGTGTCGCCCGGCACCCCCGACATGGCCTCGGTCGCCGTACCGCCGGCGACGGTCAGCGCCATCAGCTTCCGCAGCTCCGCCGAGGTGGATGCCGAGGGGCCGGGCGCCGTCACCGGCTCACGGTCGTCGAACGACATCGGCACCAGGTACGGCTGACGGAACGTGCCGTCCTTCACGGTCGCCGACACCGACGCCATGACCAGCGGGTTGGCGCGGACCGACGCCTGCCCGATGAGCTGCGCCGCCATCTGCGCCTTGGACTCCTCGTTGAGCGATCCGCTCATCGTCTCCACGCCGGTGCGCCACTCCAGGCCGATACCGAAGGCCGACTGGGCGTACTCCGCCAGCTGGGTGTCGGCGAGCTCCGGCGCCGCGCTGATGAAGGCGGTGTTGCAGGAGGCCGCGAAGGACTGGCCGAAGGTACCGCCCTTGATCTCGAACTCGTCGAGGTTCTGGAAGGGCCAGTCCTCGAAGTCGAAGATCTTGGGACACGGGTGCGCCGCGTCCGCCTTCGCCAGGCCCTCCTCGACCAGCATGCCGGAGGTGACGATCTTCCAGGTGGAGCCGGGGGCGTACCGGCCCTCCATCGCGACGTTCTCCCCGTCGGCCGGGTTGTTGACCACGGCGAGGATCTCGCCGGTGCTGGGGCGGATCGCGACCAGCGAGGCGCGGTCGGAGTCCGCGACCGCCGCCTCCGCCGCGCGCTGCACCCGGGGATCGATGGTGGTGGGGACCTCGCCGGTGGTGGGCTCGGAGAGCCGCAGCAGCTGCTCGCTGACCGCGCCGCCGTCACCGTCCGCGCCGTCCGCGCCGGAGGATTCCTCCGACTCCTCGTCCTCGTCGGTCGCCGCGTCGCCGTCGGCTGGGGCCGGGCCGGTGATGCGGAGCTCGGTGCCGGGGTGCCCGCCGCCGGCCTCCCCGTGGGCGGCGGCCAGCGCCTCGATCACGGGCGCCAGCGAGGGGAATGCCTCGACGTCCAGCTCGTCGCCGTCGCGGTCGAGCGCGCGGACCGGCGCCGGGCCCGCCGCCGGGCCGATCTCCAGCCGCAGCCCCTCGGTGAGGTCGGGGTGCAGGATCTCGCTGCGCCACTGCACGAGTCCCCCGGAGGCGGCCCCGGCGTCCTGGCCGTCCGCGCCGTCACCGCCCGCTGCGTCGGGGTCGGCGACGACGGTCAGGGCGGAGCCGTAACCCCAGTCGCCGGTGTCGTCCTCGTGGGCGACCTGCGCCGCGACCTGGAACGGCACCTCGACGGCCCCGTCCTGCTCCGACCCGGGGCCGGGGGTCAGCGACAGTTCGGTGACCCCCGCGTCCTCCGTGTAGGCGGCGAGCGCCGCCGCTGCCGCCTCGGGGTCGTCCGTCATCGCCGCGGCGGCGTCGGTGTCGCCATCCGCCCATGCGGCGAGGAACTCCGTCGCCGTCTGCTGGGCGTCGACCGCCGACGTGCCGTCCCCACCTTCGCCGTCGTCCGACGAGCATCCGCTCACCCCGACGACCACCGCCGCCACCGCGCCCGCGAGGGCCACGGTTCTCCGGCTCTGCCGCATCCGCACTGCTCCTGACCTACCGAAATGACCGACCGAACAACGCACATGCCACCCGACCCGGCCGGGGCGGACGGGACCCGTCCGACAAGGTGACCATCGGACCGGTCGGCCGGTGACGACAACGACCCGGCGAATGCCGCGACCGTGCCCCGCCGTCCGATCGACCGACCGCCGCGACCACGCTTCCGACGCCCGCTCCGCGGTCCGCTGACCGGAAGGCCCGCCGCGCTGCGGTCACCGGCCGGGGCCGGGTGGTGCGGACGCGGCGGCGATGAACCGTCGCCGCCCGTCGCCGCGCGGGCGACCGCCGGTGACGACCGCTCCGTCGTTCGCTCCGAGGTCCCGGCGGCGGCAACCGCGGCTTCCGGCCGCGCCCCTGCCCGGGTGTCAGCGCAGACTACCGCCCCGGTGGGAGGCCGCCGTCGCGATGCCCGGTTACCGGCCGCCTCGACGCGCGCACTCCCTCCGCCGGCCCTGCCCGCCACGCGCCGTCGCCCCGGCGGAACGAGCGGGCGGAACGAGCGGGCAGCATGCGGGCGACGTG
>NZ_JAAVJB010000219.1 GCF_012034385.1 Streptomyces spiramenti
GGGGCGGCGCGACCGCCACGGCGGAGACGGGGCCGCCCCTGCCCCGGGAGGCCACGGCCACCCCCTGGCAGAGCCCGCCGGAGCGCCGCCCCGACCACGGGGTCCCGCGCTCGTTGCAGTTGGCCGCCCGCTGCCTGCCGGCCGACGACGCCGCGGCGGGCGACCGCTGGCACGACTGGATCGACATCGGGGACGGCAGCACCGTTCTGAGCGTCGGCGACCTCTCGGGCAGCGGCCCCGGCGACGGCTGCGCCACCGCCGGGCTGCTGGGCGCGCTCCGCGGCATCGCCCTGACGCGCGCACGCCCCGCGACCGTGCTGGAACACCTCAACGACCTGATGGACCGCGGCACCCAGCCGGCCCTCGCGGGGCTGGTGTGCTGCCGCTACCGCGCGGAGGACGGCTCGCTGACGTGGGCCCAGGCGGGACATCCCGCGCCGCTGCTGTGCCGGGAGGGCTCGGCCCGCCTGCTGCCGCGTCCTCCGGGCACCCTGCTGGGCGCGATCGCCGGGACGGTCTACGGCGAGCGGGTGGACCGGCTGCACAGCGGCGACACCCTGGTGCTCCACACCGACGGGCTCTTCCCGCCCGAACCGCCCGGGCCGGACGGCCGGGGCGGCACGGCGCGCTCCAGCGACCCGGTGCTGCTCACGTTGGCACCGAGGCTGGCCGCGGCGGGAGACGCCCGGCAGGCGCTGGAGGTCCTGTTGGACCGCCGCCGCGAGGCGGCGCGTGCCGGCGGCACCCTGGAAGACGCCTGCGTCCTGGTGGCCCGCGTCAGCTGAACCACCGCCGCACCCGGCGGTGCGCGCGGGGCGGTGGGCGCGAGACAGCCGGACGGCCGGACGGCCCGTCCCGCCGCGGGAGAGGTCAGACGATGCTCGGCCCCTTGCCGGCCCCGGTGTCCCCCGGGGAGACGGGGGCGGAGGGGAGTACGTGCTCGATCTCCTCGCGCAGGCTCTCCACGCGGCCGTACCCGGCGTAGACGCCGGTGAGCCGGTACATCTCCCGCAACCGGTCCCAGGTCCGGTGGGAAGAGGTCTCGCCGATGCTGACCAGCGCCAGACGGGCGTAGCGGTCGGCCTGGTCCGGGTCGTTGCCGAGGAAGCAGGCGGAGGCGAGGGAGAGGTAGTCGAGAATGTTGGAACGGGTCCGGAGGTCGACGTCGCGCAGCTCCAGGGCGCGCTTGGCGAACCGCTCCGCGACGCGCGCGGCGGTCGGGTCGGTCTCGGCGAGGGTGCGGTACGCGAGCGCCTGCATGCCGTAGAGGTCCGCCTCGTCGAACAGCTGCATCCAGCTGGGCGGGGGCACGTCCCGCCGGTCGGAGACGAAGAGGTCCTCCGCCTGCCCGAGGGTGCGACGCATCGCCTGTCCCTGGCCCAGGGCGGCCTGCGCCCACGCCTCGATCGTGCAGAGCATGGCGCGGGTGCGCGGCAACGCCTCGTCCCCGGCACCGGACTTCGCCAGCTGCATCAGGTCCAGCGCGTCGTCGGGCCGGCCGAGGTGGACCATCTGGCGTGCCGCGCGGGAGAGCGCCTCGCCCGCGCGCGGGCGGTCGCCGCCCTCACGTGCCGCGTGGGTGGCGATCACGAAGTACTTCTGGGCGGTGGGCTCCAGCCCCACGTCGTGGGACATCCAGCCCGCGAGGACGGCGAGGTTGGCCGCCACACCCCACAGCCGTCGCTGGAGGTGAGCGGGGTGCTGGTAGGCGAGCATGCCGCCCACCTCGTTGAGCTGGCCGACGACCGCCTTGCGTTGCAGGCCGCCACCGCGGCGAGCGTCCCAGGCCCGGAACACCTCCACCGCGTTCTCCAGCGCGTCGATCTCGGCCGACCCCACGGGGGCCGCCTCGTAGGGGTCGAGTCCGGCGGTCCCCGACCCGCCCGAGGCGGGGCGGGGCGAGCCGTCCGGTGAGGTCCTGATCCAGTCGTGCAGTGCGTCGCTGAGGGCAGATCCCGCGGCGAGCGCGGCGCCCGCGCCCACCATGCCGCGTCGGTTGAGCATGAGGTCCATTCCCGTGAATTCGGTGAGGACAGCGGCCGTCCGGTCGGGAGGCCAGGGCAGCTTCGCCCCGGCCTTCCCCCGCCCGGACTCGCCGGGACGCCGGAAGCCGAGGTCCTCTATGGTCACGACACGGCCGAGTCGCTCGGTGAACAGGGAGGCCAGCAGCTCCGGCACCGGTTCGCGCGGGGTCTCCCCCAGCTCGATCCAGCGCCGGACACGCGTGGTGTCGGTGGCGAGCTGGGAATGGCCCTGGGCCGCCGCCTGCCGGTTGACCAGGCGGGCGAGCTCTCCCTTGGACCATCCCGCGAGCCGGAACAGGTCCGCCAGCCGGGTGTTGGTTCTCTGTGTCACGTCAAGCCCCCAGGATCTCGGCTGACTCGACAGTAGCCCCGGGTGGGAGGGGGCTCAGCCATTCGCCAGGGTTTCGCCAGGGTCCGCCAGCTGGTGTGCCAGGGCCGCGCCGCGCTTCGGTAGAAAGGCGCCACCCCGCCCCGGGGACGGGCGGCACTCCCCAGGGTGCCTCCGGCCCCGGTACGGGCGGCGCGTCCTCCGTCCGGCGCACGAAGGGACTCGGCTCGCCGATGTATCCAGCACCCTCCCCCGTGTACCCCAGGTACCGCCAGCCGCTCGCCACCCCCGCCGCGGCCGTGCCGCAGCTCGGCGCGCCGGCTCCCGAACGGCCGCGCCGCGCACGGCCGTCGGGCAGGCAGCGCCTGGACCTCAGTGGTGAGCGCGGCGCCGAACTGCGGGGCGCGCTCGCCTCCGTGCAGGAGATCTGCCCGGAGTTCGCCCCCGCCCAGCTGCTGCGACAGGGCACGGAGTCCGTCCTGCTCGCCGGCTCCCTCGGGCGGCGTCCCGTCGTCGCCAAGTGCGCGCTGTCGACGGCCGCCAC
Organism: Streptomyces spiramenti; assembly: GCF_012034385.1. Taxonomy (GTDB): domain Bacteria; phylum Actinomycetota; class Actinomycetes; order Streptomycetales; family Streptomycetaceae; genus Streptomyces; species Streptomyces spiramenti. The sequence goes on from NZ_JAAVJB010000219.1 coordinate 2,897, forward strand.
GGAGAAGGTGCGGCGGGAGATAGCAGCCCACCGGATCTTCGTCCGGCACCGACCGCCGGTGCGCGTACCGCGCCTGGTCGGTGCGGACTCCGGCTCGGGGACCCTCGTCATGGAGTTCATCCCCGGTCGGGCCGCCTCCACTCGGCGCCATCCGCTCAACGCCCCGGCCGTCGCCGACCTGCGGGCGCTGTTCGCGGGCGTGCGCCGCCTGGGCGAGTGGGAACCGCCGGGGGACGACTTCGGGCCCGAGGTCAACTACCAGGCGCTGATCGGCCGCTGCCATTCGCTCGGCATGCTGACCGACCGGGACCTCTCCGACCTCCGGGCCCTGCTGCACGGCCTCCGTGGGCGGGACGGGGCGCTGCCGCGGCAGTTCTGCCACGGTTCCGTCTACCCCTCCCAGGCGGTCCTCTCCCCGGCCGGCCCCGCGCTGCTCGGGTGGTCCACGGCCGGCTGGTATCTGCCGGGGCGCGACCTGGCGACGCTGTGGGCCGTCCTGGGCACGGCGCCGGTGGCGCGACGCCAGCTGAGCCGTCTCGCGCAGTTGGAGGGTCCGCAGCTGCGGGACGCCTTCCTGGTGAACCTGATGCTGGTCCTCACCCGGGAGATCCGGGAGTGCGAGGAGGCGGTCCACCGCGCGATGCGGGCGCCGGGTCCCGATCCCGCCGCGACGGCCGCGCGGCCGGCCGGCTCCCTGGCGTTCGGGGAGGAGCGGCGGCTACTGCTGCGGCGCCTCCACGACGATCTGGCCCTGACGCGGCGCGCGGTGCGCGCCGCGGTGGGCACACGCTGAGCGCGGTCGTCACGACCGGGTGAACCCAGGGCGCGGGAAAGGTGGTTCCCGCGCCCCCACGACGTCACCGGCCCGCGGGTCGGACATGCCGGGCCCCGGGACAGGAGAGCGGGCTCCGGGACGAGGACGCACCGTCGACGGCACACCGCCGCCGGTGCGCGTACGGCGCGGCGACGACGGCCGGTGGTGCCAAACGGGACCCGCCGGTCGCTACTGCTGCTGGAACAGCTCGGCAGGCAGCGGCTTCAGCAGCCGGTAGAGGTCGTCGGTGATGGGCCGGTCCCAGCTCGCGATCGTCACCAGGACGTTGTCGCTGCGGTCGAACTGCACGCAGGAGACACGGGTCTCGCTGCACTTCACGCGCCGCACGATGAGCAGGCTGTCCTGGTGCATGACCGGGATCTCCTCCGTGGCGGTGGCCCGGACCTCCTCCTCCATGCCGAGGGCCTCCAGCAGGTGGAGCACCTCGAAGGGCATCTCGTCCTCGCCCAGCTCGCGGGCGGGTGACCCCTCGGGAAGGTTTCCGATCACCATGGCGGGGCCGCGTCCGCCGAACAGGTCGTAGCGCAGGATCACACCCTGGCAGCTCCCGTCGGGCGCGGGCAGCAGTCCGGCGCCCAGCACTCCCGGCCAGTCGCCCGGATCCATGGCCAGGACATCGAAGTCCGGACCGGCGGGCGTAGGAGCACTACGGCGGCGGAGAAACGACATGCCGCCATGGTACGTGGCTCCCCGCCGGGTCGAGCGGCGGGCGGGCCCAGCGGACCACGCGCGCCGCGGCACCACCCGACAGCCCGCGCCGCCGGGCGCCACCACCGGCCGCGGGGGTGCTCAGTGGGCGCCGCCGTCCCGGAGTTCGGCGCCCGCCCGGTGGAGCTCCGCGGCCTCGGCGTGACGGCCGAGTTGCTCCAGGCAGTGCGCCTCGTCATTGCGGCTGGTGAGGGTCGCCGGGTGGGTGGGGCCGAGGACGCGTTCCCGGCTCTCACGCACCGGGCGGTACTCGCCCAGCGCCTCCTCCCAGCGGCCGAGCCAGCCCAGCGCGACCGCGACCTCGCGCCGGCTGACCAGGGTGTCGGGGTGATCGTCGCCGAGGGTTCGGCAGCGCAGGGTCCACACCGCGCCCGCCTCGGCGAGCGCCTCCTCCCAGCGGCCCAGCCGGCCCAGGCTGACCCCCAGGCCGTGGCGGGCCCGCAGCGTCTCGGCGTGTCCGTCGCCCCCGGCGTGGGCGCGGGCGACCGCCAGGGCCCGGTAGACCTCCAGCGCCTCTGCGGCGCGGCCCAGCCGGCCGAGCGCCACGGCGGACTGGTGGCGGGAGTCCAGCGTGGCCGGGTGGGCCGGGCCGAGCTGTCGCGCCCGGGCCTCGGTGACCCGCCGGTGCCCCGCGAGGGCCTCCTCCCAGCGGCCCAGCCGTCCCAGGCTGGCCGCGGCCTCGTGACGGCTGTCGAGGGTGTCGGGGTGCTCCGGGCCCAGCGTGGCCTCCCGCTCGGCGAGGACCCGGTCGTGCGCCTCCAGGGCCTCCGCCCACCGGCCGGAGCGGCCTAGTTCCATCCCGGCGCCGTGCCGTTCGGCGAGGGTGCCGACCGCGGCCGGCACCCCACCCGGCGGCGAAGGCCGACCGCCGGTGGCGACGGTGACCGCCGACCACGGGCCGGTGATCCCCTCAGCGAGGGCCGGGGCCGGTGGGCGGAGCGCGGCACGGACGGCCACCCCGGCGCGCATGTCGCGGGCCCACGGCGGTAGCGCCGCGAGGTGCCCCGCCGCGGGGGTGCCGCCCGCGGGCGGGGGCAGGGGCGGCAGCCGGGGCACCGAGGCGGCTCCGGACCCGGGTGCCGAGCGCGCGGCACCCCGCACCCCCGGGGCCACCGGCAGCGGCCGGGCGCCCGTGTGGCGTGCCGCGGCGAACGCGAGCCGCCGGGTCCGCTGGGCGACGTCGGTGGGCCGATCCTCAGGGTCCTTGGCGAGCAGCCCGAGGACGAGCTCCTCCAGTGCCGCCGACAGCTCCGGCCGCCGACCGCGGAGCGGTTCGGGCGGGGTGTCGCGGTGGCCGACCAGGATGGCCCAGGGGTCCCCGAGGTCGAACGGGGGCGCGCCGGAGGCCAGTTCGTAGAGCACGCAGCCGAGTGAGTAGAGGTCGCTGCGGCGGTCGGCCGGGGTGCCGGAGATCTGCTCCGGGGACATGTAGTGCGGGGTGCCCATGGCCATGCCGGTGGTGGTCAGTTTGGTGGCGAGACCGATGTCGCGGGCCAGGCGTGCGATGCCGAAGTCGCAGATCTTCACCGATCCGTCGTCCAGCAGCATCACGTTGGCGGGCTTGAGGTCGCGGTGGATGATGCCCTGGCGGTGGGTGTGGTCCAGGGCTGCCGCGACCTGGGCGGCGATGTCGGCGATGTCCGGCTCGGGCAGCGGCTCGCGGTCCCGTCCGGTGAGCACCTCGCTGAGGTTGCGGCCCTCCAGTAGCTCCATGACCAGGAACAGGATCCCGTCGTCCTCGCCGAAGTCGTGGACGACGGTGATGCCGCGGTGCTGGAGCCCGGCGGCGACCCGGGCCTCCCTGCGGAACCGCTCCCGCAGCCCTTTCAACACGGGCTCCTCGTGGTGGTTCCCCAGGGGCTTGAGGCACTTCACGGCGACCCGGCGGTCCAGCGCCCGGTCCCGCGCACGCCACACCTCGCCCATGCCGCCGCGACCGATCTGCTCCAGGAGTTCGTAACGGCCCTGGATCAGGGTGGTCTCCGCCATCTGCTGTCTCTCGCCCCCGTGTGTCTGCCGTGTGGCGATCAGCCACGCCGCTTCCAGTATGGCGGGAGGCACCGACACGGGGAGCGCCGGACCGGGCACGGAGTGCATCGACACCCGCGGCGGCCGGGCACGCACCTCGCGAGCGCCGCACCCGGCCCACCGGCGGTTTCACCCGTACGGGCCGAGAGGGCACGGGAGTTCGACGGCGGTGATCGTCAGCGGGGGGCGCGGGAGGCCGGCGTCTGGTGCGCCTGCGTGGCGAGCACCGCCGCCTGGATGCGGCGTTCCACCCCGAGCTTGGCCAGCATCCGGGAGATGTTGTTCTTCACGGTCTTCTCCGAGAGGAACAGCCGTCGCCCGATCTGCGCGTTGGTCAGCCCCTCCCCTACCAGTTCCAGGATCTCGCGCTCCCGCGCGGTCAGGGCCTCCAGCGCGTCCGGGCCGTCGTCGCCCCCGTCGGTGTCGCGCAGCGAGCTCATGAGCCGCGCGGTGGTGGCGGGGTCCAGCATCGAGCGGCCGGAGGCGACGGTGCGTACCGCCGTCACCAGGTCGGCTCCCCGGATCTCCTTCAGGACGTAGCCCGCCGCGCCCGCCATGATCGCGTCGAGCAGCGCCTCGTCGTCGTCGAAGGAGGTGAGCATGAGGCAGGCCAGCCCCGGCAGGGCGGAGCGCAGTTCGCGGCAGACACGGATGCCGTCGCCGTCGGGGAGCCTGACGTCGAGGACCGCCACGTCCGGGCGGAGCGCGGGGCCGCGTGCCAGGGCCCGCTCCGCGCTGCCCGCCTCGCCGACGACCTCGATGCCCGGTTCGGCGTCGAAGAGGTCCCGCAGGCCGCGCCGCACCACCTCGTGGTCGTCCACCAGCAGGAGCCGGATCGGGCCGCCGCTCCCGTCACCGTGCTCGCTCATGACCCCTCCCTACGGTCCGCACCCTGCGGCCCGGCCCCATCATCGCCGCTGCCCCGCGCCCGCGCACAGGGCCGCCCGGCCCCCTCACGAGGCCGGGCGGACCGTGTGGCGGCCCCCTCCCACGGCGGCGGGGCCGGTGCCTCGGACGCCGCGGCCCCGCCGACCGGTGGGTCAGCGCAGCCAGGGGAACCGTCGGGCCAGGGGCGCCTCCTCCCAGCGGCGGCCGAGCCCCGCGTGGTGGCCGGCGGCGGTCGCCGCGAGGACCACCAGCACCGCCACGTAGAGCAGGTGGTGGTCGACCAGGGGGTTGGTCGACATCGACGGGGTGCCGTCGGCGAGTTCCCGGGCCGGCGGCCAGGCGGCGACCCACATCATGAGCATCATCAGCCCGCCGCCCAGCGCCGCAGGCCACAGCGCCACCCCGGCCAACAGGGCGACCCCCACCGCCAGCAGACCGCCCATGAAGAGCACGTCCACCGCCGTCGAACCCGCCCAGGAGTTGAAGACGCCGGCCATCGGTCCGACGTCGACCGAGGAGAGGTAACCCCCGGTTGGGGAGCCGCCGTTGACCCAGGAGCGCTCGCCGGGTGTGGCGTACCCGAGCCCGAACGCCTTGTCCGCGAAGGCCCAGAGGAAGATCGCGGCGGTCATGAGGCGCGTCACCGCCAGCGCCGCGGCCGTGCCGCGCCACGGGTGGGGCGGGACGGGGGTGTCGGTCACCTCCTCACGCCGCTCCGGTGCGGGGCGTCGCGGGCCGGCGGCTGCCGGTGCTCGGTCTCCGGTGGTCTGATGCGATGTCATCCGGGCCTCCCTCGGGGGGACGGGTGTGTTCTCGACCCACGACCAGCTTCCCGCCGATCCCGCCCGGCCGGCAGTGTCCGCTCGGCCCCCGCGCGGGGCCGCACGGCCCGGATGGGGCCGGCCCGACGGCGACGCCCCGGACCGCCGGGCAGGCCGGGAAATGC
>NZ_JAAVJB010000021.1 GCF_012034385.1 Streptomyces spiramenti
GCTCTCGGCGGGCGGGACGGCCGGGACCGCCGCGCGGCGTGCGGCCACGGCGCGGCGGGTCTCCGCCGCGACCAGGTCCGCGTTGATGGCGGCGCCCGCCCGCTGGCCTGCCGCCGCGGCGCCGATGACCTGGTCGGTGAGGGCCGACACGTTGCCGGCGACCCAGAGCCCGGGGACGGTGGTGGCCCCGGTGGCGTCGGCGGTCGCGTGGGTGCCGACGACGTGGTCACCGACCGCGAGATCGGTCACCTCGGCGCCGAGGTCGGAGAGGACCCCGGCCCGCGCCGAGAGACGCGCTCCGACGACCAGCACCTCGCGACGGAGCTGCCGCCCCGCGACGAGGACGCCGGTGAGCCGCCCGTCCTCCTCGGTCACGGCGGTCACCTCGCCCGGCACGACGTCGACACCGCGCGCGGCGAGCTGCTCCGCGTCCTCCGGCACCGGCGGCGCGGTGCCGCCGAGGAACAGCAGGTCGGCCGTCCACTGCCGCCACAGCAGCGCCTGGTGGACGGCGAGCGGGCCACCGCCGAGGACAGCGACCGGCCGGTCCCGCACCTCCCACCCGTGGCAGTAGGGGCACGACAGGACCCCGCGGCCCCATTGGGCCGCCAGGCCGGGGAGGTCGGGCAGTTCGTCCACCAGGCCGGTGGCGGCCAGGACCCGGTCGGCGGTCAGGTTCGCACCGTCGGCCAGGGTGAGAAGGAACCGGCCGTCGTCGAGCCGGGCGGCGGTGCGCACCTCCCCCGTCCGGAGAGCGCCGCCGTGGGCGGCGACCTCCGCGCGGCCCGCGGCCAGCAGCTCGGCGGGGGGCGTGCCCTCCCGGCCGAGGTAGCCGTGGACGCCTTCCGCCGGGGCGTTGCGGGGCTCCCCGCAGTCCACCACGAGGACGTCACGGCGGGCGCGGGCCAGGGTCAGCGCACCGCTGAGCCCGGCCGCGCCGCCGCCGACGACGACGACCTCGTGGTGCCGGGCGTCGGGCGGGGGTGTCGCTGTCTCGTCGATCATGGTCTCTCTCGGCTCTCTCGCTCCGGTCCGGCGTCCTGCGGCGCCGGTGTTCCCGATCGTGGACCCGACCCCCACCGCGGGCAACTCCCGTTGCCGGTCCGGCAACACCGCCGGGCGGGGGCGGTGGCGCGAGGTGGGAGAATCGCCCGGCACGACGGACGTGGGCGGAAGGGGTCGCGGAGGTATGCGGATGATCGACACGGTGGCGTGGGTGTGCCTGTCCGAGGGCAGGGTGCTCGGCACCCGCACCCGGGGGCGGGAGCTCTTCTACATCCCCGGCGGGAAGCGGCGTTCGGGCGAGAGCGACACGGACACCCTCTTCCGGGAGGTGCGTGAGGAGGTCGCGGTGGATCTGCTGCCGGGGACGGTGGAGCACTTCGGCACCTACGAGGCGGACGCCGACGGCCACGGCGCCGGCGTGCTGGTGCGGATGGCGTGCTACACCGCGGAGCACCGGGGGACGCCGGTGGCCTCCGCGGAGATCGAGGAGGTCCGCTGGTTGGAGTACGCCGATCGCGACCTGACCGCGCCGGTGGACCGGGCCGTCTTCGACGACCTGAAGGCGGCCGGCCGCCTGGTGTGAGGCCGGTCGCGCGCCATCTCCACCGGCGAGCCGGCCGGCGACCGGGGCGGCGTTCGCCGGTTCAGGAGACCGCGTCGGCCGACTCCCGGCGGCCTGCGTCGCGGCGCAGCAGCTCCGCGTAGTGGCCGTCGCGCGCCAGCAGTTCCTCGTGCGTTCCGCGTTCGACGACGTGTCCGCCGCCGAGCACGACGATCTGGTCGGAGTCGCGGACGGTGGAGAGCCGGTGGGCGATGGTGATGGTGGTCCGGCCGGCGGCGAGGGCGTCGATCGACGCCTGCACGGCGCGCTCGGTCCGGGTGTCCAGCGCGCTGGTCGCCTCGTCGAGGATCAGTACCGGCGGGTCGCGCAGGATGGTGCGCGCCAGCGCCAGGCGCTGCTTCTCTCCCCCGGAGAAGCGGTAGCCGCGCTCGCCGACGAGGGTGTCGTACCCCTGCGGCAGCCCGCTGATGTGGTCGTGGATGTGCGCGGCGCGGCAGGCCCGCTCCAGCTCGGCGGCGGTGGCGTCGGGGCGGGCGAAGCGGAGGTTGTCGGCGACGGAGGCGTGGAAGAGGTAGGTCTCCTGGGAGACGACGCCGACGCTGCGCGCCAAGGAGTCGAAGTCCAGCTGCCGTACGTCGACCCCGTCGATGGTCACGCGTCCGCTGGTCACGTCGTACAGCCGGGGGACGAGGTAGCCGAGCGTGCTCTTCCCCGAGCCGGTGGCGCCCACGACGGCGAGGCTCCCGCCGGCCGGTACGGCGAGGTCCACCGCGGTGAGTACGGGCGGCGCGCCGCCGGGGTCGTAGGAGAAGGTGACCTCCTCCAGCCGGACCTCGCCGCGGGCTCGCCGCAGGCGGACCGGTTCGGTCGGCTCGGTGATGTCGGGGGCGAGGTCGAGGTACTCGAAGATGCGCTGGAACAGTGCGAGCGACGCCTGGACGTCCACCCCGGTGGAGAGCAGTGCGACGGTGGGGCGCAGCAGCCCCTGCTGCAGGGTGACGAAGGCGACGAGGGTCCCGATGGAGGGCGCGGTCCCGCTGAACTGGAACATCAGCCCCGCGGACCAGTAGAGCAGGGCGGGGATGGCCGCCATGATCATGCCGATGGTGGCGAGTCGCCAACGCCCCGCCATGGAGGCGCGGACCTCCAGGTCGACCAGGTTCGACGACTCCCGGGAGAACGCGTCGGTGAGCGAGTCCGAGCGGCCCATGGTGCGGCCCAGCAGAATGCCGCTGACGGAGAGCGACTCGGTGACGTGCGCGGCCATCTCGGCCATCTGCTTCTGTCGCTGGGTGGTGATGCGGCGGCGCTCCCGGCCCACCCGCCGGGCGATGGCGGCGAACACGGGAAGCAGGGCGAGCGAGACCAGGGTGAGTCGCCAGTCCAGCGCGAGCATCGCCACGACGGTGGCGACGACGGCGGTGACGTTGGAGACCAGGGAGGTGGCGGTGGAGGTGACGGTGGCCTGCATGCCGCCGATGTCGTTGGCGATGCGCGACTGCACCTCGCCGGTGCGGGTCCTGGTGAAGAAGGCGAGCGGCATCTCCTGGAGCCGGGAGTAGACCCGGGTGCGCAGGTCGTGCATGACGCGCTGGCCGACGCGGGTGGAGATGAGCGTCTGCAGCACGCCGAAGACGCTGCTGAGCACCGCGGCGGCGATCATGCCGAGGGCGAGCAGCCCGAGCAGGCCCGTGCGGGCCTCGGGCAGCGCGGTGTCGATGATCTCGCGCAGCAGGAACGGGGTGGCGACGGCGACGACGGAGGAGGCCGCCACCAGCGCCCCCACCACGGCGAGCCGCCCCCGGTAGGGGCGGAAGAGGGCGACGATGCGGCGCAGCTCTGGGGGCCGCCGGTCGGCCGTCCCGTCGGGGTCCTCCGGCGGCCCGGCTGGCGTGTCGTGGTGCAATGGGATCCTTAGGGAGGGTTTGCGACGTCGGGAACAGTCCAGACTACGGCGACGGGACCACTGCCGGACCGGTACGACGGAACTGTTCACCTGCTTACGGAGCCTGTCCCCGTTTCTTCTCTTCGGCCCGCTCACGACCGCGGAGGGTCACCGTGCGGGTGGGGCGCGGCGTGCGCTCCGCGCACGGACGGCCCTGCCGGGGCGCGCGGCGCGGGTGGCCGCGGGAGCCGTGGCCGTGCTACCAACCGTCCATGGTCGATCACACGCATTACGACGCCGTCATCGTCGGCGGTGGCCACAACGGGCTCGTCGCCGCCGCCTATCTCGCGGGCGCGGGCCGCCGGGTCCTGCTGCTGGAGCGGCTGGAGCAGACGGGCGGGGCCGCCGTCTCCACCCGGCCGTTCACCGGTGTGGACGCGCGGCTCTCCCGCTACTCCTACCTGGTCAGCCTGCTCCCCCCGCAGATCGTGCGGGAGCTGGGCCTGCGGTTGGAGCTGCGGCGTCGCAGCGTCTCCTCCTACACCCCGGCGGTGCGGGACGGGCGGCCGACGGGGCTACTGGTGGGCGCGGACGAGTCCGCCACGCGCGAGTCGTTCGAGCGGTTGACCGGCTCGGACCGGGAGTTCGCTGCCTGGCAGCGGTTCTACGCGATGACCGGGCGCGTCGCGGAGCGGGTGTTCCCCACCCTCACCGAACCGCTGCCCGACCGCGCGGCCCTGCGCGGGCGGATCGGGGACCAGGCGGCGTGGCGGGCGCTGTTCGAGCGCCCCCTGGGCGAGGCGGTGGAGGACCACTTCACGGACGACCTGGTCCGCGGGGTGGTGCTCACGGACGGGCTGATCGGCACGTTCGCGGACGCCCACGACCCCTCGCTGCGGCAGAACGCCTGCTTCCTGTACCACGTGGTGGGCGGGGGGACGGGCGACTGGGACGTGCCGGTCGGCGGCATGGGCGCGGTCACCGACGCGCTGGCCGCCGCGGCGCGGACGGCGGGAGCGGAACTGCGCACCGGGCACGAGGTGGTCGCGCTGGCCACGGACGGCCGCCGAGCGGAGGTGACCTACCGCCACGAGGAGGCGGAGCGCACGGTCTCCGCCGACACGCTGCTGGTCAACGCCTCACCCCGGGAGCTGGCGCTGCTCCTCGGCGAAGAGCCACCACCGGCGGAGGACGGCGCGCAGTTCAAGGTCAACATGGTGCTGCACCGGCTCCCGCTGCTCGCGGACGCGTCGGTCGACGCGGCGGACGCCTTCGCCGGCACCTTCCACGTGGGCGAGGGGTACGACGCACTGGGCCGGGCGTACCGCGAGGCGGCGGCGGGTGCGCTGCCGCAGGCGCCGCCGTCGGAGATCTACTGCCACTCACTGACCGATCCCTCGATCCTCGGCGACGGGCACGCGGCGGACGGCTGGCACACGATGACCCTGTTCGGGCTGCACACACCGGCGGCCCTGTTCCGATCCGACAACGAGAGCGCCCGGGAGCGACTGCTCGCGGCGACACTCGCGGAGCTCGACCGGCACCTGGGGGAACCCCTGGCGGACTGCCTGGCACGGGACGCGGACGGCCGGCCCTGCGTGGAGGCCCGGACGCCGGTGGACCTGGAGCGGGAGCTGCGGCTGCCCGGCGGGAACATCTTCCACCGGGACCTGACCTTCCCGTTCGCCGACGGCGCCGCGGGCGAGGACGGTCCCGGCTCGGCGGCGGCACGCCGCTGGGGGGTGGCGACGGGTCACGACAACGTCCTGCTGTGCGGGGCGGGGGCCGTGCGGGGCGGCGGGGTGAGCGGCATCCCCGGCCACAACGCGGCGATGGCGGCGCTGGGCCGCTGACGGGTCCCGCCGGGCTCCCGGTGCGCGCCCCGGTCGGCAGCCGAAGGTCGCGCACCGGGAACGCGTGGTGTGTGCATTGGTATGGACATGTTCAAACGGCCGCACTAGCCTCGAACTTGGTCTAGACCTTCTCCGTTCGCGCGCGATCACGAGCTCACCCCCCACACACCTGGAGCGAGTCATGCGCACCAAGCTCACCGCTGCCGTCACCGGCCTCGGCCTGGCCGCCGCCACGGTGCTGGCCGCCGCCGGCGCCGCCAACTCCCACGGCTACACCACCTCCCCCACGAGCCGTCAGGCCCACTGCGCCCAGGGCGCCGCCCCCGACTGCGGCAACATCGTCTGGGAACCCCAGAGCGTCGAGGGCCCCAAGGGCTTCCCCCAGGCCGGCCCCGCCGACGGCACCATCTGCTCCGGCGGCAACGGACAGTTCTCCCAGCTGGACCAGGCCCGCAACGGCTCCTGGCCCACCACCTCCCTCACCTCGGGCGCGGGCTTCACCTTCGACTGGACCATCACCGCCGCGCACAGCACAACCGACTTCCGCTACTTCGTCACCAAGGACGGGTGGAACCCCGACACCCCGCTCACCCGCGCCGACCTGGAGCCCCAGCCCTTCCTCACCGTGCCCATGGACGGCCGGCAGCCCAACTGGTCCGAGAGCCACACCGGCACCCTCCCCCAGAAGAGCGGACGCCACCTGATCCTCGCGGTCTGGGACGTCGCCGACACCGCCAACGCCTTCTACGCCTGCTCCGACGTGCAGTTCTGACCCACTCCTCCGGTCGGTCCGCCCCACCCGCGCCGCCCCGGCGCGGCGGTCGGGCCGACCGGGGACCGGCCGGCGGCCCCCACCTATGCTGGCCTCCGACCGGCAGGTACGCCCGACACCTCCGGTCGGAGGGAGACCCACCATGCCGCTGCTGGAGCCGGACCCCGCCGCCCTGCGGCCCGCCGCCGACAACCCCGCCGCCGCGGACCGGGTCCCGCCGGAGCTGTCGGAGGGCACTCCACAGCCGCTCCGCCGCGACCTGGAGGAGCTGCTCGGCCCCGACCAGGTGCTGTGGCGCGTCACCGACCTCGTCAGCTACGCCTCGGACGCCAGCCCCTACCGGTTCGTCCCCAACGTCGTGGTGGTCGCGCGCCACGCGGACGACGTCGCCGCCGTCCTCCGGTACGCGCGGGACCACGATCGCCACGTGGTCTTCCGGGCCGGCGGCACCTCGCTCAACGGCCAGGCCCAGGGCGAGGACATCCTGGTCGACGTGCGGCGGCACTGGGCCGGGGTCACCCCGCTGGACGGCGGGGCGCGCGCCCGCGTGCTGCCCGGCACCACCGTGCAGCGCACCAACGCCGCGCTCGCCCGCCACGGCCGCGTCCTCGGCCCCGACCCCGCCAGTGCCATCGCCGCGACCCTCGGCGGTGTCGTCGCGAACAACGCCTCCGGGATGACCGCGGGTACCAGCCGCAACAGCTACCGCACCGCCGCGGCGATGACGATCGTGCTGCCCTCGGGAACGGTCGTCGACACCGCCGCTCCGGACGCCGACGCCCAACTCGCCGCTTCCGAGCCCGAGCTGACGGCCGGGCTCCTCGCGCTGCGCGAGGAGATCCTGGCCGACGGCGCGCTCGTCGCGCGCATCCGCGCCAAGCACCGGTTGAAGAACACCAACGGCTACCGCCTCGACGCCTTCCTCGACTCCGACTCCCCCACCGGCATCCTGCGCGGGCTGATGGTCGGCTCGCAGGGCACCCTCGGCTTCCTCGCCGAGATCGTCATGGACACCCTGCCGCTGCACCGGCACGCCAGCGCCGGCCTGCTGTTCTTCCCCTCGCTCGCCGCCGCTGCCGCCGCCGTGCCCCGCTTCACCGCGGCCGGCGCCCCCGCCGTGGAACTCATGGACGGCAACACGCTCCGCGCCTCGGTGGCCGTCGACGGCGTCCCCGCCGACTGGGCGCAGCTGCCGCCGGGAACCGCCGCGCTGCTGGTGGAGTTCCGCGCTCCCGACGAGGCGGCCGGAGCCGCGGCGCGCACCGCCGCCGAGGCCCTGCTGACCGAGCTCGACCTGGTCGCACCGGTCCCCTCCGTCACCAACGCCCTCACCTCCGACCCGGCGGTGATCGCCGGCTACTGGAAGGCCCGCAAGGCCTTCGTCACCGCTGTCGGCGGTGCCCGTCCGGCCGGGACCACACTGATCACCGAGGACTTCGCCGTCCCGCCCGAGCGGCTCTCCGAGGCGTGCGAGGCGCTGCTCGAACTCCAGGCGCGCCACGGTTTCGACGCCGCGGTCGCCGGCCACGCGGCCCACGGCAACCTGCACTTCCTGCTCGCTTTCGACGCCGCCGACCCCGCCGACGTCGACCGCTACGCGGCGTTCATGGCGGAGTTCTGCGCCCTCACCGTCGAACGGTTCGACGGGTCCCTCAAGGCCGAGCACGCCACCGGCCGCAACATCGCACCCTTCCTCGAACTGGAGTGGGGCGAGCGGGCCACCGCCCTGATGTGGCGGATCAAGGAGCTGGTGGACCCCACCGGTGTGCTGGCGCCGCGGATCGTGCTCGACCGCGACCCCCGCGCCCACCTGCGGGGGCTGAAGTCCATCCCCACGGTGGAGGCGGAGGCCGACCCCTGCATCGAGTGCGGGTTCTGCGAGCCCGTCTGCCCCAGCCGCGACCTGACCACCACACCGCGCCAGCGGATCGTGCTCCGGCGGGAGATGATGCGCCAGCCCGCCGGTTCCGACGTCGGGGAGAACCTGCTCGCCGACTACGGGTACGCGGCCGTGGACACCTGCGCGGGTGACTCCGGCTGCCGCGTCGCCTGTCCCGTCGGTATCGACACCGGCGCCATGATGAAGGACTTCCGCTCCCGGCGGCACACCGAACGGCAGGAACGCGCCGCGACGGCCGCCGCCCGCCGCTTCGCCGTGCTGGAACGCGCCGCCCGCCTGGCCGTCTCCGCCGCCGCGACCGCGGGTGACACCGTTTCCGGAAAGGCCACCGCGCTGGCGCGGCGTGCCGTCAGCCACGAGCTGGTCCCGCAGTGGCTCCCCGGGATGCCCCCGGCTGCGGGCCCGCTGCCGCGCACCCCGCGCGAGCGGGCCACCGCCGTCTACTACCCCGCCTGCGTCAACCGGATCTTCGGCGAGCCCGAGGGGCTGACGGGGTCCCTGCCGCTCCCCCGCGCGGTGGTCGCGCTGGCGCTGCGCGCCGACGAGCCGGTGTGGATCCCCGAGGACGTGGGCGGGACCTGCTGCGCCACCATCTGGCACTCCAAGGGCTACGAGGGCGGGAACACGCTGATGGCGAACCGCGTCGTGGAGTCCGCGTGGCGCTGGACCGACCACGGCCGGCTGCCGCTGGTGGTCGACGCCTCCTCCTGCACCCTCGGCCTCTCGGAGGAGGTGGTGCCCTACCTGACCGAGGCCAACCGGGGGCGCCACGAGCGGCTGACCGTCGTCGACTCGCTCCAGTGGGCCGTCGACCGGCTGCTGCCGCGGCTCACGGTCAGCCGCCGGGTGGACTCCGCGGTGGTGCACCCCACCTGCTCCATGCAGCACCTCGGCGACGAGGCGGCGCTGCGGCGGATCGCCGAGGCGTGCGCCGGGGAGACCGTCGTCCCGCTGGACGCGACCTGCTGCGGCTTCGCGGGCGACCGGGGCATGCTCCACGAGGAGCTCACCGCCTCCGCTACCGCCCGGGAGGCGGCCGAGGTCACCTCGCGTCCCTTCGACGCGCACCTGTCGGCCAACCGGATGTGCGAGATCGGCATGGAGCAGGCGACCGGCCGCCCCTACCACTCGGCGCTCATCGCGCTGGAGCGGGCCACCCGCCCGGCGGGACCGCCGGCGGACGGAGCCGACCCGGAGCACGGCTGAGCGGGCGGGGGCTCCGTGCCGGTGGCGCGGAGCCCCCGCCGGGCGGTGCGTGCCGGGCCCGCCCGCTACGGGATCGACACCGCGCACCCCGGTGGCGGGTAGTCGCCCGCCACCCGGAAGTCGGCGCAGGTGAAGAAGTGGTCGTTCCAGGCCCCCACCACCAGGCCGACGGCCGACACCACCGCGACGATCACGACGGAGGCGACCTTCATCCGCCGCTGCGGCAGCGCGAAGTACCCCGGCGCGAGCAGCCGGGCCACCACCCACAGCACCAGCGGCAGTGACAGCACCATCGCGCCGGTCAGCACCCCGTCGGCCACCTCGAAGGCCCGGCCCGGGGCGATCACGGGAGCGACCAGCCGGAAGACCACCCAGAGCGCCGGAAGCGCGAACAGGAAGGTGACCCAGCCGTGTTCGCGCACCTGCTGCCGGAGCGCCCAGCGTCCGAGCAGCACCACCAGCGAGAGCACCAGCAGCTGGGTGGTGCGGTTGTAGAAGACGGTCCCGTAGGCGCCCCAGGTGAACGCGAGGTCCCAGCCCACCAGCGCGGCGGAGACCGTCACCGCGAAGAACCCCCGCAGGGCGACCGCCCGCCTGCCGGTCCTGCTGAAGCCCTCCAGCAGGTCGTCCTCCTCGTGCCGCGCCGCCCTGCCGTACCGCTCCGCCATGCTCCGGCACCCTGCCGTACCTGCCGCGCCTCCCGGCGCAGACACACGGGCGTTACGCCGGGCGGGCGCACCGGTGCGCCGGGGCCGGCCACGCGCCCGACCCCGCCGGACGCCCGGGTCTCCGGCTCCTCTCCCTAAACCCGTTGAACTGGCGCCCCGCAGCGATCAGGCTGGGCAGGTTGTGACGGTGGGCCGCGGGCCCCGAACCCCAGGGACGCCATGCAGATTCGCGACCTCCCCCACGCCGACCCGGGAGAACCCGACGTCAGGTCGGGCTTCCGGTTCCTGGTGTGGCTCTTCCGCCGCCAGCTCGGCGGCCAGTTGAAGGCGGTGCTGTACGGCACCCTGCACATGACCGGCGTGGCCCTGCTGCCGGTGGCCGCCGGCGCGGCCGTCCAGGCGGTCATCGACGAGTCCGGGCGCGACCTCGCCCTGGTGGGAGTGGCGCTGCTGGGCGTGGCCCTGCTGATCGCGGGCGCCGACGGCGCCCTGCACCGTGCGGCGGTGACCAACTGGATCACCGCCGCGGCGCGCGTGCAGCAACTCCTCGCGCGGCGCACCGCCGAGCTCGGCGGCATGCTGACGCGCCGGGTGGCCGCAGGAGAGGTGGTGAAGGTGTCCACGGGCGACGTGGAGAAGATCGGCTGGTTCGTGGAGTCGTTCTCCCGCTTCGCCGGTGCCGTCCTGGTCGTCGGCGGCGTGTGCGCCGGGCTGCTGGTGTACCAGCCGGAACTCGGTCTGGTCGTCGCCCTGGGCATCCTGGCCGTCGTGCTGCCGATGCTGCCGATGCTGCCCGCCGCCACCCGCCGGGCGGACGCGGAGCGTGCGACGTCGGGTCGCGCGACGGAACTGGCCTCGGACACCGTGGCCGGGCTGCGGGTGCTGCGCGGCATCGGCGGCGAGGAGCTCTTCCTGAGCCGGTACCGCCGCGCCTCGCAGGAGGTCCGCGGTGCCTCGGTGCACAGCGCCCGGATGTGGGCGCTGATCGACGCGGTGCAGGTGGTGATGCGGGGACTGCTGCTGATCGCGGTCACCTGGCAGGGTTCGCGGCTGGCGCTCGCCGGGGACATCACCCCCGGCCAGTTGGTGACGGTCTACGGCGCGGCGATGTTCCTGCTGTTCCCGCTGCGCATTTTCCAGGAGGCCGCGATGGCCTTCGTGTTCTCGCGCCCCTCGGCTCGCCGCGCGGTGCGGGTGCTCTCGCTGCGGCGTGAGGACGGCGACGCCGCGCACGTCCCCGCGGGGGACGGCGGCCCGCCCTCCCTGCACGACCCTGCGACGGGGCTGCGCGCGGCCGGCGGTCTGCTGACCGCCGTCGTGTGCGGCGACCCCGCGACGGCCGAGCGGTTGGCCGCCCGGCTCGGGGGCCACGCCCCGCCCGAGGAGGGCGAACAGCCGCCGCCGTCCGCCCGGCTCGACGGACGGCCGCTGGACGACATGCCGCTGCGGGTCGCGCGGACGACCGTCCTGGTGCAGGACAAGGACCCGGTGCTGCTCTCCGGCACGCTGCGCGAACTGCTCGACGTGCCGTCCTCCGGCAGGGTCGAGGTCGAGCGCGCGCTGGCGGCGGCGCAGTGCGCCGACGTCCTCGACGCCGTGGCCCGTTCCGCCCCCGAGGGCGGCGGGGTGATGGACGCGAGGGTCACCGAGCGGGGCCGCTCCCTCTCCGGGGGGCAACGCCAACGCCTCGCGCTGGCGCGTTCTCTGGTGACCGACCCGGAGGTGCTTGTCCTGGACGAGCCGACCTCGGCGGTGGACTCCCACACCGAGGCGCGGATCGCTCGCGGCGTGCGCGAGCTGCGGGCCGGCCGCACCACCGTGGTGATGACCTCCAGCCCGCTGCTGCTGGACCTCGCCGACGCCGTGGTCCTCGTCCACGAGGGCACCGCCCGGCCGGCCGGCACCCACCGCGCCCTCATCGCCTCGGACCCGGAGTACCGCGCCGTGGTCACCCGTGAGCCGGACGTCGGCCCGTCCGGGGCGCCCGAGGCCGCCGGAACCACGACCCCGCGGGGCCCCGGCTCCGCTCCCGAACCCGCCGAGGAGTCCGTATGAGCCCGCGCATCGGCGTCGCCCCACCGGAGTTCGATCCGGCGGCCGGGGAGCACGCCACCACACTGCCGGTGGCGGGCGGCGCCACCGTCCGCCGGTACGTCGGCGAACTGGTCCGCCGCCACCGCACCGCGTTCCTGGTCCTGATCGCCGTCAACACGGCCGCGGTCCTGGCCTCCATGGTGGGTCCCTACCTGCTCGGTGGGGTGGTGCAGGACCTGTCGGACGGGACGACCGACCTCCCGCTGACCTGGGTGGTGTCGGTCTTCCTCGCGGCGCTCGCCGTGCAGGCGGTCTTCACCGGGCTCGTGCGGCTGCGCGGCGCGGTCCTCGGCGAGCGCATGCTGGCGGACCTGCGCGAGGACTTCCTCGTGCGGTCGGTCGGGTTGCCGCCGGGGGTGCTGGAGCGCGCCGGCACCGGCGACCTGCTGGCCCGGATCAACACCGACATCGACCGGCTGGCGCAGGCGATGCGGGAGGCGGTGCCGCAGCTGGCCATCGCCGTGGTCTGGGCGGCCCTGCTGCTGGGCGGGATCGTGCTGACCGCGCCGCCGCTGGGCATCGGCATCCTGCTGGCGCTGCCGGTGCTGCTGGTGGTCTGCCGCTGGTACTACCGCCGCGCGGGCGCGGGGTACCGCGCCGAGGCCGCCGGGTACGCCGCGGTGGCGGCGGCCCTCGCGGAGACCGTGGACGCGGGCCGCACCATCGAGGCGCACCGGCTGACCGAGCGCCGCGTCGAGCTGTCGGACCTCCGGGTGCGGCAGTGGACCCGGTGGGAGCGGTACACGCTCTGGCTGCGGACCGTGCTGATCCCCACGGTGAACATCTACCACTCCATGGTGCTGGCGGGCGTCCTGCTGATCGGCGGTGCCTTCGCCCTCCAGGGCTGGCTGACCGTCGGTCAGCTGACGACCGGCGCGGTGCTGGCGCAGATGGCCGTCGAGCCGGTCGGGATGATCCTGCGCTGGTTCGACGAGTTGCAGGTGGCGCGGGTCTCCCTCGCCCGCCTGGTCGGGGTGCACGAGATCGAGGACCCGCCCGCCGACGACGCCGAGCGGCCGACCGGGCGGGAGACGCACGCCGACCGCGTCCGGTTCGCGTACCAGGAGGGCACCGACGTGCTCCACGAGGTGTCGTTGCGGGTGCCGCCGGGGACCAGGGTGGCGCTGGTCGGACCCTCCGGGGCGGGGAAGTCGACGCTGGGTCGCCTGCTCGCGGGCGTCTACGGACCGCGGACCGGCTCCGTCACCCTCGGTGGCGCGCACCTGTCGAGGATGCCCACGGAGCGGGTGCGTCAGCACGTCGCCCTGGTCAACCAGGAGCACCACGTCTTCGTCGGTCCGCTCCGGGACAACCTGCGGCTGGCCCGGGCGGACGCGGGCGACGAGGAGATCTGGGCCGCGCTGCGCGCGGTGGACGCCGACGGCTGGGCGGCCTCCCTGCCGGACGGGCTGGACAGCGAGGTGGGGTCGGGCGCCCTGCCGGTCGGCCCGGCCCACGCGCAGCAGATCGCACTGGCGCGACTGGTGCTGGCGGACCCGCACACCCTGGTGCTGGACGAGGCGACCTCGCTGCTCGACCCGCGGGCCGCCCGCGACATGGAGCGCTCGCTGGCGAGGGTGCTGGAGGGACGGACGGTCATCGCCATCGCCCACCGGCTGCACACGGCGCACGACGCCGACGTGATCGCGGTGGTGGAGGACGGACGGATCAGCGAGTTCGGCAGCCACGACGAACTGGTGGCGGCCGACGGCGCGTACGCGTCGCTGTGGCGGTCCTGGCACGGCGGCCACCGGCGCGCCGCGGCGTACCGTCAGGCCGCGTCGAGCGCAGCGAGTTCGCGGGCCAGGGTGTCCACCGGCTGGAAGGTCGCGCCGAGCAGGGCGACGTGCTTCCAGCGCACCACACCGTCGGGGCCGATGAGGAAGACCGACCTGCGCAGCCCGAGGCCGGGCACGGCCACCCCGTAGGCTCGGGTCACCTCGCGGTCGGTGTCGGCGAGCAGCGGCATCCGCAGGCCGTGCTGCCGGGCGAACCCCTCGTGGCTGTCCAGGTCCTGCGGGCTGACGCCCCACACCCGGGCGCCCAGTTCGGTGAACCGGTCCAGCCCACCCGAGTAGGAGCAGAGCTGCTTGGTGCAGACTGCGGTGTTGTCGCCCGGGTAGAACGCGAGGACCAGCGGGGTGCCGCGGTGGTCGGAGAGCGTGTGGTCGGCACGTTCGAAGGCGCCGTCGGCGAGGACACCGCCGGGGAGGGTGAAGTCGGGGGCCGGCTCACCGACGCGGGGTACAGCCACGGGTTCTCCTGGGGTGGTGGTGGCTCCGCGCGCGGGCGGCGGCGCGGAGGTTCGGCGGGGTGCGGGGGCGCCCGCGTCACGGATGGTTCGGAGCGGGCGCGGACGCGTCAGGCTACGCCTGCCCGTGGGCGTCGGCGAGGGGAGGGCGACGCACGGCGGGGCCCGGTGCGGAGCCGGGCGCCGCGGGAAGCGCGGCGAGGAAGTCGGCGACCGCCCGGGCGAACTCCTCCGGTGCGTCGTCGTGGACCCAGTGGCCGGCACCGGCGACGGTGCGCAGCGCGGTACCGGGGCGCGACCGGCACATCCGCCGCGCGAGCTCCGCGGGCAGCAGCGTGCTGCCCGCCCCGCGCAGCACGAGCGCGGGGCAGGAGGAGCCGAGCCAGTCCTCCCACCAGTCGCCGCACCCGCCGCGCTGAACTGCCATCATCTCCTCCCAGTCGAAGAGCAGTTCAGCGGCGCCGTCCCGCTCGACGGCGCTGCGGAGGAAGTACCCCGCGTCGGGGACCCCGGCGGCCTCGATCCGTTCGGCGAGTTCACCGCGGGTGGGTGCGGAGCGCGGCCAGCCGCGCACGTCGAGGACGGGGTGGGCGATCTCGGGCCGCCGCATGACCGGGCCGACGTCCTCCACGACCAGCGCGGCGACGAGCTCCGGGTGGCGGGCGGCGAGTTGGTAGGCGGTGATCCCGCCCAGCGAGTGCCCGAGGACCACGACCGGCCCGACGTCGAGGGACCGGATCACCGCCGCGGCGTCCGCGACGTGGGAGGCGCGGTCGTGGAGCTCGGCGCTGTCGCTGTGGCCGTGGCCCCGCTGGTCGGGGGCGACCACCCTGGCCACGCCGGCGAGGTCGGCCGCGAGCCGGTCGAAGACCGTGCCGCGGCCGAAGGTGCCGTGGAGCGCCAGCAGTGGCCGCCCCGCTCCCCCGTGGTCGGCCACCACCAGCGCCCGACCGTCGAGTCGGGTGAGGGTTCGGATCTGGGACACGAGAGCTCCTCGGCGGGCGCGGTGCGGTCGGCCGCGGGAGCGCCATCCCACCGCACCGGCCCGGAGGCGCGCCACCGGGTTTCCGGGCGGCCGGCGAGCGGGATCGGCACGGGCCTCGGCGGGCGGCGCCGAGGTCGGCCGGGTCGCCGCCGTGCAGCACTCCGCGCACCAGCAGCATCAGCGTCAGGAAGGCCAGCAGGTACGGCAGGGAGCCGACGACCAGCCCGATGACGGGCGAGACCGAGGCCAGTTGCCGCGCGGCGCGGCAAGGGCGGGACCGACGGGGACCCGTGACTCGGGCGCGGCGGAGGTGACCGGGTCACGGTAGCGCCGGGTGCGCGGCGGGCGTGTCGGTGGCGGCGCCGTGACGCGGAACGCACGTGCCCCGGCGGCCGGGTGGCGGCTGCCGGGGCACGGAAGAGCGGACGGCGGTGCTGCCGCCGCGGCGCGTGGGGCTCAGTTCTCCCGGACCCCGTCGACGCGGCGGGGCAGCCCGAGCGGGTTCTCCTCGCGCAGCTCCGCGGGGAGCAGCGCGGCCGGGGTGCCCTGGTGGACCACGGGGCGCAGCCAGCGGTCGATGGCGGAGGCGCCCACCGAGGTGAAGGGGGTGGTGGTCGCGGGGTAGGGGCCGCCGTGGTGCTGGGCGGTGGCGACCGCGACGCCGGTGGGCCAGCCGTTGACGAGGAGTCGGCCCGCGAGCGGGGTGAGCGCGGCCAGCAGGTGCGCGGCGTGGCCCGCCTCCTCTGTCGCCTCCTCGGCGCCGATGTGCACGGTGGCGGTGAGGCTGCCGGCGAGCGTGGCCAGCACGGCGGCGATGTCGTCGGTGTCCCGATAGCGGGCGACGACGGTGAGCGGACCGAAGCACTCCTCCAGCAGGGTCTCGTGCGTGGGGCGCACGAGATGGCCGGCGGGCACGGAGACGAAGCCGGGGACGACGGTGCGTCCCTCGCCCGCGCCCGCGGTGACCGGGACGGTGACGTCCGGGAGCTCCGCGCGCTCGGCCACCCCGGCGACGAACCCGTCGCGGATGCGCTCGTCGAGGAGCACCCCGCCGGCGGCCTCGCCGAGCGCGCCCGTGAGCGCAGTGACGAGACGGTCCCCTGCCTCGCCCTCGGGGACGAGGACCAGACCCGGCTTGACGCAGAACTGGCCGGTGCCCAGGGTCACGGAGCCGGCGAGGCCGGTGGCGATCTCCTCGGGGCGCTCGCCCGCGGCGGCCTCGGTGACGACCACCGGGTTGAGGCTGCCGAGTTCGCCGTGGAAGGGGACGGGCACCGGACGGGCCGAGGCGCGGTCGAACAGGGCGCGACCGCCGCGGACCGAGCCGGTGAACCCGGCCGCCGAGACCAGCGGGTGGTCGATGAGGGCGACCCCGGCGTCGAAGCCGTGGACGACCGCGAGGACGTCCTCGGGCAGCCCCACCGAGGCGGCGGCCCGCCGCAGCGCGGCGGCGCAGCGCTCGGAGGTGGCGGGGTGCGCCGGGTGGACCTTGACCACGACGGGGCAGCCGGCGGCGAGCGCGCTGGCGGTGTCACCGCCGGGAACGGAGAAGGCGAGCGGGAAGTTGGAGGCCGCGTAGACGGCGACGACGCCCAGCGGCACGCGGTAGCGGCGCAGGTCGGGGCGGGGCGGGGTGAGCGAGGGGTCCGCGTGGTCGATGGCGACGCCGAGGTAGCCGCCGTCCTCGATCTCCGCGGCGAATGCCTCGAACTGACCCGCCGCACGGGCGAGTTCACCGGTCAGTCGCGGCTCGCCGAGCGCGGTCTCCCGGTTCGCGAGCCGAATGATCTCGGCGGAGTCCGCGTTGAGTTCGCGGACGACGGCGCGCAGCAGCGCGACGCGGGTGGCGCGGTCGGCCAGCGCGGCGCGGGTCTCGTGGGCGGCGCGCACCGCCTTGTCCACCGCGGTGGCGTCCGCCTCGGTGGCGGCCTGTCCGTGGCGCTCCCCGTTCCTGGGGTCGACGCTCCACACCGGCTCTGTCATCGTGCTCTCCTCGTGTTTGTGGCGGTGGGCGTCCCGTGGCCGCCGGGGTGCTTCCGCCGGGCCGGCCGGGGCGCCGCCCGGGTGTCGGCCCGGGCGGCGTCGCACGGTCAGCTCGGGGCGGGTCCGGTGGAGTCCCGGATGGTGAGGCTGGTCTCCAGGGTGGCCTGGGCGGCGGTGCGGCCACCGGCGACGGCCTGGAGCAGCAGGTCCACGGCGGTGCGTCCCGCCGCGGGGGTCGGCATGGCGATCGTGGTGAGCTTGGGCCGGTTGAGCCGGCCGGCGACGGTGTCGTCGACCCCGACGACGGAGACCTGGCCGGGGACGTCGACCCCCCGGTCGTTGAGCCCCTCGATGACACCGATGGCGACGAGGTCGTTGTAGGCGATGACGGCGGTGGCGCCGCTGTCGAGGACCTCCGCCGCGGCGGTGACCCCGCCCTGTTCGGTGGGGGCGTTCGGTCCGGTGACGACGAGGTCGACGCCGAGCCGCTCCGTGGCCGACGCGGCTGCCCGGCCCATCTGCTCGCTGCTCCAGGAGGCGCGGGGGCCGGGTGCCAGGACGATGCGGCGGTGGCCGAGGCCGGCGAGGTGCTCGACCGCCTCGGTGGTGCCGTGCCCTATGTCCATGAGTACGGCGGAGAGTCCCTTGACCCGTCGGTTGACGACCACGAACGGCAGGTCCATGCCGAGCCGTTCGATCGCCAGGTTGGTGAGGCGGGGCGCGACCAGCACGACGCCGTCCACCTGCTTGGCGAGCGTCTGGATGAGCTCTTCCTCGGACTGCGGGTCCTCGTCGGTGTCGGCGACGAACACGTGGTACTCCCGCTCGCGGGCGTACGCCTGCGCCGCCTTGATCAGCGGGGGGAAGAAGGGGTTGGCGATGTCGGCGACGATCAGCCCGAGGTTGTGGGTGCGCCCCGTCGTCAGGGCGCTCGCGGCCCGGTTGGGCCGGTAGTCCAGCCGCTGCGCGGCGGCGAGCACCCGCTCGCGGGTGGCGCTGTTGACGAGGTGGGGCGAGGAGAACGTGCGCGAGACGGTGGAGACGTGGACGCCTGCCGCCTTGGCGACGTCGCGGATGGTCACCGCCATGAGGCGCCCTCTCCCTCTGAGGTCCCGCCGGTGGCCGTGACCGCCGGGAAGCGGTAGACGGTGGTCGAGCGATACTCCTCCCCCGGCCGCAGCACGGTGCTGGGGAACTCGGGGCGGTTGGGCGAGTCGGGGAAGTGCTGGGTCTCCAGACACAGCCCGCTGCCGGGACCCCAGACGTGGTCCGCGAGCTTGTTCCCGGAGTAGAACTGCACGCCGGGCTCGGTGGTGAGGACCTCCATGACGCGTCCTGACCCCGGGCCGCGCAGCCGTCCGACGGGGCGCAGTTCACCGGCGGGCGAGCTGAAGACCATGCAGTGGTCGTACCCGTTGGCCGCCTTGACCTGGGGGTGTCCGTCGTCGAGTCGGGCACCGACCCGGTGGGGCGTCGTGAAGTCGAAGGCGGTGCCGGCGGTGGGAGCCAGTTCGCCGGTGGGGATCTGCGCCTCGTCCACCGGGAGGAAGTGCCCGGCGTCCAGTGTCAGTTCGTGGTCCAGGACGTTCGGGCCGCCGTCCAGGTTGAAGTAGCTGTGGTTGGTGAGGTTCACGTGCGTGGGCGCGTCGGTGACCGCGTGGTAGTCGATGCGCACCTCGGCGCCGTCCGGCCCACCGCTCAGGGTGTAGGTCACCCGCGCGGTGAGCCGCCCCGGGTACCCCTCCTCGCCGTCCTCGCTGATCCGGGTCAGGGTGATGGCCGCGGGACCCGCGGACTCCACCGACCAGACGCGGTTGCTGAACCCGCCGGGTCCGCCGTGGAGGCTGGCGTCGCCGTTGTTGCGCGGCAGTCGGTGCTCGCGGCCGTCGAGGGTGAAGCTGCCGCCGGCTATGCGGTTGCCGTAGCGGCCCACGACGGCACCGAAGTACCGACTGCGCGTGAGGTAGTCCTCCATGGTGTCCAGGCCGATCACCACGTTGCCGAACGCGCCGCCGGAGTCGGGTACTTCCAAGGACTGGAGTACACATCCGTAGGTCAGCACGCGGGCCCGGACACCCGGGGCAGCGAGCGTGTGGCGATGGACCGCGTTACCGCCGCCGTCCTCGCCGAAAGCTTCTCTCACGCCGTCGTCAGTCACGGCTCACACCCTATTCGGCAAACGGTTGCAGTCAATAGCTGCACGAAGTCTTGACGCGGGCCGATTTCCGAGCGAGAGTTCCGCAACCGCTTGCCGTCGAGGGGAGAAGCAGTTCCGATGAAGGTACTTGTCACCGGTAGTGCCGGGCGTTTCGGCCGCAGTGTCGTGGCCGGTCTGGCCGCCGCGGGACACGAGGTGGTCGGGGTGGATCTCCGCCCCGGCGACGCGGGCCCCTGCGCCGCGGTCCAGTCGGCGGACGTGTCCGACGTGGGCGAGGCGTTCCAGGTGGTGGCCCGCCACCGCCCGCAGGCCGTGGTGCACCTCGCCGCGATCGCCGCGCCCTTCAGCCACAGCGGTGGACTCACCTACCGGGTCAACACCCAGGCTGCCTTCGGCGTCTGCGAGGCCGCGGTGCAGCTCGGCGTGGAGCGCGTGATCATCGCCTCCAGCCCGACCGTCATCGGCTACGGGGCCCCCGGCGGCTGGACGCCGGACTACCTCCCGCTGGACGAGGACCACCCGGTTCGGCCGTGGAACGCCTACAGCCTCTCCAAGGCCGCCGCCGAGCAGGCCATGCGGTCGTTCACCCTGGCCGCCGCGGGGAAGGTCCGCTTCGCCGCCGTCCGCCCCTGCTTCGTCGTCGCTCCGGAGGAGTGGACGGGCGCCAGCACGCAGACCGGTCACACCATCGCCGAACGTCTGGACTCCCCGGAGATCTCCGGACAGGCGCTCTTCAACTACCTCGACGCCCGAGACGGCGCCGAGATGGTGGAGCAGCTGCTGCGGGCGCTGCCGGAGATCCCCAACGGCGAGGTCTTCTTCGCCGGGGCCCCGGACGCGCTCTCCCGCGAGCCCGTCGCGGCGCTGCTCCCGCGTTTCCACCCGGGCACCGAGAAGTTCGCGGAGTCCGTATCCGGGACCGACCCGGTCTTCTCCACCGCCAAGGCGGAGCGGCTCATCGGCTGGCGCCCCAAGCGCAGCTGGCGGACCGAGCTGCCCGAGCACGACGTGATCCGCACCAAGGACGAGGTCCCCAGCACATGAACCACACAGGGCCCTGGGGAGGAAGCCGCCGGCGTGCTCACAGCGCCGCCGCCACCTCCGCCCCGCGGAACCCGGCAGTCGCCGGCTCCGCCCCGGCCGTCGTGAAGGAGGGGTCATGACCGCCCCCGCGACCGCCAACGCCACCGCCTCGGCGGAGCTCCCCGTCATCACCGGTCTCCGTGCCGGCGTCAGCAGCGCGGAGCTGAGCCGCCCCTGGGGGGCGGCCGTCCCCGCCAACCATGTGGTGGTCTGCGAGGTCTCCCTCTCCGACGGCCGCACCGGCACCGGATTCGGCTGGACCCCGCAGATCGGCGCCGCCGCGGTGCACGCGCTGCTCACCACCGACGTCCGTGACGCGGTGATCGGGCTGCCCGCCCACCCGGAGACCGTCTGGGACGCCGCCTGGAAGCACGTCCACGAGGCGGGTGCGGGCGGGATCACCACCCTCGCGCTCTCCGCGGTCGACATCGCGCTGTGGGACCTGCGTTCCCGTACGGCCGGCCTCACCCTCGCCGACGCGATCGGCCGCCGCCGCGAGACCGTCCCGGTCTACGGCAGCGGGGTCAACCTCCACTACCCGCTGGCGGAGCTGGTGGCGCAGGCGCAGCGTTGGGCGGACCGCGGCCTCAAGGCCGTCAAGATCAAGGTCGGCAACCCGGACGTCGCGGTCGACGTCGAGCGGGTGACCGCGGTCCGAGAGGTCATCGGCCCGGACGCGCTGCTGATGGTGGACGCCAACCAGCGCTGGGACCTGCCGCGGGCCAAGCGGGCGCTCACCGCGCTCGAACCCCTGGACCTGCACTGGATCGAGGAGCCGCTGCCCGCCGACGACGTGCAGGCGCACGTCCGGCTGCGGGGCGACACCGGGGTGCCGGTCGCGGTCGGGGAGAACGTGCGCACCGTGCAGGGCTTCCGCGACCTGCTGGTCGCCGGCGCCTGCGACGTGGTGCAGCCCAACATCACGCGGGTCGGGGGCATCACCCCCTTCCTCCGCATCGCGGAACTGGCCCGGGTCTTCACGGTCCCGCTCCACCCGCACCTGCTGCCCGACCTGTCGGCACAGCTGGCGTGCGCCCTGCCGCTGCCGGCGATGGTCGAGGACATCGAGGACGCCTCCTTCGCGGCACTGGGACTGCTGCGCGAGCCGTACCCGATGCGCATCGAAGGCGGCACCGCGCACCTGTCCGGCGGCGCCGGGCACGGGATGCACTTCGCCGACGCACCGTGGGAGTCCACGACGCCATGAACACCACCCCAGAGCCGCAGCGCGTCGTCCTCGCGGGAGTGCACGGATACGGGCGGAACTACCTGCCCGTGCTCCGCGAACTCACCGCCGAGGGCGCCGCCACCCTGGTGGGGGTCTGCGACCTCCGCCCGGTGCCCGCCGAGATGCTGGAGGGCCTCGGGACCCCGGTCCACGGCCCGGACCTCGGTGCGCTGGTGCGCGAGACCGGCGCGGACGTCGCCGTCATCGCCACCCCGCTGCACACCCACACCGCCCTGGGGCTGGCCGCCCTGGAGGCGGGGGCGCACCTCCAGCTGGAGAAGCCCCCCGCCGTCTCACTGGCGGAGTTCGACGCGCTGCGCGAGGCCGCGGACCAGCTGGGCCGCGTCTGCCAGGTCGGGTTCCAGTCCCTCGGGTCGGGTGCCCCGGACCGGGTCCGCGACCTGGTCCGCGACGGGGCGATCGGCACGGTGCGCGGCATCGGCGCACACGCCGCCTGGTCACGGGACACGGCCTACTACCAGCGCGCGCCCTGGGCCGGCCGCCGACGCCTCGACGGCGTCGACGTCGTGGACGGCGCGCTCACCAATCCTCTGGCGCACGCGGTGGCAACCGTGCTGGCGCTGGACGGGGGCGCGGTGGAATCGGTCGAGACCGAGCTCTACCGGGCCTTCGACAACGAGACCGACGACACCTCGTGCGTGCGGGTCCACACCTCCGGCGGACTGGCCCAGGGCCGACCGCTGGTGGTGGCCGCGACGCTGGCGGCGCCGGTGCAGCAGCCCCCCGTCATCACCGTGCACGGCGACGCCGGGAGCATCTCCTACTGGTACACCGAGGACCGGGTCCGCCTCACGCGGCCGGGCGCGGAACCCGAGGAGACCACGCACGGGCGGGCCGTGCTGCTGCGCAACCTCCTCTCCCACCTGGCCGCCGCGCGTGACGGCGCGGCCGACCCGGCCCCCCTGCTGGTCCCGCTGGCCTCCACCGAGGGGTTCATGCGGGTGCTGGAGTCGGTGCGTACCGCGCCCGACCCCCGGCAGCTGCCCGCGGAGGACCTGCCGGGTGAGGGGGGTGCCCGTCGCCGGGTGATCCCCGGGATCACCGAAGTGGTGACGGAGGCGGCCGAACAGCTCGCTCTCTACTCCGAACTACCGCGGTTCGCCGCACTGGCCGGGAGGGCCGCATGACCGACATCCAGGAGAGGCCGCCCCAGGCGGACCCGGCGACGCCCCAGGCCTCGGCCGCGGGCAACCCGCCGGGCGGTGTGACCAGCCACCACACCCTGCAGATCAAGAAGCGCCGCCGCAAAGAGGCGCTGATCGCGCATCTGTTCCTCGCGCCGTGGTTCGTGGGCCTGATCGCCATCACGTCCATCCCGCTGCTGGCGTCGCTGTACCTGTCGTTCACCGACTACCACCTGATCCGGGACTGGGGGTGGGTCGGCTTCGACAACTACCGTCAGATGTTCTTCGACGACCCGCGGTTCCTCAAGGCGTTGTCGAACACCACCATCTACGTGCTGGTGTCGGTGCCGCTTCAGCTGACGTTCGCGCTGGCGCTGGCGCTGGTCCTGGACCGGGGCGTGCGGGGTCTGTCGATCTACCGCTCGGTCTACTACCTGCCCTCGCTGCTGGGTTCCAGCGTCGCCATCGCCATCCTGTGGCGGAAGGTCTTCGGCGCGGACGGCCTGTTCAACGAGTTCCTCGGCTTCTTCGGGTACGAGGGCACCAGCTGGGTGGGCGACCCCTCCACTGCGCTCGGCACCCTGGTCGTCCTGAACGTGTGGACGTTCGGCTCGCCGATGGTCATCTTCCTCGCCGGCCTGCGGCAGATCCCGCCGAGCTACTACGAGGCGGCGAGCATCGACGGCGCCGGCACGATGCGGCAGTTCTTCTCCATCACCCTGCCGCTGCTGACCCCGATCATCTTCTTCAACCTGGTGCTCCAGCTGATCGGCGCCTTCCAGTCCTTCACCCAGGCGTACGTGGTCTCCGGGGGCAACGGCAGCCCGGCCGACTCCACGCTCTTCTACACGATGTACGTCTACCAGAAGGGCTTCAACTCCTTCGAGATGGGCTACGCCTCGGCGATGGCCTGGGTCCTCGTGCTCATCATCGCCGTCCTGACCGCGGTGAACTTCCTGATGTCGAAGTATTGGGTGTTCTACAGTGACAAGTAACCACGACACCGACCGCGGCGGGCTCAAGGTCAAGGACGCCGACCGCGCGGGACTCAACGACACCGCCATGGCACGCGTGCTGCTGTGGTTCCGCGGGCGGAGGGTGTTCACCCACATCGGGCTGATCCTCTTCGGCCTGGTGATGCTCTACCCGCTGCTGTGGATGGTCTCCTCCTCGCTCAAGCCCGAGGACGTCATCTTCCGCGAGCAGGGCCTCATCCCGACGAGCATCACCTTCGACAACTTCATCGCCGGCTGGAACGCGCTGCGGCACCCCTTCAGCCACTACATGTTCAACTCCGCGATCATCACCGCGGGTGCGGTGGTCGGCAACCTCCTGGCCTGCTCGCTGGCGGCGTACGCGTTCGCCCGGCTGGAGTTCCCGTTCAAGAAGTTCTGGTTCGCGGTGATGCTCGGCACGATCATGCTGCCGCTGCACGTGGTCCTGGTCCCCCAGTACATCCTGTTCTCGGAGCTGGGCTGGATCAACACGTTCTACCCGCTCATCGTGCCGAAGTTCCTGGCCACGGACGCGTTCTTCATCTTCCTGATGGTGCAGTTCATCAGGACGCTCCCCCGTGACCTCGACGAGGCCGCCCTCATCGACGGGGCCGGTCACTGGCGGATCTTCAGCCGGATCATCATCCCGCTCTCCACGCCGGCGCTCGCCACCACCGCGATCTTCACCTTCATCTGGACCTGGAACGACTTCCTGTCCCAGTTGATCTTCCTCACCAACCCGGACATGCACACCGTCCCGGTCGCACTGCGGACCTTCCTGGACTCCAGCGGGGATTCCTCCTGGGGACCGATGTTCGCCATGTCGGTCATCGCACTGGGCCCGATCTTCGGGTTCTTCCTGGCCGGCCAGAAATACCTGGTCCGCGGTATCGCCACCTCGGGTCTGAAGTAGTTAGAGAATTCAAAGGAGAGTTCAGTGACCACTCACACCAAGCACCTGACCCGCAGAGTGCTGCCGGCCCTCGCGGTGGTCGGCGCGATGACCCTGACGGCCTGCGGCGGCGGCAACAGCGGCGGCGGCGAGGACGGCGACATCACCCTCCGCGTGGCCTGGTGGGGCAGCGACCACCGCCAGCGCATCACCGAAGAGGCGATAGCCAAGTTCGAGGAGCAGAACGAGGGCATCACGATCCAGCCCGAGTACTCCACCTTCGACTCCTACTACGACCAGCTGACGACGCAGGTCGCCTCCAACGACGCGCCCGACGTGTTCGCCGTGGAGATCCGCCGCTTCGGCGAGCTGGCCCGCGGCGGCGTGATGGCCGACCTCGGCGACAAGGTCGACACCGGGGACCTCAACGCGGAGCTGCTGGAGTCCGGCGCCATCGACGGCACCCAGTACGGCATTCCGACCGGGGCCAACGCCTTCGCCATCATGGCCAACACCAAGGTCTTCGAGGACGCCGGCCTGGAACTGCCGGACGACACCGCCTGGACCTGGGAGGACTACCTGGAGCTGAGCGCCGAGCTCACCGACGTCAGCGACAGCGGCATCTACGGCACCCAGATCAGCAACAACGACGCCTGGCTGCGCGTCTTCTCCGCCCAGCAGGGCGAGGAGTTCTACACCGACGGCCAGCTCGGCATCACCGAGGAGACCGTCACCGACTGGTTCCAGTACCAGCTGGACCAGATCGACCAGGGCGCCTCCCCCGACGGCCCCCGCAGCGTCGAGATCGGCTCCAACGTCGAGACCTCGCTGATCGCCACCAACACCGGCGGCATGGGCATGTGGTGGACCAACCAGCTGGGCACGCTCTCCTCCGGTTCCGGTGAGAACGTCGAGCTGCTCCGCATGCCGAACGCCGGCAACGGAGGCGGCGGCGGCATGTTCCTCCAGCCGACCATGTTCTGGGCCGTCAGCGGCAACTCCCCCGAGCAGGAAGCCGCCGCGAAGCTGGTCGACTTCCTGGTCAACGACCCCGAGGCCGGCGCCATCCAGGGCTCCGACCGCGGTCTCCCGATGAACTCCTCCGTGCTCGACGCCGTCCGCGACGGGCTGCCCGAGGAGGACCAGAAGTCGCTGTCCTTCCTGGAGGACATCAGCGACGAGACCGACACCCCGCCCACCGCGCTGCCCAGCGGCGCCGGTGAGATCCCCAACCTGCTGACCCGCTACAGCGAGGAGGTCTACTTCGGCCGCATGACGCCGCAGGAGGCCGCCGCGCAGTTCGTCTCCGAGGCGAACGGCACCCTCAGCTGACCGGACCCGGGGGTGGGCGGTACCGAAGCATCTCGAACCACCGCACGAGGAGAGACCACCCGTGACCCGCCGTTACGCATTCGTCGGCCTCGGCCACCGCGCGCAGATGTACGTCGACGCGCTGCTCGGTGACTGGAGCGACACCGGGGAGATCACCGCTCTCCTCGACACCAACCAGACCCGGATGGACTTCTACAACGAGCGGATCGCGGCCACCGGCCGTTCCGCCGTGCCCACCTTCCGGCCCGACGGTTTCCAGCAGATGCTGGAGCACTGCGACGCGGTCGTGGTCACCTCGGTGGACAACACCCACGCCGACTACGTGGTCGCCGCCCTCGACGCCGGCCGCGACGTGGTGGTGGAGAAGCCGCTGACCGTGGACGCCGCCGGCTGCGAGGCCATCGCCGCGGCAGCCGAACGCAGCTCCGGCGAGATCGTCGTCACCTTCAACTACCGCTACTCGCCGCGCAACACGGCGCTGCGCGAGGCGATCGCCTCCGGTCGCATCGGCGACGTCACCAGCGTCAACTTCGAGTGGACGCTGGACACCATCCACGGCGCGGACTACTTCCGGCGCTGGCACCGCGACCGGGAGTCCTCGGGCGGCCTGCTGGTGCACAAGTCGACCCACCACTTCGACCTGGTCAACTGGTGGCTGGACGCCCGCGCCGAGATGGTCTTCGCCCAGGCGGACCTGCGGTTCTACGGCGACGGCAACATCGAGGGCCCCCGGCCCGAGCGCTCCCACGGCGCGCCCGGCCTGGGCACCGACCCGTTCCTGCTGGACATCGGCGCCGACGCCCGCCTGAAGCGGCTGTACCTGGACGCCGAGGCGGAGGACGGGTACGTCCGCGACCAGGACGTCTTCGCCCCGGGCGTGACCATCGACGACAACATGGCCGTGCTGGTCCGCTACGACAACCGGGCGCTGCTGACCTACTCCCTCAACGCCCATGCCCCGCACGAGGGTTACCGGGTGACGGTCAACGGCACCAAGGGGCGGCTGGAGCTGGAGGTCTGCGAGCGGTCGTGGACCCCGCCGCAGGACGCGGTGGACCCCTCCGCCACCGGCAAGGCCAACGCGCAGGGCGCCTTCGACCGCCTGACCGTCCAGGAGCACTGGAAGCAGGCCGAGGAGCTGCCGATCCGCAACGGCGAGGGCGCGCACGGCGGCGGCGACAAGCTGCTGCTGAACGACGTCTTCCGGGGACCGGGCCAGGACCCGCTGGCCCGGCAGGCCGGCTTCCGCGACGGCATCCGCTCGGTGCTGATCGGCGCCGCCGCGAGCCGCTCGGCCCGCACCGGCGTCCCCGTCACGCTGACCGACTCCGGGACGCGGCTGACGCCGGAGGCGTCCGGCGCCTGACCCGCGGCGGCACCCGCCGACAGGTGCCGCCGCTCCGCGTTTCCCGGTGCCGTCGACGGCCGCCGGCGGCCCGTCGGGCCGCGGTGGCCGCCGGCGGCTCCGGCACGTCACCACCGGTGGCCGCCAGGCCCCGCAACCCCACGCCCCGACCGACGAAAGGCACCCCATGACCCGGCCCGACCTGCGGCTGACCCACACACCCGGCGACCGCGTCGAGCTGCGGCACCAGGACGTCACCCTCTTCTCCTACGTCTACCGCCCGGAGGCGGCCTGGGAGGCCCCCAAGCCGTACCTCCATCCGCTGCGGACCCTCTCGGGCGGAGTCGTCACCGACTACCGCCCCAACGACCACCGCTGGCACAAGGGCCTCCAGCTGACCGCCTCCCACCTCTCGGGACAGAACATCTGGGGTGGCCGCTGCTACGTCCACCCGGTCGGCTACCAGCCGTTCCCGGAGCGCCTGGGCTCGATGGAGCACGACGGGTTCGAGGGGCTGACGGAGACCGAGGACGGCGCCGTGATCGCGGAGCGGCTGACCTGGCGCAACCACGACGGCGACGGCTGGGTCGAGGAACGGCGCCGCATCGAGGCCCACCAGGTGGACCCGGATGCCGGGGCGTGGACGCTGACCTGGTCCTCGACGATGACCAACGTGCGCGGCGAGGAGCTGCGGTTCGGTTCGCCGACGACCGCCGGGCGCGAGATGGCGGGGTACACCGGGCTGTTCTGGCGCGGCCCGCGGGCCTTCCGCAACGGGAAGGTCCTCGGGCCGGAGGGCGAGGGCCAGGAGCTGATGGGCAGCCAGGGCGCCTGGCTGTCCTACTCCGGTGAGTTCGACGGCATCGACGGTCACGCCACCGTCGTCTTCGAGCACGCGCCCGCCAACGGGCAGGACGGTTCGGGGGCCGAGCACCCCTCACACTGGTTCGTCCGCAGCGACCCGTTCGCCGCGGTGGCGCCCTCCTGGGCGTTCTTCGACGAGCTGGTGCTGCCCCCGGGCGAGTCCCTGGTCCGGCGCTACCGCGTGGTGATCGCCGACGGCGCCTGGGAGCGCGAGCGCACCGAGAAGTACCTGGCGCAGCTGGCCTGGTGAACCCCGGCCGTCACCCGGCCGGTCGGCTGCCGGGTGACGGTGCAATGCCGTGGCGGCGATGGGGCACGGCCCGTTAACCTCCGCGCCATGGCCGATGCGATCTTCTCCCACCCGCGACTCGCCGCGGTCTACGACCCGCTCGATCCCGACCGCGGTGACCTGGTGCCGTACCTGCGGATGGCGGAGGAGTTCGCCGCACGTCGGGTCCTGGACATCGGTTGCGGGACAGGTGTGTTCGCACTGCTGCTCGCGGAGGACGGCGTCGAGGTGACCGGCGTCGATCCGGCGCCGGCGTCGCTGACGGTGGCCCGTGCCAAGCCCGGCGCCGACCGGGTGCGCTGGATCGAGGGAGACGCCACCGTGCTGCCGCCGCTGCGCGTGGACCTGGCGACGATGACCGCCAACGTGGCGCAGGCGATCGTCGAGCCGGACGTCTGGGCGGGCACCCTGCGCGGGGCCCGCGCGGCGCTGCGTCCCGGCGGCCGGCTGGTGTTCGAGACGCGCGTCCCCGCCCGACGGGTGTGGGAGCGGTGGACGCGGGAGCGCACCCACCGGGTGTCGGAGGTGCCGGGGGTCGGCCCGGTGGAGAACTGGGTGCAGGTCACGGCGGTCGACGGCCCACTCGTCTCGTTCCGGTGGCACTACGTCTTCGGTTCGGACGGCGTGACGCTGACCTCGGACTCCACGCTGCGGTTCCGGGAGCGCGACGAGGTCGGGGACGACCTCACCGCCGCCGGGTTCACGGTGGCGGAGGTCCGCGACGCCCCGGATCGGCCCGGCGGCGAGTGGGTCTTCGTCGCCCGCCGGTCGGGAACGGGCGGCTGAGGCTCGCGGGCCTCAGGGGGCGGCGGTGGCCCGGACCGCCGGGGTGAAGGAGCCCCAGTGGCCGTCGGGGAGCTTCGCGCGCACGGTCACCGCGTGGCGGGCGCCGGGCTCGTCCACGGTGAGCGTGTGGGTGATCCTGCTCTCCGGGGCGTCGGCTCCCCACAGCAGCGTCGTGGTGAACTCCCCGTCGAGGTGGATCTGGTACTCCAGTACCGCGGCTCCCGTCACCGGCGGGGTCCAGCTCAGCTCGACGGTCGCGGGCGCGGAGCCGGGGCGCGCTTCGAGCCCCCGGGGGGCTGTCGCGGTGCCGCTCTCCCCCGCGTCGTCCGCGCCGGGAGTGGTCAGCCGGAGTTCGGGGCCGGGCCCGGAGACGTTGTCCCCGGCGTCGCGGGCGACCACGGTGAACACGTAGTCCGTTCCGGGGCGCAGCCCGGTGACCAGGGTGCCGGTCTCCTCACCGGGAACGCTGTGGATGGCCGTTCCGCTCTGGTGGATCTCGTAGCCGGTGACGCCCACGTCGTCCTCCGCGGGCTCCCAGGTCAGGGTGACCGTCCTCGGACCGTCCGCCGTGCCGGTCAGCTCACCGGGGGGCGTCGGTGGTTCGTCGTCGTCGGTCTCGACGCCCAGGGTGGTGGTGGCGGCGGCGCGGCTCTCACCGGACTGTCCGGCGGGTCCCTTCGAGCGGACCGTGAAGTCGTAGGCGGTGGCGGGTTCCAGGCCGGTGACGTCGACCATGTACTCCTCCGCTCCGACGGTCGCCGCCTCCTCGCCGTCGCGGTGCACCGTGTACCCGGTGACGCCGGCTGCGGGGTCGGCCCGGTGCCACATGACGTGGACGGTGGAGGAGCTGGTGGCCTGCGCGGTCACCCCGGAGGGGGCGGGCGGGCGTTCCCGGCCCGCGGCATCGCCACCGCAGGCGGTGAGGGCGAGGCCCAGCAGCAGGATGAGGGCGAGCACGGCGGTGTGGGGGGTCCGTGTCACGGTCGTACCTTCCAACCGGAGTAAAGGTCTGGACCACAATGGCGGCTCGGGGGCGGCGGGGCAAGGGTCGGGGCGGCACCCGGCACCGGGCGCCGCCCCGACCTCCGCCGGGCGGGTCAGCGCAGCCAGGCGTGATGACGCACGAGGGGCGCCCGCTCCCAGGCCCGCCCCAGCCCCCAGGTGCGACCGGCCGCGCAGACGGCCATGGCCACCATCACCAGGGCGTAGACGACGTGCGCGTCGACCACCGGGTTGGGGGACATGGTGGGCGAACCGTCCGCGAGCACCCGTGCGACCGGCCACTCGGCGGTCCAGAGCATCAGCATCATCACGGTGCCGCCCGCCGCCGCGAGACGGAGACCGATCCCGGCGACCAGGGCGACTCCCAGTCCCAGCATCCCGGCCATGTAGGCGAAGTCCACCCACACCGCCCCGGCCCAGCCGTTGAACGTGCTCTGCAGCGGGCCGGCGGAGACCCCACCGAGGTAACCGGCGGCAGGAGCTCCCCCGTTGACCCAGGCTGACTCGGTCGGAGTGGCGTAGCCGAGCCCGAGCGTCTTGTCGAGGAACGCCCAGAGGAAGAGCAGGCCGGTGGCGATGCGGAGGACCGCGAGCACCCGGGCCGGGGTGGTGTGCGGCTCGGGGACCGCGGTGCCCTCGCGGCGCCGCTCGCGCGGGGCCGACGACGTGGGCGCAGGGGCAGGCTGGACTGACATGGGGGAGGTCCTTCCGGTCGGGGGGGGGCCGTCAAACGCGTGCTGAATCCGCCCTGACCAGTCGACTCCGCCCGCCGACCTGATCGCCCGTCCTGTACCCCGGCGTGACTCCCCCACACCCCCGGAACCGTCTCGGCCGGGACAGCTCCCTGCCCGGACGCGGCCATACGTCTCCCACCTGCGTCGATATCACCCCGGCGGACCCGAGGGCCACGAGGACGACCGAAAACCGCCGACCGATCGGCCCGGACCGCCGCCGGGCGCCGGCACCGGCCCGGCACGCGCCCCGTGGAACGCCGGCGGCCGGGACTGACGCCTGATCATGCGAGCTGCACAGCAGCCGAGTTACCCGGCCGACGGGCCACGGACGGGCGCGCGCCCCTCCCCGCCACGCGCGGCCGGTGGCCACCGCCGCCCACCGCAGGGAGGTGTCGGTCGCGGAAACGCGCAGAAACTCCGCCGTGAAACATCTATTGACCAGGGACATGCCTGTACATACGCTGCGCATGTTCATGGTTGTCCCCATACAAAGCGGGGTGTGCGTTCGATGCGGATCGCAGTGGTCGGTAGTTACGGAGCGGGCCTCACCATGCGGGTGCCCCGGTCACCCGCGCCGGGTGAGACCGTCTCCGGCGGAGAGTTCGACGAGGGCCCCGGAGGCAAGGGGTCGAACCAGGCGATCGGGGCCGCCCGGCTCGGTGCGCGGGTCTCGCTGCTCACCGCCGTCGGGGACGACACCTACGGCCGTGCCGCCCGCGACCTGTGGGCCCACGAGGGGGTGGACTCCTCCCACGTCGTCACGGCGGACGCCCCGACGATGGTGGGCTTCATCCTGGTCGAGCCCTCCGGCGAGAACCGCATCGCGATCGCCCCCGGCGCCCTGGACCGGTTGACCCCGGACCACCTGGCCCCCTTCCGCCCGGCGATCGCGGAGGCCGACGTCCTCGTCGTCTCCATGGAGATCCCGGCCGACGTCGTCCTCGGGGCGCTGCGCGTGGCGAGGGAGTGCGGGACGACGACCCTGCTCAACCCCGCCCCAGCCCGGCCGCTGGCCGACGAGGTCTGGCCTCTCGTCGACGTGATCACCCCCAACCAGACCGAGGCCCCCGTCCTGCTCGGTCTCGACGAGGACGCCGTGCCGACCGACCGGGAGCTGGTGGCCCGGCTGCGGGAACGCACCGGCGGGACCGCCGTACTCACCCGCGGCGGCCTCGGCGCACTCGTCGACGACGGCTCCGGGGTGCGGGAGGTACCGGCCCGGCCGGTCAGCCGCGTGGTGGACACCACCGGTGCCGGCGACGCCTTCACCGCCGCGCTGGCGGTCGCCCTGGCCGCGGGCGAGGACATCGCCGACGCCGTCTCCCGAGCCGCAGCGGCCGGGGCCCACGCCGTCACCGTC
Source organism: Streptomyces spiramenti (assembly GCF_012034385.1). Classification (GTDB taxonomy): domain Bacteria; phylum Actinomycetota; class Actinomycetes; order Streptomycetales; family Streptomycetaceae; genus Streptomyces; species Streptomyces spiramenti. Next base: position 32,378 of record NZ_JAAVJB010000021.1, read on the forward strand.
GCCGGCGTGATCCCCGCCCTGCCGACACCGGAACAGCTCACGGCCGTGCCGACCCACGACACGGACCGCACCCACGCCGAGAGGAACGACACCGCATGACCACCACCACCGCGCCGGCGCGGGGGTTCGTCCCCGACCTGCGCAGACTGCTGCACGCCCGGGAGGCGGGGGTGTTCGCCGCCCTGGTGCTGCTCTTCCTCCTCGGCGTGGTGCTCTCCCCCGGCTTCGCCTCCTCCGACAACCTGCTCTCCGTCGGGCAGCAGATATCCCAGATCGGGATCATGGCGGTCGGCGCGACCTTCGTCATCGTCAACGGCGAGATCGACCTCTCGGTCGGCTCCGTCTACGCGCTCTCCGCGATCTGCACCGGCATGGCCATCGCCGACGGGATCGCTTGGCCGATCGCGGCCCTCATCGGACTGGCCGTCGGGTCGCTGGCCGGTCTGCTGAACGGTCTCGCGGTCGTCCTGCTGGGAGTGCCGTCCTTCATCGTCACCCTGGGCACCCTCAGCGTCTACCGGGGCGTGGCGCTCCTGATCTCCGACGGTGCCCCGATCTCCCTGAACAACGGCATGCCCGGCGTCGCCGAGTTCAGCCTCCTCGGCCAGGGCCGCCTGTTCGGCGTGGTGCCCATGCAGTTCGTCATCTTCGCGGTGGTCGCCGCCATCGGCGTGGTGCTGCTCTCCCGCTCCCGGCTCGGTTTCAACAGCTACGCCGTCGGCGGCAACCAGGAGGCGGCGCGGCTGGTCGGCATCAACGTCAAACGGGTGAAGCTGAGCGCCTTCGTCCTCTCCGGATTCACCGCGGCGCTCGCCGGTGTGCTGGGACTGTCCTTCCTCTCCTACGTGCAGGGGGTCACCGGCAGCGGCCTGGAGCTCACCGTCATCTCGGCGGTGATCATCGGTGGCGCCGCCCTGTTCGGCGGGTCCGGCACCGTCTGGGGCACGGTCATCGGCGTCACCTTCATCGGACTGCTCCAGAACATCCTCAACATCAAGGGAATCTCGTCCTTCTGGCAGACCGTCGTCACCGGTCTGGTCATCGTCGCCGCCGTCGCGGCCGACACCTGGCAACGCAGACGCAAGACCCGCGCCTAGCGACCGTCCCCTCTCCTCCCCCACACCGCGCCCGGTCGCTCACGCGTCCCCGCGCCCCCGGAAACCCGCGCATGTGACACAGGAGCCGCAATGTCCTTCCGCACCACCGTCAGATCCGTCATGACGGCCGCCGCCGTCACCGCCACCGCCGCGCTCGCCGCCGGGTGCGGGGCCGTCACCGCCGCCGACAGCGGCGGCTCCGAGGAGGGCTTCGAACTCGCCTCGTACATCCAGGAGCGCGTCGACAACGGCGACCCGCTGCGGATCAAGCTGAGCTACCACGACCCCTCACTCGCCTTCGCCACGCCGATCAGCCAGGGCATGAACCGCGCCGGGGAGGAGCTCGGCACCGAGGTGCAGCTCATCGGGCCCACCGGCGGCGACGCCGGGCAGCAGGTCTCCGAGCTGCAGACCCTGATCCAGCAGAAGGCGGTCGACGGGCTGGCCGTCTCCTCGGCCTCCAGCGACGCCCTGCGACCCGTCATCGCCCAGGCGTACGACGCCGGCATCCCGGTGATCTCCTTCAACACCGACAACCCGGACTCCCGCCAGATGGGCTTCGTCGGCCAGGACCTGCGCGGCTCCGGTGAATCCCAGGCCAGGGAGCTGCTCGACGTCCTGGGCGAGGACGCGACGGGCAAGGTCGTCGTCTTCTCCGTGGACACCGGCGCGGGCTGGTCCCACGACCGGTTCGGCGGCTTCCGCGACGGGCTGGAGGGCAGCGGCCTGGAGATCGTGGGACCGGTGAACGTGGGCAACGAGCCCAACGCCGCGTACAACACCGTCGAGTCCACCATGGCGGGCCAGACGGGCGTCGCCGCCATAGCCGGCCTCGACTGCTGCTCCACCACGGCCGCCGCCAAGTGGACCGCGGAGTCGGGCAACGCCGACGGGATCGCCGTCGTCGGCTTCGACGTGCTGACCGCCACGGCCCAGTACATCGAGAGCGACGTCGTCGACTTCACCATCAGCCAGAACCCCGCCGAGCAGGGGTACCAGGCCGTCAAGGTCCTCCACGACTTCGCGGTCGACGGCACCGAGATCAGCGGCGTCGACACCGGCTCGGAGTTCGTGACCAAGGACAACCTGGACGACACCCCGGTGGAGGACTGATGACCGCCCCGGCCACGGCCGGCGCACGAGGCGGACCGGCGGTGCGCGTCACCGGCCTGGGACGGAACTTCGGACCGGTCCGCGCCCTCCACGACGTCTCCTTCGACGTCCCCGCGGGCGAGGTGACCGCGCTCCTCGGGGAGAACGGCGCCGGCAAGTCCACCCTGCTGAAGATCCTCGCCGGTCTCCAGCCGCCCAGCGCCGGCACCGTGACGGTGTTCGGGGAGGAGGTCACCTCCCACGACCCCGCCACCGTGCTCGCGCGGCACGGCGTCGCCATCGTCCCGCAGGAGCTCAGCCTCCTGCAGGACCGGAACGTCGCGGAGAACGTGCTCTCCGGCGTCGAGCCCGGCGGACGCTGGTTCCCCTCGCGCCGCGCCATGCTGCGCCGGACCCGGGAACTGCTGGCGGAGCTCGACCTCGACCTCGACCCGTCGGCGTCGGTCGGCTCGCTGGACCTCGCCACCCAGCAGCTGATCGTCGTCGCCCGCTCGGTGGCCCGCGGCTGCCGGGTGCTCATCCTCGACGAGCCCACCGCCATGCTCACCCCGGCGGAGGCGGAGCGGCTGTTCGTCCTCATGGACCGGCTCAAGGGCCAGGGCGTCACCATGCTGTACGTCTCGCACCGGATGCCCGAGGTCTTCCGGCTGGCCGACCACATCCAGGTGCTCCGCGACGGCACCCACGTCGCGGGGTGGAGCCGGGCGGAGACCAGCCCCGACCGCGCCGTCGCCGCGATGGTCGGCCGGGACCTGGCGGAGGTCACCGCCCGGGCGGGCCACCAGGGCGCCCCCGAGGGCCCGCCCGCCCTCGTCGTCCGCGACCTCAGCGGGCGGCGGCACAGCGGGATCAGCTTCGCGGTCCGTCCCGGGGAGATCCTGGGGGTCGCCGGACTGCCCGACTCCGGGCGCGTCGAGCTGCTGCACAACATCTTCGGCGGCGACCGCGGCACCGGCGGCGAGGTCGAGGTCCTCGGCAGCCCGTACGAACGGCGCGACCCGATCGCCAGCGTCGGCAGGCGGCTGGCCTTCGTCCCCGGTGAACGCCGGGCGCAGGGGCTGCTGACCACCATGAGCGTCGGCCGCAACGTCGGCGCCCTCACCACGAAGCTGTTCTCCCGGTTCGGGCTGGTACGTCGGCGGGCGTTCGACCGCAACGCCGCCGACCAGGCGAAGAAGCTGCGGGTGAAGACCGCGTCGCTGGACCAGCCCATCACCAACCTCTCCGGCGGCAACCAGCAGAAGGCCGTCCTGGCGCGCTGGCTGTCGATCAACCCCGGGGTGCTGATCCTCGACGAGCCGACGCGCGGTGTCGACGTCGGCGCCAAGGCGGAGATCTACGAGGAGCTGTTCGCCCTCGCCGACCGGGGGCTGGCGATCCTCTGCTCCTCCTCCGACCTGCCCGAACTCCTCGCCGTCACCGACCGGATCGCCGTCCTCAGCGAGGGCCGCCTGGTGGAGACCGTGGCGACGGCAACCGCCACCGAGGAATCGATCATGACCCTGGCCACCGGCGCCGGGCCCGCCGGCGCCGCCGAGGCGGCCGACGAGCAACCGGCCGCCGGACACCACGCACCGGAAGGAACCACACCATGAAGCGTCGAGGCATCCTCAACGACCGGCTCAGCGCCGCCCTCGCCACCCTGGGCCACACCGACCTCGTCCTCGTCGTGGACGCCGGGTTCCCCGTGCCCCGGGAAGCGGAGCGGATCGACCTGGCGATCAGCGAGAACCTGCCCGACCTGCGCACCGTCCTCGGGCTGGTGGCGGACGAGCTGGTCGTCGAGGGCGTGGTCCGCGCCGAGGAGGTGCCCAGCAACAACCCGCTGCTGGACTCCTGGTTGCAGGAGCGCTTCACCGACGCGGCGTTCACCACCCGGACCCACGCGGACATGCTCGGCGAGGTCGCCCGCGCGGCCAAGGTCGTCGTCCGCACCGGGGCCTTCGAGCCCTGGGGCAACATCGGCCTCTTCTGCGGCGTCGACGTGCCCCGCTGGTTCGGCGGTGAGGGCGTCGTCGCCCCCGCGTACTACGCCGACAAGCTCTGACCGCACCGCACCCCCACCCCGGCCGTCCGGGCGCGGGCCCGTCGGCCCCGCCCGCACCGCCACCGAACAGATGGAGAGAGAACCAGACATGTCCGAGACCTCGACCACCGCGCCCGCCGAGCCGGACCTCGCCGCCGCCGAGCTGGCGCGGTACATCCAGCACACCCGTATCGACTCCCGCGCCACCCGCGAGGACATGGTCGCCCACGCACGGGAGGCCGCGCAGTACGGCTTCAACGCGGCGATGGTCCCCGCCTCGTGGGTCCCCGTGGTCAGCTCCGAACTCGCCGGCACCGGCGTGGAGGTCGCCTCCGCCCTGGACTTCCCGACCGTCGGGGTGATGACCAGTGCCGGAAAGGCCGCGGAGGCCGCCGAGATCGCACGGCTCGGCGCCACCCAGCTCGACATCGGCGTCCAGATCGGCTGGCTCAAGAGCGGTCGCCACCAGGAGTTCCGCGACGACATCGCCGGTGTGGTCCGGGCGTTCGGCGGCCCGGTCAAGGTGATGCTCGAACTGCCGCTGCTCACCGACGAGGAGAAGGAGACAGCCGTCGAACTGGCGCAGGACGCGGGCGCCGCGTACCTCAAGAACGCCAGCAGCGGGCAGATCGAGACCGCGAACCCGACGAGCGTTCGGTACCTTGTGGAGCGGGCGCGCGAGGGGGTCCGGGTCAAGGCGTCCGGTGCGATCACCGGCTACCAGCAGGCCGTGGATCTGCTGCGGGCCGGGGCGGTGCTGCTCGGCACCAGCGCCGGGATCGCCCTGGTGACCTCCTCGGCCGACGCCGGGACCAAGAGCTACTGATCAGGTGAAGGGCCGTGCCCGTGCGGGCACGGCCCACGCGGGTGAACTCCCGGAAGGAGCACGGTGAGGGTGACGGCGGACGACGAGGAGCCGGCGGGCATCAAGCGCGATGTCCCGACAGCGATCCACGTCCAGATCTCGGAGCACATCCGGACCCGCATCGCCGCCGGGGAGTGGCCCGCCCACTACCGGCTCAAGAGCGAGCCGGAGTTGGCCCAGGAGTTCGGCGTCAGCCGCGGCACCGTGCGGCGGGCACTGGCCACCCTCATCGCCGAGGGGCTGTTGCGGCAGGTGCGCGGACGAGGCACCTTCGTGACCTCCACCACCATCGAACCGGCCATCGCGCAGAAACTGAGCACCCTCTCCGAGGACTTCGCCAGCCAGGGAGTGGTCACCGACACCCGCGTCCTGGAGTCGGCGACGCTGTCGCCCCCGCGGCCGGTCGCCGCCCTGCTCGACCTGGCCCCTGGCGGCCGGGTACTCAAGCTGGTCCGGCTGCGCAGCACCGAGGACGGCCCGGTGGCACTGCTCTTCAACTACGTCCGCACGGACTTCACCCCCGGCATCGAGGAGGTCGACTTCGAACGCTCCAGCCTCTTCGGGGTGCTGGAGGGCAGCTACGGGCTGAAGATCGGGGCGGCCCGCCGGACCTTCAGCGCCGAGCCGGCCTCGGCCGAGGTCGCGGCGGCGCTGGAACTGGTGGAGGGCGCACCGGTGCAGTACCTCCAGCAGGTCACCTACCTGGCCGACGACCGGCCGGTGGAGTACTCGGACGTGTGGATCCACAGCGGCCGTCTGCACCTGACCTCGCTGCTGCGCCGCCGCTGAGACGAAGCCGCCGCGCGCCCCGCGGGGGTGTGCGCGCGGCGGCTACGACAGGGACGGCGGCGCCCGTCGACGGCGGCGACCGGCGGAGGAGCTACCCGAGGTGCCCGGCGCCACGCTGTTCGGGGCGTCGGCCGAGGGGGCGGGCCCGGTCGGAGCCGGGGAGGTCGGCCCGCGGCCGACCCGGGGTGCTCGGCCCGGTACGGAGCGAGGCGAGGTAGGCGTTGTACGCCTCCAGTTCGCGGTCGCCGTTGCGGTCGGCGGCCCGGTCGCTGCGGCGCGCCCGGCGCTGCTCGGAGGCGTGCCACTGGATGACGAGGGCGATCAGCACGATGACGGTGGGGATCTCGCTGAAGGCCCAGGCGATGCCGCCGGCCGCCGTCTGGTCGGCCAGCGGATCCACGCCCAGCGAGGCCGGGGGATCCGCGTAGGTCGCGATCATCGGCGAGGTGCCCATCATCAGCGCGATGCCGAAGAAGGCGTGGAACGGCATGGTGGCGAACAGCTCCAGCATGCGCATGACGTGGCCGGGCCGGTGGGGGCCGGGGTCCACTCCCATGATCGGCCAGAAGAACACCAGGCCGATCGCGAGGAAGTGCAGCATCATCGCGAGGTGGCCGGCGGCGCTCTCCATGAGCAAGTCGAAGAGCGGGGTGAAGTAGAGCCCGTAGAGGCTGGCGATGAACATCGGGATGGTGAACAGCGGGCTGGAGATCACGCGCACGTAGCCGCTGTGCAGCAGTGAGCGCAGCAGCTCCCGCGGCCCCGTCCGCCCGCGCGGCGCGGCGGGCAGCGCCCGCAGGGCGAGCGTCACCGGTGCGCCGAGCAGCAGCAGGATCGGCGAGAGCATGCTGATGACCATGTGCTGCGTCATGTGGACGCTGAACAGCACCATGCCGTAGTCGTTGAGCGCCGTGCAGGTGACCAGCAGCACCGAGACGATGCCGAGCACGAACGAGGTGGTCCGGCCCGCCTGCCAGCGGTCGCCGCGCGATACCAGTCGGGCGACGCCCCAGAGGTAGAGCCCCAGGACCGCGAGGGACCCGATCAGGAAGACCGGGTCCGGACTGATCTCGAACGCCCGTGCGTAGCTGAACGGTGGCAGGTCCGCGCCACCGTGATCGCCGTGTCCCATCCGGCCGCTCCCGTTCCGTACCGATTGCCCGGACCAGCATAGATCGCACCGTCGCGCTCCTCGGCGCGGGGGCCGTCGGGGCCGACCGCAGCGCGGACACGTCGCCGCCCGCGCCCCGGAGCGGGGTGCGGGCGGCGGGACGCGTCGCGCGGAGTGGCGCCGCGGCTCAGGCGGGCTGGGCGGCGGACGCGATGCGCTCGGCGCGCAGCGCGTCGTACCAGCGGTCGTCCACCGGCGGCAGCGCGTTGACGTCGAGCGCGAGCTTCAGCAGGTGGTCGGCGACCAGCGGGTTCCGGGCGAGGACCGGACCGTGGAGGTAGGTGCCGAACACGGTGTCGGCCCAGGCCCCCTCGTTGCCGTCGCCGATCCCGTTGCCCTTGCCGAGCCGCACGGTCGCCAGCGGGCGGGCGCCGGGACCGATGTGGGTGACGCCCTGGTGGTTCTCGAAGCCGGTCAGCTCCGGGAGTCCGAGGGTGGGGTCCACGTCGGCGAGGACGTCACCGACGCAACGCTCGGCCTCACCGCGGACGCTGACGACGTCCAGGAGGCCGAGGCCGGGCTCGGGGTTGCCGAGGTCGTTGACGAACTCGTGGCCGAGGATCTGGTAGCCGGCGCAGACGGAGAAGACGATGGCTCCGTTGTTGACGGAGCGCTGGAGTCCGCCGTCGCGCCGCAGCCTCTCGGCGGCGAGCCGCTGCGGGCGGTCCTCACCGCCGCCGATCAGGTAGATGTCACCCGAGGTCGGGATCGGCTGGTCGGACCGGACGTCGATCCGGTCGACCTTGAGCCCGCGCCGCCGGGCGCGACGCTCCACGACGAGCACGTTTCCCTGGTCGCCGTAGGTCGACAGCAGGTCGGGGTAGATCCACACCACGCGGAGGCTGGTGTCAGTCATGGCTTGACGTCCCTTCGGGTGGTGGAGGGTCAGTTGCCCACGACGCGGCGGACGTCCTGGAAGGCGGTGTAGTTCGCGATCAGTTCGATCCTGCCGGGAGGCAGCGCGCCGATCGCCTGCTGGAGGGTGTCGTGGACCGTGAACTCCAGTCCCGCCACCTCCAGTCGGACCGCCAGGTCCAGCCGCCGGTCGCCGATCACGGCGATCGGATGGCCGGCGAGCCGGGTGTAGTCGACGTCCCACAGCCAGGAGGTGTCGGTGCCGTCGGCGCCCCGCGCGTTGACCGAGAGCACCACCGGGGTGGGCGGCGGGTCGATCAGCGAGAAGGTCTCCAGCCAGCCGGCCGGGTTCTTCGCCAGCAGCAGCCGCAGCTCGCGCTCCTGGTAGGAGACCACGTCGTAGCGGCCGGCGACGGCGGCGACGGCGTACATCCGCTCCAGGGCGACCTGCGGCGCGATACCGAAGACCGCGGCGACGGCGGCCGAGGAGGCGGCGTTGGCCTTGTTGGCGCGGCCGGGAAGCTGGAGGTGGATCGGCCAGGCGGACCCGTGCGGGTCCAACACGTGGTCGCCGGAGAGCACCCAGGTCGGCTCGGGGCGGGCGAAGCCGCACTCGCCGCAGACGAAGCCGTCGTCCGGGCGCTGGAGCACACCGCCGCAGGCGGGGCAGGACCAGGCGTCGTCCTTCCACTCCTGCCCGGCGGCCACCCACACCACATGGGCGGAGGAGGAGGCGGCCCACACGACCAGCGGGTCGTCGCAGTTGGCGACGATGGTGGCGGTGGAGCCCTCCAGGCCGGTGCGCCAGTGCTCGGCGAGCATCCGGGTCTCGGCCGCGCGGTCCAGCTGGTCCCGGGAGAGGTTGAGCAGGGCGATGACCTTGGGCGTGACGTCGCGGGCGACCCCGGCGAGGTACTTCTCGTCCACCTCGATGACGCCGTAGCGCGCCTCGGAACCCCCGGCCAGCGCCGAGGTGATGCCTGCCGGCATGTTGGCGCCCAGCGCGTTGGAGACCACCGGGCCGCCGGCGCGCAGCGCCTCGGCGATCAGCCGAGTGGTCGTGGTCTTGCCGTTGGTCGCCGAGACCAGCACCACATCGAGGTGCCCGGCCAGACGGGCGAGCAGGTCGGGGTCCAGCTTCAGGGCCACCCTGCCCCCGATCACCGACCCGCTACCGCGGCCCGCGGCCCGGGACACGGCTGCCGCTGCCTTACCCGCCGTCACTGCCAACCTGGCGCGCGGCGACAGCGGTTCAGTGCTCTCCGTCATCGTCTCTCTTCCTCCTTGCCCCTTGGTGGGGCCCACCCTATCGACCTCGGGGAGTGCCTCTGCCTCGCGGCGCCGCGGCGGGCCGAGTGGCGTGCGGCACTCGCGCCGGCCGCGACGCGCACACCTCGGGCCCGTCCACGGCTTTCGCCCCACTGGTCACCCATATGATCCGATCAACTGTTGTGCACCGATGGTGCGCATTACGGTGCGGAGAGTGACCTGCGTGCCGCAACATCAGGAGTTCCCATGATCTTGTCCGTCTCCGGCGTCGTCCTTCTCGGGATCATCATGTTCCTCTTCTTCCGCAAGGACGGCATGAAGCCGCTGCACGCGGCGGTCTGCGCCATGTTCGGCTTCTACCTCGCCGGAACCGCGATCGCACCGAGCATCCAGGCCGGGAGCGACAGCCTCGCCAGCCTCCTCGGCGGCATCGCCCCCTGACCCGTCCGATCCCGGTGGCGGGCGGGGGCAGGGCGCTCCCACCGCCGCCGGCCGGCCCCCGCGGAGGTATCCGGTGCTGGAGAAGATCCGTTCCCTGTCCACGCGGACCACCGGCCTGGTCGAGGCGGTCCGCAACCCGAACGACCTCGGCGCCCCGTCCGCCCTTCCCCGACTGCTCTGGGCCGGGCTGCGCGGACTGGGCGCCGGGGCGCTCGCCCGCTGGCGCGCGACCCCGCGCGACCGGCGGCTGCCGCTGGCCGCGGT
>NZ_JAAVJB010000220.1 GCF_012034385.1 Streptomyces spiramenti
GCTCGGGCAGCGGACGCAGCAGCTGCGCGACGGCCAGCAGCACGACGAGCAGCAGGACCAGCGGGGTCCAGATCTTCACCCTGCGCAGTGAGGTGCGCAGCAGTGACGGCGCCGGGGCAGCGGCGGAGGGCGCAGCGCCCGACGATGACCCCGCGGCCGATCGGCCGGACCCGTCGTCCGTCCGGGACGGGGCGGCCGACGGGCCGGAAGCCGCGGCCCCTGCCGCGCTCACCCTGGAGAAGAAGCGGCCCGGCCCTCCGGCGGCTCCGGCCGCCGCGGGGGGAGCCGCGCCCGAGGACACCCCCGCGCCCGAGGACACCCCCGGGAACGTCACCGAGGAGGGCGACGACTCCCGGGTCGGCCCGGGGCCGGAGTCCGGGCCCGCGGTGGGCGGCGGGGCGGCGGCCGGGAAGCCGGGCCCGTCCGTCACGCTCGCAAAGGCGGGGGACACCCCGCCGTCCGCCGCGGCGGACGTGCCGACCGGTGAGGCCGCGGCGAAGCCGGACCCCGCGCGACCGGTGGGTCCGCCCGAGCGGACAGAGCCCGTCGGGCCCCAGGACGACGGGGACAACCACGCCACCAAGGTCATCCGGGTGCCCGGCCCCGCCGCGGCCGTGGACGACACCTCCGTCGAGCCGGAGTCCGTTCCGGAGAAGGGGCCGGAGCCGGAGCTGGAGCCCGACTCCGAGCCGGAGCCCGTGCCCGAGCGCGTCGGCGCCGCCGGTGGGACCGACACCGACACCGCCGACACCGACACCGCCGACGACGCCGATGAAGCCGGGGGCGAGGCGACGGTCTCGGTCGCGAAGACCCCGGACGGCAAGGAGGGCGAGGCCGGGCGGCCCAGCCGCTTCGTCCCGCTCCGTGACGCGACGGACGGCGGCCTCGCCGCCACCGCCGCCTCCACCGCCGTCGTCCCCGCCGTCAAGGACGGCGGGGACGGGGCCGAACCCGCGGCCCCGGAGTGGGCGAAGAAGCGGACCAGGGAGCCAGCGGCCCTCGGCGCAGCCGCTCCGGCGGCCGGTCACGAGCGGATCGACGGCAACGCCAAGACCCTCTTCGTCCCCAAGCGACCGGTCACGGAGGACCCCGCCGAGCGGGACCCGGACGCGGCGCCCGCCCCTGACGGGCCGCCCCCGCCGATCCCGGACGCGCTGCGGGCGCCGATGGACCTGCTCGCCGAGCTCACCAACCGGCAGGCACCGGCGCCGTCACTGCTGCGCACCTCACTGCGCAGGGTGAAGATCTGGACCCCGCTGGTCCTGCTGCTCGTCGTGCTGCTGGCCGTCGCGCAGCTGCTGCGTCCGCTGCCCGAGCCGGCCCTGGCGAGCACCGCGGCGGAGTCGTACACCTTCGGTGGCGAACTCCCGGCGGTGCCGTGGCCGGACGCCGGTCAGGCGGCGCTGGACGTCGACGGCGTCGGGACCTTCGGGACCTCGGGCGAGCAGGAGGCCGTCCCGATCGCCAGCGTCACCAAGACCATGACGGCCTACGTGATCCTGCGCGACCACCCGATGGAGCCGGACGGCGACGGTGCGGACATCCGCATAGATCCGCAGGCCGAGGAGGATTTCGGCCTCGGCGAGAGCCGAGGCGACTCGGTGGTCGAGATACTGGCGGGCGACACCATCACCCAGCGGGAGGCGCTGCAGGCGCTGATGATCGCCTCGGCCAACAACGTGGCCTGGATGCTGGCGCGCTGGGACTCCGGCGACACCAACTCCTTCGTGCGGAAGATGAACGCCGCCGCGGCGGAGCTCGGCATGGAGGACACCGTCTACACCGACCCGGCCGGCTACGACCTCGGATCGGTGAGCACCGCCGCCGACCAGGTCAAGCTGGGCAGGGCGGTCATGCAGGACCCGGTGATGCGTCAGATCGTCGGCGTCTCCTCCTACACCGACCAGTACGGCGAGACCCACAACAACGGCAACTCGCTGGTGCCGGTGAACGGCGTGGTCGGCATCAAGACCGGCAGCCGCACCCAGACCGGCGGCAACTTCCTGTTCGCGGCACGCCAGGAGGTGGACGGCGAGAACGTACTGATCGTCGGCGCCGTGCTCAGCCAGCCGCCGCACCCGTCGGACAACTCGATACGGACCGGTGCCATAACAGCCGGTGACGCGTTGATGCGCTTCGCGCAGGACCAGCTGACGACGGAACCCGTGCTCGCCGCCGGTGAGACCGTCGGCGCGGTGGACGACGGCCTCGGCGGTCGGACACCGGTCGCCGTGAGCGAGGACGTGACGGCCGTCGGCTGGCCCGGGCTCACGGTCCGCGTCGGGCTGTCGGAGGAACCGGCGGGCCGGGCCTCCTCCGACGCCGCGGCGGACGAGGACGCCGAGGCCGAGGGGGACGAGGAGTTCCCGGACCGGTACCCGACGATGGAGGGTCTGCCCTCGGAGGCGGGGGCGGGCACCGAGGTCGGCAGCCTCACCGTGGGCGACCACGACAGCGCGGTCGCCGTCCCGGTCGAGCTGGGAGCCGCCATGGTCGAACCCGGTCTCCTCGCGCGGCTGTTCCGGCTGGGCTGAGCCCTTCGGGCCGCACTCGGACGGACCAGGCCGCGCATCGTCGTGCAGCGGCAGGGACGGCGCACGACGGGAGCGGACGGTGATCGCGGCCGTCCGGCGGTGGGAACGCCGCCGGACGGCCGCTGTCGTGTCGCGCGCTGTCGTGTCGCCGCCTGCGCGCGGTCGCCACACCGGCCCGCCCCGGGGCGGAGGGCCCTGCGCGGGCAGCCGTTCATCTCAGCGCATGAGACGACCTTCCGGCCCGCGCCGTCGCAGCCGAGCGGCCCGCAGCGTCCGACCGCCCGGGGCCGGTGGCCGACGGGCGTCGATCGCGACGACGGTCGGGCCGAGGCGGAGCGCGGGGGAGCACGTAGGGGGCGCGCAATGCGAGGTTGCGCGCCTCTTTTGGGCGACGCACTCCGCTCGGCGGAGCCCCGCGCTCCGGTCACGCCGCCGCGCGCCCGGCCCGTGCCCGGCGCGCGGCCGTCACCAGGGGGCGAGGGGCTGCCACGCCGCGTTGCGGCGCGCTACAGTCGGTCCTTTCACATGAGCTGCTGGTGTGGGGAAGGAGCGGCGTGATGAAGTGTCCGTCATGCGGCTCGACCAGCGGCCGACGGCTCAACAACGGCAACTGGGTGTGCAACGACTGTGGCGCGGTCACCGCAGGATGAGGCGGCGTGGCGGGACCTGGATCCGGCCACCCGCGAACGCTTCGACTTCCTCGACCCGGAGGACTTCACCGTCGGCCCCACCCGTGAGGGCGCCGAGCAGTGGGAGCGCTTCACCGCCATCCTCGACAAGGCGGAGCGCTACCGGACCCGCATCTGACCCCGAGACGCGGGCGGGGGCCGGTCCACTGCACCCATTCGCCCCCGGTCCGGTCGACCGGCACGACAGGCCCGCCCCCGGGTGCGGCAGGGGCGGGCCGGACGGGTCGCGTCAGCCGCAGGTGTCCAACATCTCCGTCAGCGCCTCGTGCTCCTCGTCGGTGACCGTCAGCTCATAGGTGTGCTTGGTCGCCGTCCAGGCCAGTCCGTAGTCGCACCAGTACGACTCCATCGGGCGCCAGTCCGCCGGCGTCTGGTCGCCCTTGGAACGGTTCGACGACTGGCTCACCGCGATGAGCTGCGGGTTCTCCAGGTCGTTGCCGAACTCGCGACGCCTGTCGCGGTCCCAGGAGTCCGCACCTGAACGCCACGCGGCGGCCAGGGGGACGATGTGGTCGATGTCGACGTCGGCGGCGGCCGTCAGGGTCTCGCCGTCGAACTCGCTGTACCACTCGCCCTGCTGCGGCTGGCAGTTGTCGTCCGTCTCGACGCCCACGCCGTCCCGCATCAGCACGTGCTGCCGCGCGGTGCACCCGTCGGTGGACTGCCAGTGCGGGAACTCGTCGCGCGAGTAGCCGGCCATCGAACCCTCCTCGGCGACGGTGAGTTCGCCGAGCATCGTCCGTCCCTCCTGCGCGCCGGGGAGGTTGGGCAGCGTCGTCTCGGACGAACCGCCCTCGGGCGCCGGATCGCCGGTCGCGCTCTCGGCGATCTCATCGGCGGAGGGAAGCGAGAGTCCCTCCTCGCCGCACCCCGTGAGGGTCGCGGCGAGCGCCACCGCCAGTGTTCCGACTATCAGTTGATGCCGCCTCATGCGCGTCATGCCGCCCTGGTTCCGATCGCGGGGTGCCCCCGGGCGGGAGCACGTGTACCGCCGGGAGGCTACCCGTGTCCGCGCCCCCGCAGCCGCCCGGGACACGGCGCGTGTCGTGCGCCCGGTGGCACGGCGCCGCCACCGTGCCACCGCGTACCCCGGCGCACCCGACTGCCGCCGCGGCGCGGACACCGCGCGCGGTGGGCGGAACGCGGGCGCCTTTCCGGACCCCGGGTGCGTACCGCCCCGCCTGCGCGACAATCGGGGGTGCGGGCCCTGCACGACGGCGCGGTCGAGGGGTGAACATGCCGAACAGCAGCGATCTCAGCAGACGACGGGCCGAGCTGACCGAGACCTGGTCACGCTGGGTCCCCGCCGCCGACACGGCGTGGCGTGCCCAGGACGGGCCCCCGGGCCGCCCCGAGGTCGCGGACTCCTGGCGCCGCTCGCTCCCGACGGTCGACCCGCTCCGTGACGGGGCACCCGTCACCGACGGCGGCGCCGTCCACCCCCGCTGGGCCGCCTCGCCGCTCCGCGCGCCCGTGACGGCGATCGGCGCCGAGCTGCGGAGCACGGCCGAGGACGCGGGATACATCGCCGCGGTCACCGACCGGACCGGCACGATCCTGTGGACCTGCGGCGGCCGTGTCATGCGGCGCCGGGCCGAGCGCGTCAACTTCGCACCGGGCGGACGGTGGAACGAACCGGCGATGGGCACCAACGCGCTGGCCCTCACTCTGCGCACCGGCAGACCCAGCACCGTCTTCTCCGCCGAGCACCTGGTCGAGGCGTTGCACGGCTGGGTCTGCTACTGCGCGCCGGTCCGCGCCCCGGACGGGCGGATCCTCGGCGTCGTCGACCTCTCCAGCACCTGGGACCGCTGCCACCCGATGGCGATGTCCATGGTCCGCACGGCGGCGTCCGCGATCGAGGCGAGGCTGGCCGAGCCGCCCCGGCCCGCGCGTGTCCGTCTCACCCCGACGGCCCACCGGCCGGTGGCAGTGGGCGTCCCGGTCTCGGCGGGCACCCCCGTCGCTGCGGCAGTGCCCGACGGCGGTGTACCGGTCGCGGGCGATCCCGCCGCCGGCCCCGGCGCGCGCGCCGCCGTCGGCCACGACGATCCCGGACCACCCCGCGCGCCGTCGGGGGCGACGCCCGCTCCCGCCGACCCGTCGGTCCCCGCTTCCGCCGCGGGCCCGCCGTCCGCCGGGGAGAGCGGTCCGCCGTACGGGCCGCTGCTGCTGCGCTGCCTCGGCGAGACCGCGCACTGCGTCTGCGACGGGGCGGCGCTCCCGCTGCCGCCCCGGCAACTGGAGATCCTCACCCTGCTGGCCCTCGAACCGCTCGGGCTGACCCCGGCGGCGCTGCGCCTCGCGCTCTACGGCGACCAGCCCGTCACCGACTCCACCCTCAAGGCCGAGGTCTCCCACCTGCGGCGCGCGCTCGGCGGCCACATCACCCCCCGCCGCTACGGGCTCACCCGGGCCATCGCCTGCGACGCGGTCCAGGTACTGCGGGCGCTGGACGCCGGTGACCTCGCCGGAGTGGTGCGCCGCTACCGCGGGCCGCTGCTGCCCCGGTCCGACGCACCGGGCGTCGCGGTGTGGCGCGGGAGGATCGAGGTCGCCGTCCGCTCCGCCGTCCTCGGCAGCGAGGACCCGGAGATACTGCTGCGCTACGGCGCGGTGGCCCCGGACGACGTGGAGGTCCACGAGCGGACGCTGGCCCGGCTCGCGCCGGACGACCCCCGCCGCGCCGGCGTCCGGGGACTGCTCAGCGCCGCACTCGCCGACTGACGGCCCCGGCGGCCCCGGCGTCGACGCCTCGGGGTCGAGTGATGCGCGTCACGCGGCTGACCTGCGCCCCAACCCTGCGCCAACCACCGCTGGAGACGCTGGCCGAGCGGTGGCCGAGCGGCCCCAGCCCGGCGTGCTGCCACCGTCGTCCAGCCGGACCGTGGAGAGGGAGAACCGTCATGGTGTACGCACAGCCCGGTACCGAGGGCAGCATCGTCGGCTACGACGAGCAGTACGAGAACTTCATCGGCGGCGAGTGGGTGGCGCCCGTCAAGGAGCAGTACTTCGACAACCCGAGCCCCCTCACCGGCCGCACGTTCTGCCGGGTGGCGCGCTCCACGGCAGAGGACGTCGAACTGGCGCTGGACGCGGCCCACGCCGCGGCTCCGGCCTGGGGCCGCACCTCGGTCGCGGAACGCTCGCGGGTGCTCAACCGCATCGCCGACCGCATCGAGGAGAACCTGGAACGACTCGCGGTCGCGGAGACCTGGGAGAACGGCAAGCCCGTCCGGGAGACCCTCGCGGCCGACCTCCCCCTCGCGGTCGACCACTTCCGCTACTTCGCCGGGGTCATCCGCGCACAGGAGGGCAGCATCGGGGAGATCGACCAGGACACCGTCGCGTACCACTTCCACGAGCCGCTCGGCGTCGTCGGCCAGATCATCCCGTGGAACTTCCCCATCCTCATGGCCACCTGGAAGCTCGCCCCCGCCCTCGCAGCCGGCAACTGCGTCGTGATCAAGCCCGCCGAGCAGACCCCGGCGAGCCTGCTGCTGGTCATGGAATTGATCGCCGACCTGCTGCCGCCCGGTGTCATCAACGTCGTGAACGGCTTCGGCGCCGAGACGGGACGGCCGCTGGCCTCCAGCCCGCGCGTCGCGAAGGTCGCCTTCACCGGGGAGACCACGACCGGCCGGCTGATCATGCAGTACGCCAGCGAGAACATCATCCCGGTCACGCTGGAGCTCGGCGGCAAGAGCCCCAACATCTTCCTCGACGACGTGACCGCCGCCGACGACGACTACCTGGACAAGGCGGTCGAGGGGTTCGTGATGTTCGCCCTCAACCAGGGCGAGGTCTGCACCTGCCCCTCGCGCGCCCTGATCAGCTCCCGCATCTACGACACCTTCATGGAGCGCTGCGTCGCGCGGACCGAGGCGATCGTCGCGGGTGACCCGCTGGACCCGGCGACGATGGTCGGCGCACAGGCCAGCAACGACCAGCTGGAGAAGATCCTCTCCTACCTCGACATCGGGCGCCAGGAGGGCGCCGAGATCCTCACCGGCGGCAACGCCCGCACGGTCGAGGGGCTCGACGGCGGCTACTACGTGGAGCCCACCATCTTCCGCGGCACCAACGACATGCGCGTCTTCCAGGAGGAGATCTTCGGCCCCGTGGTCTCGGTGACGACCTTCGACTCCGTGGACGAGGCGCTGACGATCGCCAACGACACGCTGTACGGCCTCGGGGCCGGCCTGTGGACCCGGGACGCCAACAACGCCTACCGGCTGGGCCGGGAGATCAAGGCGGGCCGGGTGTGGACCAACTGCTACCACGCCTACCCCGCGCACGCCGCGTTCGGCGGCTACAAGAAGTCGGGCATGGGGCGCGAGAACCACAAGATGATGCTGGACCACTACCAGCAGACGAAGAACCTGCTGGTCAGCTACTCCACGAAGCGGGACGGACTCTTCTGATGACCACCCCGGCAGGCGACTTCGAGTCCGAGGGCGGCGCACTGGCGCCGTCCGCCCAGCCGCCGCGCGCCGGGGCGCCCACCAACGAGCCGGGCGGCGCCCCGCCGGAACGCGTCCGGCTCACCGACGCGGGCGCCGAACTGGTCGCCCGGCTGGTCGAGGCCCACGGCCCGTTGATGTTCCACCAGTCCGGCGGCTGCTGCGACGGCAGCTCGCCGATGTGCTACCCCCGCGGCGAGTTCCGCGTCGGCGCCTCCGACGTGCTGCTGGAGACGCTGCCGGACGGCACGCCGTTCTGGATGAGCGCCGACCAGTACGCCTACTGGAAGCACACCGTGCTGACCGTGGACGTCGTCCCCGGCCGGGGCAGCGGATTCTCGTTGGAGGCGCCGGAAGGGGTGCGGTTCCTGCTCCGCTCCCGGGTGATGACCGACGAGGAGAACGCGCGTGCAGAAGCGTCGCCGCCGCTCTCCACCGGCACGGAGGTGACGCCCTGACACCTCCCGGGCGCGCGGCGGCCCCGGTCACCCGGAGCGGTGCCGACCTCCCCCGGCGCCCGCACGAACGGGGCGGCGCGGGCACCCGACCGGTCACGCCCCCGCGGCGGGGCGGACCGCGCGGGTACCGGCCCCGGCGGCCCGGGGCCGCCGC
>NZ_JAAVJB010000221.1 GCF_012034385.1 Streptomyces spiramenti
CGGTGGTCATGGCGAGAGGGAAACGCCCGGTAACATTTCGAACCCGGAAGCTAAGCCTTTCAGCGCCGATGGTACTGCATGGGGGACCGTGTGGGAGAGTAGGTCGCCGCCGAACAAATTGCCCCAATAGCTCAGTCGGTAGAGCGTCTCCATGGTAAGGAGAAGGTCAACGGTTCGATTCCGTTTTGGGGCTCAGTAGTAAAGGGAGCGGATCCCACCTCATCGAGGTGGGATCCGCTCCCTTTTGCGTTGTGGCGGCTTGCGTCCCCGTGCTGCCCTCGTCCGTCGGAGCCACCGCGGCGGGGCTGCCCGGTAGTTCGGACCGCGCGGTACAGTCCGCCGGCGTCGCGTCGGTCTGCCGTTCGACAACGCCGCGGAGCGTGGCGACAACCGTGCACCGCGGCCCCTGGTGGCGTCCCGCCCTCCCGGCGGCACACCACCGGGAGGTCACTCCGGGATGCGCAGCGCCAGGATGGCCATGTCGTCGGAGGGGGAGTCGGCGGCGAACCGCTCCACTGCCCGCATGACTCTCGCGGCGACGGCACCGGCGGTCAGACCGGTCGAGGAGGAGAGGACCTCCGCCAGCCCGTCGTCGCCCAGCATGCGGGTGCCCTCCCGGCGTTCCGTCACGCCGTCGGTCACGCACAGCAGGACGTCGCCGGGCTCCAGGACGTAGGTCTCCTCGTGCAGTTCTAGGTCGTCCATCACGCCGAGGAGCGGTTGCGGGGTCGCCGCAGCCGTGACGGTGCCGTCCTGCTGCAGGCGGAGCGGCAGGGGATGGCCCGCGCAGACCATGCGGAGGTCGGCGCCGCCCCCCGGCCGCGGTCGCAGTTCGCCGTAGAGGAGCGTCAGGAAACGGGCGCGCGGGCCCTCGTCGAGGATGGCCGCGTTGAGCCGCTCCAGGACGGCCGGCCCGTTGAGACCCTCGCGGGCCAGCAGCCGCAGCGCGTGCCGTGCGAGGCCCGTCACGGCCGCAGCGAGGGGGCCGGTGCCGCAGACGTCCCCGATGGCGAAACCGTAGGCGCCCTCGGAGATCGGGAAGAGGTCGTAGAAGTCGCCGCCGACCTCGTTGCCGGCGCCCGCGGCACGGTAGATGACCTCGACATCGACACCGTCGATGTCCGGCAGCTCCGGCGGCAGCAGGCTGCGTTGCAGCGACTGGCTGATCGCGGTCCGCTCGCTGTACAGCCGCGCGTTGTCCAGGGCGAGCGCGGCCCGGCGGGACAGGTCGCCGGCGAGCTCCAACGTCTCCTGGCGGAAGCGCTCGTCGGCGCCGCGGCCGAGCACCAGCAGTCCGATCACGCGGTTCCTGGCGAGGAGCGGGAGCACCACCGTCTCCCCGCCGACCGCGGCGGCCGTGGCGAGGCTCGTGCCGGGCGCCGCCGTGCCCTTGTGCGCCTCACCCAGCGCCAGGCGCCGGAGTGAGCTCCGTAGCGCGGTGTCGTGCGCCGCGTCGGCGGGGGCGGTCCAGGGACTGACGCCGCGGGTGACGTCGGGGTCCGGCGGCGGCACCCGCTCCAGCAGTGCCTTGATGCCGTCGATGCGGTCCTCGTCCTCGTGGAGGACGTAGGCCAGTTCGGGCTCGGGGCTCTGCTCGGGCAGCGTGTAGACCGCGCACCAGGTCGCCAGCGTCGGCACGGTCATCTGTGCCATCAGCGCGAGGGTCTGGTCGCGGTCGAGCGTGCCGGCGAGGAGTTCCGATGCCTCGACGAGGAACGACAGCGAACCGCGGCGCAGCCGTTCCAGTTCGGTCAGCCGTGCGGACTCCACCGCGAGTGCGACGCGGTCGGCGGCGAACTGGAGCCGCAGCGCCTCCTCGTTGGTGTAGCGGCCCGGGGTCTCGGAGGCGACACCGAGCGAGCCGGTGAGGCGGCCCTCGACCTTGAGGGGCACCGTGACGACGGCGTGCATGCCGGTGCCCGAGAGCAGTGGCACGGCGCCCGGTTCGTCCACGAGGTCGCCGTGCACGGACGGCATCCGCGCCGATCCGTACCGACCGCCACCCGTCTCGACCACGACGCGGGCGAACCGCTGACGGGTGGAGGACAACCCCGTGGAGGCGCGGACCTCCAATTCCGTCTCGTCGTCCGTGGCGAGCAGTAGGAACGCGGCGTCTCCGTCGAGCATGTCGCGGGCGCGTTCCACGATCCGCTGGAGCAGCCCGTCCAGGTCGTCGGGGGCGGGGGAGCCGATGAGGGCGTCGAGGCCCTCCGGCGACTGGTCGTGGTCGCCCGGTGCGGAGGGACGGGTGTGGCTCTGCAGCACCGCGCGCTCGTGTTCCCGGACCAGCAGGCAGACGGTGGAGGGCTCGCCGTGCGCGTCGCGGACCCGCAGGTGGGTGGCGTACACGGGCAGCGTTCGCCCGTCGGCCGCCCGCAGGCCGTAACTGCCCTCCCAGCGGGAGAGCGCCAGGGCCTCGGCGATCCCCGTGCCGGTGCCCGGGGTGTGCGGCCAGGCTGCGAGGTCACCCAGCGGCTTTCCGATGACCTGCTCCGACGGGTAGCCGAAGAGGTCGGTGGCGTCGCTGTTCCACGCGGAGACGGTCTGCGCCGCGTCGACCTGCACCACGGCGACATGCACCTGGGTCTCGCCGAGCGGGAGCTTGTCGTCGGTCACGACCGGCCCCGCGGACCTCGTCCCCACCGGCAGTACCGGCTCGTCGAGCCGGAACCAGACGCGTTTGTCCGCGGCGGTGTACTCCACGCCCCAGCGCGAGGAGAGCGCGGCGCAGAGCATCAGGCCGCGTCCGCCCTCGCTGTCGGGGTCGACCGCGCCGCGGCGGACGTGCCCGACCGGCAGTTCGCGTTCCGGGTGGCGGTCCACGATCTCGATGCGCAGGCCGGAGCCGTCCCGCAGACAGTGCACCTCCGCCGGCGTGCCGGCGTGCACGACCGCGTTGGTGACCAGCTCGCTGGTCAGAACCACCGCGTCGTCAACGAGATCGTCGAGTCCCCACCCCTGCAAGGTGTCGCGGACGAATCCGCGCGCGGCGGCGACGGACCGGCCGACCGGTTCGAAGGTGGCCGCAGCTCGCGCGGTGATCACTTCGCTCCCCCAAAGGTTCTCGTGGGCGGGCTGCCTGTGGCATCCGAAGGCTAGGTTACTGAGGTCCGCCGTCACAGCGGACGGCGCGTCCTCTGAATCCCCCCGGACCGGGAGATCCCTGGCACGCGATGCCGCCGAACTGTTATCGCCCGGTTGAGGTGGGGTGAAACACTGGGAATGCTCGGAGCGAGGACCTGGGCAGATTCGGTCGAGACCGCGGGAGGGACACAGTGGTGTCAGACGGAGGAGAGGTACGCCCCGAGGCACGGGGGCGGCGGGGCGGAGGCCGGGGGGGTGCCACCGTCGAAGTGGACGCAGCCGCCCTGGATCGCCTGCTCTCCGCGCTGGTCTCCATGCGGGAGGGAAACTTCCGCCGGCGGCTGACGGTGGCCGGGGAAGGCCCCATGGCGGAGCTGGCCGCCGTCTACAACGACGTGGCGGACCGGAACCTGCACCTCACGGGCCAGCTGGCCCGGGTGCGCCGCGTCGTGGGACGGGAGGGCAAGCTCACCGAGCGGCTGGAGGCCGGGTCGCTGGAGGGGGCCTGGGCGAAGGCGATCGACGACGCCAACGACCTGGTGGAGGATCTCGCCCGTCCGGTCTCGGAGGTCGGGCGGGTGCTCAGTGCCGTCGCCGAGGGCGACCTCGCCGAGCGGATGGATCTGCGGACCCAGGTGGACGGGGGCGCCGGCCGGCCGCTGCGCGGCGAGTTCCTGCGCGTGGGGCGGACCGTCAACGGCTTGGTGGACCAGCTGTCGGCGTTCACCGACGAGGTGTCGCGCGTCGCGCTGGAGGTCGGTACCGAGGGCAATCTCGGCGGTCAGGCGAAGATGCGAGGCGTGTCGGGCGCCTGGAAGGACCTCACCGACTCGCTCAACACGATGGCGTACCGGCTCACCGCCCAGGTCCGCGACATCTCGCGGGTCACCACCGCGGTGGCGCACGGCGACCTCACCCAGAAGGTCACGGTGCACGTCGCCGGCGAGATGCTGGGGCTGAAGGACACCGTCAACACGATGGTCGACCAGCTGTCGTCCTTCCAGTCGGAAGTGACCCGGGTGGCCCGCGAGGTGGGCACCGAGGGGCAGCTGGGCGGTCAGGCGCGGGTCGACGGCGTGGCCGGTGTGTGGAAGGACCTCACCGACTCCGTCAACCTCATGGCGGACAACCTGACCGCGCAGGTCCGCGAGATCGCGCAGGTGACGACCGCGGTCGCCAACGGTGACCTGTCGCAGACGATCACGGTGACCGCTCGCGGCGAGATCGCGCAGCTGGCCGAGACGATCAACGCGATGACCGAGACGCTGCGGACCTTCGCGGACGAGGTCACCCGCACCGCCAGCGAGATCGGCACCGAGGGCAAGCTCGGCGGTCAGGCCCGGGTGCAGGGGGTCGCGGGGACGTGGAAGGACCTCACCGACTCGGTGAACACCGCGTTCCGCGACCTGACGGCCCAGGTGCGGGACATCGCGACGGTGACCACGGCGGTGGCCAACGGTGATCTGACGCAGAAGGTGACCGTCGACGTCGCGGGCGAGATGCTCGGGCTGAAGAACACCGTGAACACGATGGTGGACCAGCTGTCGTCGTTCCAGTTCGAGGTGACGCGCGTCGCCCGGGAGATCGGTGACGAGGGTGCGCTGGGCGGTCAGGCACGGGTCGACGGCGTGGCCGGCGCCTGGAAGGACCTCACGGAATCGGTGAACACCGCGTTCCGGAACCTGACGGCCCAGGTGCGGGACATCGCGACGGTGACGACCGCGGTGGCCAACGGTGATCTGACGCAGAAGGTGACCGTCGACGTCGCGGGCGAGATGCTCGACCTCAAGGTGACCGTCAACACGATGGTCGACCAGCTGTCGTCCTTCGCCGACCAGGTGACCCAGGTGGCCACCGAGGTGGGCACGGAGGGGCGGCTGGGCGGTCAGGCGCACGTGGACGGCGTCGCGGGCGTCTGGAAGGGCCTCACGGACTCCGTGAACTCCATGGCGTCCAACCTGACCTCCCAGGTGCGCGGGATCGCGCACGTGACGACCGCGGTGGCGCAGGGCGACCTGTCGCAGAAGATCACGGTGGACGCCCGGGGCGAGATCCTGGAGGTCAAGAACACCATCAACACGATGGTGGACCAGCTGTCGTCGTTCGCCGAGCAGGTGACCCGGGTCGCCCTGGAGGTGGGCACCGAGGGCCGCCTCGGCGGCCAGGCGCAGGTCCCCGGCGTGGACGGCGTGTGGCGCGACCTCACGCACTCCGTGAACGGCATGGCATCGAACCTGACGGGGCAGGTCCGGGGGATTGCCCAGGTCGCGACCGCAGTCGCCCGGGGCGACCTGTCGCAGAAGATCACGGTGGACGCGCAGGGCGAGATCCTGGAGGTCAAGAACACCATCAACACGATGGTGGACAACCTCTCCTCGTTCGCCGAGGAGGTCACCCGGGTGGCCCGTGAGGTGGGCACCGAGGGGCGGCTGGGCGGCCAGGCCGAGGTTCGGGGTGTGGCGGGGACCTGGAAGGACCTCACGCAGTCCGTGAACGGCATGGCGAACAACCTCACCGCGCAGGTGCGGAGCATCGCCGAGGTCACCACGGCGGTCGCCAAGGGCGACCTCACGAAGAAGATCATCGTCGACGCGCAGGGCGAGATCCTCGCCCTGGTGACCACCGTGAACACCATGGTGGACCAGCTGTCGTCCTTCGCCGACCAGGTGACGCGCGTCGCCCGTGAGGTGGGTACCGAGGGGCAGCTGGGCGGTCAGGCGCAGGTGCGGGGGGTCTCCGGCATCTGGAAGGACCTCACCGACAACGTGAACCTGATGGCCCGCAACCTCACCGAACAGGTGCGGAACATCTCCGGCGTCGCGACCGCTGTCGCCAACGGCGACCTCTCCAAGAGCGTCACGGTCGAGGCCTCCGGTGAGATCGCGCAGCTCGCCGACTCCGTCAACACCATGGTCACGACCCTGTCGTCGTTCGCGGAGCAGGTGACCCGGGTGGCGCGCGAGGTGGGCACGGAAGGGCGTCTGGGCGGCCAGGCGCACGTGCCCGGCGTCTCTGGTACGTGGAAGGACCTCACCGAGTCGGTGAACGGCATGGCCAACAACCTGACCGGCCAGGTCCGCAACATCGCGATGGTGACGACGGCCATCGCCCGCGGTGACCTCACCAAGAAGATGGACATCGACGCCCGGGGCGAGATCCTGGAGCTGAAGACCACCATCAACACGATGGTGGACCAGCTGTCGTCGTTCGCGGAGCAGGTCACCCGGGTGGCGCGCGAGGTGGGCACCGACGGGCAGCTCGGCGGTCAGGCCCGCGTGCGTGACGTCGCCGGTACCTGGAAGGAACTCACCGAGTCCGTCAACGAGATGGCGGGGAACCTCACCCGCCAGGTCCGCAACATCGCCCGCGTGGCGACGGCCGTGACCCGCGGCGACCACAGCGTGAAGATCGACGCGGAGGCCGCCGGCGAGATCCTGGTGCTCCAGGACAACATCAACACGATGATCCGGAACCTACGGGAGACCACGCTCGCCAACAAGGAGCAGGACTGGCTCAAGTCCAACCTCGCCCGGATCTCCGGGCTGATGCAGGGCCGTCGCGACCTCACCGATGTGGCGAACCTCATCATGGGCGAGCTGGCGCCGGCCGTCTCCGCGCAGCACGGCGCGTTCTACCTGGCGAAGCCCGCGGGCGGTGACACCGACGTGGTGGCGGGAGCAGGCGAGAGCGGCTACGAGCTGCAGCTGATCAGCAGCTACGCCATCGCGCCCGGCAGCATGCCGACGGTGTTCCGGCCGGGTGAGTCGCTCATCGGCACCGCCGCCCAGCAGCGGCGGGCGATCTTCTACGGGCAGACGCCGGAGGGGTACCTCAAGATCTCCTCGGGGCTGGGGGAGGCGCAGCCGGCACACGTGGTGGTGCTGCCCGTCCTCTTCGAGGACCGGGTGCTGGGCGTGGTGGAGCTCGCCTCCTTCCAGCCGTTCACCCAGATCCAGCGGGACTTCCTGGGGCAGATGGCGGAGATGATCGCCACCAGTGTCAACACCATCGCGGTCAACACCCGTACCGAGGTGCTGCTGACGCAGTCGCGCGAGCTGGCCGACCAGCTGGAGAAGCGCTCGGTCGAGCTGGAGCGGCAGCAGCGCGCGCTCCAGGACTCCAACCTGGAGCTGAAGGACAAGGCCGACCAGCTGGCCTCCACCAACCGTGACATCGAGGTGAAGAACTCCGCGATCGAGCAGGCGCGGCAGGTGCTGGAGGAGCGCGCCGAACAGCTGGCGGTCTCCATGCAGTACAAGTCGGAGTTCCTGGCGAACATGTCGCACGAGTTGCGGACGCCGCTGAACTCGCTGCTGATCCTCGCCAAGCTGCTGGCCGACAACAGCGAGGGGAACCTCACGGGCAAGCAGGTGGAGTTCGCCGAGACGATCCACGGGGCGGGTTCCGACCTGCTGCAGCTGATCAACGACATCCTGGACCTGTCCAAGGTCGAGGCGGGCAAGATGGACGTGTCGCCCACGCGGATCGCGCTGGTGCAGTTGGTCGACTACGTCGAGGCGTCCGTGCGACCCCTCACCGCGGAGAAGAACCTGGAGTTCTCGGTGCGGGTGTCGCCGGAGTTGCCGGCGACCCTGCACACGGACGAGCAGCGTCTGCTCCAGGTGCTGCGCAACCTGCTCTCCAACGCCGTGAAGTTCACCGAGGCCGGCTCTGTGGAGCTGGTGATCCGACCGGCTTCCGAGGGGGTGCCGGAGGAGATCCGGCAGCACATGATGGAGATCGGGGCGGTCGTCGACTCGACCGCCCCGCTGGTCGCGTTCGCGGTGACCGACACCGGCATCGGGATCGCCCCGAGCAAGATGCGGGTGATCTTCGAGGCGTTCAAGCAGGCCGACGGCACCACCAGCCGCAAGTACGGCGGTACGGGGCTGGGCCTCTCGATCAGCCGGGAGATCGCGCGGCTTCTCGGCGGTGAGATCGACGCGGCCAGCGAACCGGCCCGCGGCTCGACCTTCACGCTGTACCTGCCGCTGTACCCGGCGGAGTTGCCGCCGCCCGGCTACGGGGAGCTGGCGGCAGGGGCCCTCGCCATAGAGGCCGCGGACCGCGCGGCCGAGAACCGGGTCGCCGAGGCCGGCGGCCTCGGCGTGCTGGAGCCGCCGCGCGGTGTCCCCGCCATCGGCCCGGCCCCCGCGGGGAGCGGGGACGACGGGGAGCC
>NZ_JAAVJB010000222.1 GCF_012034385.1 Streptomyces spiramenti
CGTTGGTGGCGCCGCCCCCCGGCCCGGACCCGGGCGATCCGGCCCCGCCGACAGCGCCGACCGCCGCCACGGCGACGGCACCGGCCACCGCCGTGCGCGTCCGCGAGGTCACCGACGAGGGGCGGCTGTGGGTGGAGGCGTCCTACCGGCTGCCCGCCGCGGAGGAGGCGGGTGACGAGCTCCCCGACGCGTCGGCGGCTCCGGCACGGAGCGCGACACCGCCGGGGTGACCCCCGGCCGCCCGGGACCGGTGACCCGGCTCCGGGAGGGGCTCCGGGACGGGGGCGGTCAGAGCTCCTCCAGGGCGACCAGACCGTCCTGGAGCGCGCGGGCGACCAGCAGCGCCTTGGTGTGCGCGGGACGGCCGGCGTTGGCGTACTTGATCCGCACCCGGTCCAGGTAGGTGGCGACGGTGTGCACCGAGAGCCCCAGGCTCTGCGCGACCATCCGCTTGGACTCGCACTGGAACCACTCCAGGAGCACGTCCACCTCACGCGGCGCCAGCTCCGGCCGGCCGGGGCGGGTGTCGCTGCCGAAGGCCCCCGCGAGGGCGGGCGGGGTGTAGGGCAGGTTCTGCGCGGCTGCGCGGGTCGCCGCCACGAGGTGGCGGTCCCCCTCGGCCTTGGTGAGGTAGGTGTAGGCACCGAGGTCGAGCGAGGTCAGCGCCACGTCGGCGCTGTCCAGCATGGTGTAGACGATGACGGCCCGGCCCTCCTCGGCCAGTTGGCGCAGCGCGTCGTAGGACGGCCCGGTGCGCGAGAGCTGGAGGTCGAGCACCACCACGTCCGCACGGCTCCCCGGTCCGTCGAGCACGACGGCGGGGTCGGCTCCGGAGGCCACGACCTCGATGGGCGGCTCGGCCGCCGCGTACCAGGCGGCGAGCCCCGCGAGCACCGCCGGGTGGTCGTCGACGAGGGCGACGGTGGGGGCCGTCGGATCAGGGTCTTCGGGTTCGGGCATGTGGGGCTCCCTGTGACTCCGCGTCCCGGCCCGGGCGGACCCGGCCGCGCCGGGTCCGTCGTGGGTCGCGGCGCTGTCCCGGCGGTTGAACGGTAACAGGACGCACCACCACGGAACGCGGCCCGTTCGTTTCAGCCAGTGCTCGGGACGGCCGCCGGAACGCACCGCACGGGTTCGCCGTGTCCGCGTCGGATCACCAAAGGGAAACGCCCGGGGAGGGCGGGTCGGCCGGGGCCCATGGGGAACGCGCGCGCTGAACAATGCGACTTATCTGTCATATATGAGCTTAAACTGACACTCAGTTACTCACCTTGGATGCATTCGATCCTTTGTGGCATTCGATCGCGGAAGGGGCTCCCCACATGCCCGCAGATCTCGCCATCCTCGGCCTGGGCCACCTCGGTCTGCCCGCCGCACAGGCCGCCACCGCCCAGTCCGTCGTCACCGTCGGCTTCACCAGCGACCCGGGCGAGGCAGCCGCGCTGCGCGCCGGGCGTCCGCCCGTCGACGGATCGCTCAGCGCCGCGGAGCTCCGCCGCATGCTCGCCGTCGGCTTCACCGCGACCAGCGACACCGCCGTCCTCAGCCGGGTGCGGGCGGCGCTGATCTGCGAACCGGCGCCGCTCGGCCCGGACCGCACCCTCGACCTCGACGGCGTACGCGCCGCCGCCCGAGCGCTCGCCCCCGGGCTCCGGCCGCACAGCCTCGTCGTGCTGGAGACGCCCGTCTATCCGGGCACCACCGAGGAGGTGGTGCGCCCGCTGCTGGAAGAGGGATCGGGGCTGCGGGCCGGGCGCGACTTCCACCTCGCCTACTCCCCCTCCCGCGTCGACCCCTCCCGCGCCGAGACCCCGCGCGGCGACGCCGGCCGCCGGGACCCCGGGGCCGCACCGCGCGTCATCGGCGGCCTGACCGCCGCCTGCACCGAGGCGGCGGTCGCGTTCTACGGGCGGCTCGCCGAGAAGGTGGTCAGGGCGCGCGGCCCGAAGGAGGCGGAGACCGTCAAGGTGCTGGAGACCAACTTCCGCCACGTCAACACCGCCTTCGTCAACGAGATGGCCGTGCTCTGCCACGATCTCGGCGTGGACCTCTGGGACGTCCTGCGCTGCGCGGAGACCAACCCCGCCGGCTTCCCGGTCTTCCGTCCCGGGCCCGGGGTCGGCGGCCACAGCGTGCCGGTCGACCCCGGCTGCCTGCCGACGGCCCGCCGCATCCCCGGACACCCGCCGCGCATGGTGGAACTGGCCCAGGAGGTCAACGAACGCATGCCTCGTTACGTGACCCAGCGCGTCGCGACGCTCCTCAACGAGCACGGAAAGTCCCTGCGCGGCGCCCGCGTCCTGCTGCTCGGCGTCACCTACCAGCCGGACGTCGCCGACGAGGAGGGCGCCCCCGCGCGCGAGATCGCCGCCCGCCTGCGCGACCTCGGCGCCCAACTGTCCTTCCACGACCCCTACGTCGCCCACTGGCGCCCCGGCGGTCGCCCCGTGCCGCGCGCCGACGGCCTCTACGAGGCGGCGGCCGACGCCGACCTCACCCTGCTGCTCCAGCACCACGGCGTCTACGACCTGCACGGGCTCGCCGCCAAGGCGCAGCTGCTCCTCGACACCCGGGGCGCCACCCCCGCCGGCGCCTGCCACCGCCTCTGAACGTCCCCCGCTCCCCGCCGTCACGGAGGACGTGGGCGTCACGCACCTGGCCGCCCGGGAACGTGACGTCCACGTTCCCGGGCGGCCAGGTGTGCGATGCGGGGTGAGGCCGTGGCTCAGCGGGAGCGGGCCACCATGACCTCGACGCGCTGGAACTCCTTCAGCTCGCTGTAGCCGGTGGTCGCCATGGCCCGGCGCAGGGCGCCGAAGAAGTTCATCGAACCGTCGGGGGTGTTGGACGGGCCGGTGAGCACCTCCTCGGTGCTGCCGACCGTGCCCAGGTGCACCTTCTTGCCGCGCGGCACGTCCTCGTGGACCGCCTCCATGCCCCAGTGGTGACCCCGGCCGGGGGCGTCGGTGGCGCGGGCCAGCGGCGACCCCATCATGATCGCGTCGGCGCCGCACGCCACGGCCTTGGGCAGGTCACCGGACCAGCCGACACCACCGTCCGCGATGACGTGGACGTACCGGCCGCCCGACTCGTCGAGGTAGTCGCGGCGCGCGGCGGCGACATCGGCGACGGCCGTGGCCATCGGGACCTGGATGCCGAGCACGTTGCGGGTGGTGTGCGCGGCACCGCCGCCGAAGCCGACGAGAACACCGGCCGCGCCGGTGCGCATCAGGTGGAGCGCGGCCGTGTAGGTCGCGCAGCCGCCGACGATGACCGGGACGTCCAGCTCGTAGATGAACTGCTTCAGGTTCAGCGGCTCGGCCGCGCCCGAGACGTGCTCGGCCGAGACCGTCGTACCGCGGATGACGAAGATGTCCACCCCGGCGTCGACGACGGCCTTGGAGAACTGGGCGGTGCGCTGCGGGGAGAGCGCCGCGGCGGTGACGACACCGGCGTCGCGGACCTCCTTCAGCCGGCGGCCGATCAGCTCCTCCTGGATCGGCGCCGAGTAGATCTCCTGGAGGCGCTTGTTGGCGGACTCCTCCTCCAGCTCGGCGATCTCCTGGAGCAGCGGCTCCGGATCCTCGTAACGGGTCCACAGACCTTCGAGGTTCAGGACACCGAGGCCGCCCATCTCACCGATGCGGATCGCGGTCGCCGGCGAGACGACGGAGTCCATCGGCGCGGCCAGGAAGGGCAGCTCGAAGCGGTAGGCGTCGATCTGCCAGGCGATCGAGACCTCCTTCGGGTCGCGGGTGCGCCGGCTGGGCACCACGGCGATGTCGTCGAACGCGTACGCCCGGCGGCCGCGCTTGCCGCGTCCGATCTCGATCTCAGTCACTTGTGGAACCTTCCGTACGGTCTGCCGTCTGGGCCAGTATCCCCGACGCCGTGGCGGTTGGCCGGGGCCGGGGCGGGCGCGCCGCGGGCCCGGCGGCTGATGCCGACCGGGCCCGTGGGCATGGTGCCGTCAGTGGGCGGGACGGGAACCCGCCTGACCCGTGCGGGGTGGGACCCCGCCCGGATCAGCGCCCCGAGTAGTTCGGCGCCTCGGTGGTCATCTGGATGTCGTGCGGGTGGCTCTCCTTGAGCCCCGCCGCGGTGATCCGGACGAAGCGGCCGTCGCGCTTGATGTCGTCGACGGTGCGACCGCCGAGGTAGAACATCGACTGGTGCAGGCCGCCGACGAGCTGGTGCACGACAGAGGAGAGCGGCCCGCGGTAGGGGACCTGCCCCTCGATGCCCTCGGGGATCAGCTTCTCGTCGTCGTTGACCGCCTGCTGGAAGTAGCGGTCCTTGGAGTAGGAGCGCGACTCGCCGCGGGTCTGCATCGCGCCGAGGGAACCCATCCCCCGGTACGACTTGAACTGCTTGCCGTTGATGAAGCGCAGTTCGCCCGGCGACTCCTCGCAGCCGGCCAGCAGGCTGCCCAGCATCACCGTGTCCGCGCCGGCGACCAGCGCCTTGGCGATGTCACCGCTGTACTGGAGGCCGCCGTCACCGATGACCGGTACGCCGGCCGGGCCGGCGGCCAGCGACGCCTCGTGGATGGCGGTGATCTGCGGGACGCCCACGCCGGCGACGACGCGGGTGGTGCAGATCGAGCCCGGCCCGACGCCCACCTTGATGCCGTCCGCGCCGGCGTCCACCAGCGCCTGTGCGGCGTCCCGGGTGGCGACGTTGCCGCCGACGACGTCGACGTCCGAGTGGTTGGCCTTGATCTTGGCGATCATCTCCGGGACCAGCCTGGAGTGGCCCTGCGCGATGTCCACGACGATGAAGTCGACACCGGCCTCTACCAGCGCCTGGGCGCGCTCGTAGGAGTCACCGGCGACGCCCACGGCGGCGCCCACGATCAGGCGGCCGTCCGCGTCCTTGGCGGCACGCGGGTACTTCTCCGCCTTGACGAAGTCCTTGACGGTGATGAGCCCCTTGAGCATGCCGGCGCCGTCGACCAGCGGCAGCTTCTCGATCTTGTGGCGGCGCAGCAGCTCCATGGCGTCCTGGCCGGAGATGCCCACCTTCCCCGTCACCAGCGGCATCGGGGTCATGACCTCGCGGACCTGCCGGCTCCGGTCGGTCTCGAACGCCATGTCGCGGTTGGTGACGATGCCGAGCAGCTTCCCCGCGGCGTCGGTCACCGGCACACCGCTGATGCGGAACCGGCCGCACAGCTCGTCCGCCTCCTGGAGGCTGGCGTCCGGCCGGATGGTGATCGGGTCGGTCACCATCCCGGACTCCGACCGCTTCACCCGGTCCACCTGTGCCGCCTGCTCCTCGACGGAGAGGTTGCGGTGCAGCACGCCGACGCCGCCCTGGCGGGCCATCGCGATGGCCATGCGGGCCTCGGTGACCTTGTCCATGGCCGCTGACAGCAGCGGGATGTTCACGCTGACGTTGCGGGAGACGCGGGAGCGGGTACTGATCTCCTCGGGCGTCATGTCGGCCGGGCCGGGGACCAGCAGCACATCGTCGTAGGTCAGCCCCAGTGTGGCGAACTTCCCCGGTACTCCGTCGACGTAATCCGTCATGACACCCTTCCAGCCCTCTTGCTCTGCCCTTCGCCCCATGGTAGTGCCTGGCACTTCGGCTTCCGCCCGGCCGGAGGGGCCTGCACGTGGCCCGCGCCCCCGCCCGAGGCGGCGACGCGTCACCCCCGACGGTGCCACGGACACCGGCCCGTGCGGAAACCGGGTCCGTCGGAGCCGGTCAGCCGTGGTCGGCCAACTCGCGCAGCCGGTTCAGCGCGCGGTGCTGGGCCACCCGGACCGCGCCCGGGGACATGCCGAGCTGCTGCCCCGTCTCCTCGGCGGTCAGACCGACGGCGACGCGCAGCAGCACCAGGCGGCGGAGGTTGTCGGGCAGGTTGTCCAGCAGCTTCGCCGCCCACTCGGCGTCACTGGTCAACAGCGCGCGCTCCTCGGGCCCGAGGGAGTCGTCGGGCCGCTCGGGCATCTCGTCGGCGGAGACCACCGTCGAGCCCGGGTGCCGCATGGCCGCCCGCTGGAGATCGACGATCTTGTGGCGCGCGATGCCGACGACGAAGGCGTCGAACGGGCGCCCGGTGTCCCGGTAGTGCGGCAGCGCGCACAACACGGCCAGGCAGACTTCCTGCGCGAGGTCGTCGACGAAGTGCCGGGCGTCACCGGGGAGCCTGCTGAGCCGGGCCCGGCAGTAGCGCCGGGCCAACGGGTGGACGTGCGCGAGCAGGTCGTGGGTGGCGCGGGGATCGCCCTCCACCGCACGATGCACCAGGGCGCCGATCGCCGAGGACTCGTTTTCGCGCATCCCACCATGGTGCACTGCCGTCGCACCGGACGCCCCACCGCGGTCGGAGTTGTGCACCGACTCGTTACCGGACCCGGCCGGCGCGGCCGGTTCGACCTCGCGGACCGCGCCGGGCATGGTCGCGGGCGCCGGGTCGGACCGCGGCTTCGTCTCGTCCCCTGGGAGCGTCATGTCTCCAGCATGCGTCAGACGCGGATTTTTCAGCCGCGAGGCCGCACCTCACCCGCCGCACGGCAACGGCCGGCGGTCAGCGGACCAGCCCCCAGCGGAAGCCGAGCGCCACCGCGTGGGCGCGGTCGGAGGCGCCGAGCTTCTTGAAGAGGCGGCGGGCGTGGGTCTTCACGGTGTCCTCGGAGAGGAACAGTTCGCGGCCGATCTCGGCGTTGGAGCGGCCGTGGCTCATGCCCTCCAGGACCTGGATCTCGCGCGCGGTGAGCGTGGGCGCGGCACCCATGTCCGAGGAGCGGAGCCGACGCGGGGCGAGACGCCAGGTCGGGTCCGCCAGCGCCTGGGTGACCGTGGCACGCAGTTCGGCACGGGAGGCGTCCTTGTGGAGGTAGCCGCGGGCACCGGCGGCGACGGCGAGGGCCACGCCGTCGAGGTCCTCCGCCACGGTCAGCATGATGATCCGGGCCCCCGGGTCCGCGGAGAGCAGACGGCGGACCGTCTCGACACCGCCGAGGCCGGGCATCCGGACGTCCATGAGGATCAGGTCGGAGCGGTCGGCGCCCCAGCGGCGCAGCACCTCCTCACCGTTGGCCGCGGTGGTCACCCGCTCGACGCCGGGGACGGTCGCGACCGCCCGGCGGAGCGCCTCGCGGGCGAGCGGCGAGTCGTCGCAGACGAGGACGGACGTCATGAGCGGCCTCCGAAGCTGATGCGCATCCCTGGTACCTCCAGGCTGAGTTAAGTCGTCACCGGTGCGGGCGACGGGACTCGGACACCCGCCCGAGTGGTGGTCTCCGCCATCCGCCTCGCCTTCTCAACGACGGTCACCCGAAAGAGTTACGGCTGCTTCGCCTGCCCTTCCGCCGCCCTTCCGGCCGCGACCGGCCGGTTCCCGCGCAGCGGTGCCGAACCTCCCCGACACCCCTCACCCACCGAGGAACACCCTATGTGACGACCTGGTGACCGATGTGGCGGCAGTGGCACAACACGCCGGAGCGACGGTTTTAACCCGTTTAGAGCTTCTTGACCCCATGACGAGTACATAAAGCTATATTCGGTTAGTAGTCATATTTACATCCACGTTCATGCGCGTGGAGACGTGATTGACCGGATACGCCCTGACACCGCAGAGCGCACGTATCTCGTTCGAGGGGAACCCCATGGCAGATTTCTCCCGCCTCCCAGGCCCGAACGCCGACCTCTGGGACTGGCAGCTGCTCGCCGCCTGCCGCGGGGTGGACAGTTCGCTCTTCTTCCACCCCGAAGGCGAGCGCGGCGCCGCTCGCAGCGCCCGCGAGGCCTCGGCCAAGGAGGTGTGCATGCGCTGCCCGGTCCGCGCCGAGTGCGCGGCACACGCGCTCACCGTCCGCGAGCCCTACGGGGTCTGGGGCGGCCTGACCGAGGACGAGCGCGAGGAGCTGCTCGGCCGTGCCCGCCGCGGCATCGCCAACCGCGACGGGGCCCCCGTCCACCGCGAGGACGGCGCCCCTGTCCAGGGTGCGGGCGAGGCCCCTGCCCGCGGCGAGGAGTACGAGCGAGTGGCCGACACCGGCCACGTCCTGCACGCCGGCTGACCGACCCGCCGGACGGCGCGACGGCGCGACGGCGCCCACGGACTCCTGCGGACAGCGCCCGCCCACCGGCGACCGACACGCCCCCGACGCCCCGGCGCGGGGGCGTCGGCGTGCGCCACGACCGCCGCGCAACCGGCGGGTGTGCGGGCCGGCGG
>NZ_JAAVJB010000223.1 GCF_012034385.1 Streptomyces spiramenti
CCCCGGCAGGCCGCCACGCCCGCCGTACCGGGCGCGAGGCGGCGACCGGCGCGCCCGGTGCGCCGTCGACCCCGCCGTCCGGCCCGAACCGAGCAGGGACCGCAGCGGGCCGAGGGTGTCGTTGGTCAGCCGACCGGACCACGCCAGTTCCCAGACCGCCTCGGCCAGCGCGGCGTCGCCCGCCGCCACCCCCGACGCGCCCACCCGCGCGGCGATGTCCCGGAAGAACAGGCCGAACCCGCCCTTCAGGGCGTCGAGCACCGCCCGGTGCGCTTCGGTCAGCTCCAGCGGGTGCGGTTCGTGCAGCAGCTGCGGTGCGGAGTCCGCCGGGAACAACGACACCCAGCCGTCTTTCCCGGCCAGTGATCCCGCACCGGCCCACAGGACCTCGCCCGAGACCATCAGCTCGTCCAGCATCGCCGGCGCGTAGCCGCGTACCCGTGCGGGCAGCACCAGCCGCTCCAGCGCGGATGCCGGAACGGGGGCGCCCTGCAACTGCTCGACCGCACGGACCAGGCCGTCCAGCCCGCGCAGACCGCCGTCGCCCGAGGCGGCCGACACGTGCTGCCACTGCGGGAGGAACTCGGCGAGCGCGGCCGGCGGCACCGGCTCCAGCTCCTCACGCAGCGCCGCGAGCGAGCGCCGTCGCAACCGGCGCAGTACCGCCGGGTCGCACCACTCCTGCCCTGCGTCGCCCGCGGGCCGGGCCGGGTGGAAGGCCCCCCGCACCAGCCGCCCCGAGGCGGTCATGCCCGCCAGGGCACCCTCGGCGACCGCCCGTCCCAACCCGAAGCGGGCCGCCGCCTCGGAGGTGGTGAACGGTCCGTGGGTCCGGGCGAACCTCGCCAGCAGGTCGATCAGCGGCTCCGCGACGGGTTCGGTGAACGCCTCCGGGACGCCCACCGGGAGCGCCGCGCCGAGAGCGTCCCGCAGGCGCCCGGCGTCCTCGATCGCCGCCCAGTGCTCGCGGCCCCCGATCCGTACGCTGATCGCCCGGCGGGCCGCTCCGAGCTCCGACGCCCACTCGGGCCGTGCCCCGCGCGCCGTCAGCTCCTCGTCCGTCAGCGGACCGAGCACCCGCAGGACGTCGGCGACGCCCTCCACGTCCTTGACCCGGCGGTCCTGGGCCAGCCACTGGAGTTCCCGTTCCAGCTCGACGAGCACGTCCGCGTCCAGCAGCTCGCGCAGCTCCGCCTGTCCCAGCAGCTCCGACAGCAGTCGGGAGTCCAGCGACAGCGCAGCGGCCCGCCGCTCCGCCAGCGGCGAGTCGCCCTCGTAGAGGTACTGGGCCACGTACCCGAACAGCAGCGACCTGGCGAAGGGCGAGGGCTCACGGGTGGTCACCTCGACCGTGCGCACCCGGCGCGACTCGACGTCCGCCATCAGCTCGCGCAACCCGGGGAGGTCGAACACGTCCTGGAGGCACTCGCGCACCGCCTCCAGGACGATGGGGAAAGAACCGAACTCGCTCGCCACCGAGAGCAGCTGGTGCGCCCGCTGGCGCTGCTGCCAGAGCGGCGTCCGCCTGCCCGGGTTGCGGCGCGGCAGCAGCAGTGCCCGCGCTGCGCACTCCCGGAAGCGCGACGCGAAGAGCGCCGATCCTCCCACCTGGTCCGTGACGACCTGCTCGATCTCCTCGGCGCCGAACAGCACGTCCTCGGCGCCCAGCGGCGCCTCGTCACCACCGGCGTCGGGAAGGGGGTCGCCGTCGTCCGCCATGCCGAGGAGGTCGGCGTCCGGGAGGCGCAGCACCAGGCCGTCGTCGGCGTGCAGCACCTGCGCGTCCAGGCCGTAGCGTTCGCTCAGTCGCGCGCCCAGGGCGACCGCCCACGGCGCGTGCACCTGCGCTCCGAACGGAGAGTGCACCACCACCCGCCAGTCGCCCAGCTCGTCGCGGAAGCGTTCGACCACGATGGTCCGGTCGTCCGGGATGTGGCCGCACGCCTCGCGTTGCTCGGTCAGGTAGGCGAGAAGGTTGTCCACCGCCCACTCGTCCAGCCCGGCGGCGGTGAGCCGTTCGCGGGCGCTGTCCGGAGCGAGGGCCCCGACCTCCCGCAGGAAGGCGCCCAGCGCCCGGCCGAGCTCCAGCGGGCGCCCCAGCTGGTCGCCCTTCCAGAACGGCAGCCGCCCGGGAACCCCCGGGGCGGGGGAGACCAGCACCTGGTCGCGCGTGATGTCCTCGATCCGCCAGGAGGTGGTGCCCAGGGTGAAGACGTCGCCCACCCGCGACTCGTACACCATCTCCTCGTCGAGCTCCCCGACCCGGCGACCCCCGCCGCGCGGGCCCGCCTCCCCGGCGAGGAAGACACCGAACAGCCCCCGGTCCGGGATCGTGCCTCCCGAGGTGACCGCGAGCCGCTGCGCGCCGGGCCGCCCCGTCACCGTGCCGGCCACCCGGTCCCACACGAGGCGGGGCCGCAGCTCCGCGAACGCGTCGGAGGGGTAGCGTCCCGCCAGCATGTCGAGCACGCCGTGGTAGGCGGATTCCGGGAGCGAGGCGAACGGTGCCGCGCGGCGGGTCAGGAGCAGCAGTTCGTCGACGTCCCAGCTGTCCATCGCGGTCATGGCCACCAGTTGCTGCGCCAGGACGTCCAGCGGGTTGGCGGGCACCCGCAGCGCCTCGATCGCTCCCGACCGCATCCGTTCCGTCACCACCGCTGACTGCACCAGGTCACCCCGGTACTTCGGCAGCACCACCCCCGAGGAGACGGCGCCGACCTGGTGGCCCGCGCGCCCCACGCGCTGGAGGCCCGACGCCACGGAGGGCGGGGACTCGACCTGGATCACCAGGTCGACGGCGCCCATGTCGATGCCGAGCTCCAGGCTCGACGTGGCCACGACGGCGGGCAGCCGGCCCGCCTTGAGCTCCTCCTCGACCCGCGCCCGCTGCTCCTTCGACACCGAGCCGTGGTGGGCGCGCGCCAGCACCGCCGGGGCCGACGCGCCGGCCCCGGAGCCGCCCATCAGCTCGGCCGGGCCGTGCTCCTCCGGCAGCGCCTCGCCGGTGTCCCGCTCGTACGCGATCTCGTTCAGGCGGTTGCAGAGGCGTTCCGCGAGGCGGCGCGAGTTGACGAAGACGATGGTGGAGCGGTGGGCGCGGACGAGGTCCACGATCCGCTCCTCCACGGAGGGCCAGATCGACGGCCGGTCGGCTGCGCTCGGGTCCGCCGGATCGTCCGCCGCCTCCGGGAGGCGTGACCCGCCCAGCTCGCTCATGTCGGGGACGGGCACCTCCACCGACAGCCGGAACTCCTTGCCGGAGGGCGGCTGCACCACCGTCGCCCCACGGCGCGGCGACAGGAACCGGGCGACCTCCTCCACCGGGCGGACCGTCGCGGAGAGCCCGATGCGCCGTGCGGGCCGCGGCAGCAGCTCGTCCAGCCGCTCCAGCGTCAGGGCGAGGTGCGCGCCCCGCTTGGTCCCGGCGACGGCGTGCACCTCGTCGAGGATCACGGTCTCCACCCCGGCGAGCGCCGATCTGGCGGCGGAGGTGAGCATGAGGAAGAGCGACTCGGGAGTGGTGATGAGGATGTCGGGCGGTCGGCGTGCCATGGCACGCCGGTCGGCCGCCGGGGTGTCGCCGGAACGGATGGCGACCCGGATGTCGGGCTCCGGCAGGCCGAGCCGGACCGACTCCTGCCGGATGCCGGTCAGCGGCGAACGGAGGTTGCGTTCCACATCCACCGCCAGCGCCTTCAGCGGCGAGATGTAGAGCACTCTGCAGCGCTTCTCCGCCTCGGCGGGCGGCGGGACCGAGGAGAGGCGGTCCAGAGCGGCCAGGAAGGCCGCCAGCGTCTTCCCGGAGCCGGTGGGGGCGACGACCAGCGCGTCCGACTCCGCCCCGATGGCCTCCCAGGCACCCGCCTGGGCGGCGGTCGGCGCGTCGAAGGCCCCCGAGAACCAGGCCCGCACGGCGGGGGAGAAGTGCTCGGGCACCGCGGCGGGGCGATCGGTCATGCGACCATCGTGCACCCTGCCACCGACACCGGCGTGCGGACGGCACGCGGGTGTCCCGGCGGTCACCGCGGGGCGATGCGCCGCCCGCCCCGTAATGCGGTCACGGTTCACCGGCGGGGCACCCGCGGGCGTTCCTCGGCCGGGCCGGGCCAGGCGGCCGGGTGTCCGCCAGGAGAACGAGGCGGGTGCCGGTACGACGCACGGGGCTACCGTGAACCCGTGACAGCCCAGGAACCGCCGGTGCCACCGGCCCCGCCCCGGGCGGGACAGCCCGTGACCGGTCCTCCCGACCGCCCGGCCGCTCCCGTCACCACCCCCGCCCCGTCGGTTCCGGTGCCGGACGCCACCGTGGCGCGCCGTGCGGCGGTTCGCGACGGGCTCGGGGTCGGGGTCGCCGTCGGGCTCTCCGGCTTCGCCTTCGGCGTGACGGCGGCGAGCGCGGGACTCTCCGTCCTCCAGGCCTGCGTGCTGAGCCTCCTGGTGTTCACCGGCGCCTCGCAGTTCGCACTCGTCGGCGCCGTCGCTGCGGGCGGCAATCCGTACACGGCGGCGGCGGGCGCCTTCTTCCTGGGCGCGCGGAACGCCTTCTACGGTCTCCGGCTCGCCGGGCTGCTCCGGGTGCGGGGCTGGCGGCGACCGCTGGCTGCGCACTGGGTGATCGACGAGACCTCGGCCGTGACTCTCGCGCAGTCGGACCCGAGAGCGGCACGTCTCGGCTTCGCCGTCACGGGAGCCACCCTCTACGTGCTGTGGAACCTGACCACCCTCCTCGGAGCGGTGGGCGCCGGGGCGCTGGGCGATCCGGCGGCGTGGGGACTGGACGCCGCGGGCCCCGCTGTGTTCCTGGCACTCCTGGCACCCATGCTCGGCGGGGCGCGGGAGCGGGCGACGGCGGCGCTGGCGGTCCTGCTCGCGCTGGTGTGCGTACCCCTGCTGCCGGCCGGTGTGCCGGTCCTGGTGGCGGCAGCCGCGGCGCCGGCGGTGCTGCTGGTCTCCGGCGCGCGCGCACGTTCGCGGCGCAGCGCCACCGCCGGAGCGGAGGAGCCGGCGCGTCGCGACGCCCGGCCGGGGGGCGGGAGCGGGGACGCGGGGGTGCCGCGATGAGCGTGTGGATCGCGATCGGGCTGACGGCAGTCGGGTGCTACCTGGTGAAACTGCTCGGTCTCTCCGTGCCGGCGGGCTTGCTGGAACGGCCGCTCGTCCGCCGGCTGGCGGTGTTGCTTCCGGTGGCGCTGCTCGCCGCGCTCACCGCACTGCAGACCTTCGGGGGAGGGCCCGGTGAGCTCGTGGTCGACGCCCGCGTCGCCGGGGTGGTCGCCGCGGCCGTCGCCGTGCTGCTCCGCGCCCCCTTCCTGCTGGTGATCGGGGTGGCGGTGGTGGTCACCGCCGCCGTGCGAGCTCTCGGTTGACGTTCGAGGTGGTCCCGCCGCCGGTCGGGTTCACGGAGCGGGGCGGGATACTGGGGGCATGCGGTTGACGGACTTCTGGCGGCGGATGGCGGAGCACTTCGGCAGCGGGTACGCGGACACCTTCGCGCGCGACCACGTGATGTCGGAGCTCGGTGGGCGGACGGTGCACGAGGCGTTGGATGCCGGCTGGGACGCCAAGACCGTCTGGCGGGCGGTCTGCGTCGCGATGGAGGTCCCGCCCGAGCGTCGCTGAGACGGTGAGGGGCGGGCCGGTCCGGGTCCGGGTGGTGAGCCGGTCCGGCGGTGCTCTCGTGACCCTGGGCACCCACGACCGCTGCGTCCCCGCGAGACAGAGGTACCGACCGAGCCAGGAGGCGGCCCGAGGGCAGGCTGACCACTCCTTCGGGTGAGGAAGTTCTCCACAGCCATCCTCAAACCTGCTGTGACCTGCGGCTTCTGGTTCTCCACAACCATGTGGAGCCACTTGACAGGAAAATCGAACACCTATTCTCATGAAGAGGGTCGGCTCGTCGCGGGTGGCGGTCGGACGCGTTTGTCAGTGGCAGCAGCTAGCGTCGGTCGACGTGAAGCGAACAAACCAGAAACCGGTGGCACCCATGGCAGCAGGTACGGACCGCGAGAAGGCGTTGGACACCGCCCTCGCGCAGATTGAACGACAGTTCGGCAAGGGCGCCGTGATGCGCATGGGCGACCGGAGCAACGAGCCCATCGAGGTCATCGGCACCGGCTCCACCGCGCTGGACGTGGCGCTCGGCGTCGGCGGTCTCCCGCGTGGGCGCGTGGTCGAGGTGTACGGCCCGGAGTCCTCCGGCAAGACGACCCTCACCCTG
Organism: Streptomyces spiramenti; assembly: GCF_012034385.1. Taxonomy (GTDB): domain Bacteria; phylum Actinomycetota; class Actinomycetes; order Streptomycetales; family Streptomycetaceae; genus Streptomyces; species Streptomyces spiramenti. Next base: position 6,218 of record NZ_JAAVJB010000223.1, read on the forward strand.
CACGCCGTCGCCAACGCCCAGCGCGCCGGCGGCACCGTGGCCTTCGTGGACGCCGAGCACGCCCTCGACCCCGAGTACGCGCGCAACCTCGGCGTCGACATCGACCAGCTCATCCTCTCCCAGCCCGACAACGGGGAGCAGGCGCTGGAGATCGTCGACATGCTGATCCGTTCGGGCGCGCTGGACCTCATCGTCATCGACTCCGTCGCCGCCCTGGTGCCGCGCGCGGAGATCGAGGGTGAGATGGGCGACTCCCACGTCGGCCTCCAGGCACGTCTGATGAGTCAGGCGCTCCGTAAGATCACCGGCGCCCTGCACCAGTCCAAGACCACCGCGATCTTCATCAACCAGCTCCGGGAGAAGGTCGGCGTCATGTTCGGCTCCCCGGAGACCACCACCGGTGGCCGGGCGCTGAAGTTCTACGCCTCGGTGCGTCTGGACATCCGCCGGATCGAGACCCTCAAGGACGGCACCGACGCGGTCGGCAACCGCACCCGCGTCAAGGTGGTCAAGAACAAGGTCGCCCCGCCCTTCAAGCAGGCCGAGTTCGACATCCTCTACGGGATCGGCATCAGCCGGGAGGGCGGCCTCATCGACATGGGCGTCGAGCACGGCTTCATCCGGAAGTCGGGTGCCTGGTACACCTACGAGGGCGACCAGCTGGGCCAGGGCAAGGAGAACTCCCGGAACTTCCTGCGGGACAACCCCGACCTCGCCAACGAGATCGAGAAGAAGATCAAGGAGAAGCTGGGCATCGGCCCGAAGCCGGAGACGCCTGCCGCGGAGCCTGCTGCCGACGCCGCGGAGACCGCCGCCTCGGTGCCCGCGCCGGCGGTCGCCCCCGGCAAGGCGACCAAGGCGGTCAAGTCCGCAGCAGCCAAGAGCTGACCGGTGCCGTTCGGAGGGGGTGCGGGGCGAGCCGGCCGTTCACGCCACCGGCGTGACACCACCGACGCCTCCGCCTCATCGGCAGGGGAGGAGCGGTTCGGGGGTGGTGAGCCGAAAGACCCGGTGGAGCGAGCGCGGGCGATCTGCCTGCGGTTGCTGACCGGGACTCCCCGCACCCGGAGCCAGTTGGCGAGCGCGCTGCGGCGTCGGGAGATCCCCGAGGAGGCTATCGAGACGGTGCTCTCCCGTTTCGAGGAGGTCGGGCTCATCGACGACGCCGCGTTCGCCGGCGCCTGGGTGGACTCCCGGCACCACGGGCGCGGTCTCGCCCGGCGAGCGCTCGCCCGTGAACTGCGGACCCGTGGCGTGGAGCCTGCCGTGATCGACGAGGCCGTCTCGCGACTCGATCCCGAGCAGGAGGAGGAGACCGCGCGGGCCCTGGTCGAACGCAAGATGCACGCCACTCGCGGTCTCGACCGCCAGCGCCGTCTCCGGCGCCTGGCCGGGATGCTCGCCCGGCGTGGCTACTCGGAGGGGCTCGCCCTCCGGGTAGTGCGCGAGGCCCTGGAGGCGGAGGGTGAGGACCCGGAGGAACTGGACCGGCACCTGCCCGCGGACTGAGCGGATCGATCGGACTTTCAGGCGTCCCTGCCACCCCATAGGTGTCTGCACGGAGGAGGCCACGCGGCGGCCAGCCGCGCCCCGCCTCCAAGCCCGGCCCCTCAGGGCCGGGTCACGTCGACCCCGGGTGGACCGAGGGCTGAGCGGGGCGAGCAAGAACGCCGGGCCGGACGGCGAGGGCGTCCGTCCGGGCTCCGGGGCCGCCATGGGAGTGGCGCGTCCGGGAGGGTGGCGGCTCGGTATCGGTCCACCGACCTGCCGGCCGCCGCCGAACCGGGTCCCGTTCCCGCCTCACGCGGCCCGGCACGGCACCGGAGGCGTGCTGCAGGGGGCCGCCGCTCGCCGTGCGACCGGTGCGGCGCCACCCGGAGGGCTCCGTGGACCCGCGAGCGCTGCTCACCCGAGCGTCCGCCGGGCCGCCGGGCCGCCGCGAACGGGTGAA
>NZ_JAAVJB010000224.1 GCF_012034385.1 Streptomyces spiramenti
ACGCGCCAGGGCCGCCGGTGGCGGTCGGCGCCGCCGCTGACCGCCCGGGGCCGTCCCCCCGGCCCGCGAACGGTCGGATCCGTCCCCGGGCACCCGCGGTGCCGCGGCGCGCCCGCGTCGGACCGGTGCCGGCGCCGGTCGCGGTCAGTCCGGGGGGCGGGCGGCCCCCGGCTGTTCCGGGTCCGCGGCCTCCCGCCGCCGCGGCGTGCGGTCCCGCCGGGCCTCGACGTAGATGGCGAAGCCGTCGAGCAGCGCGCGCAGGCCGATCTCCATCGCCTCCCGACCGCCCACGGCGAAGGCGTCCTCGTCCAGCACGGCGAGCTGCGGATAGGCGCCGGTGGTCACCGCCTCCCGCACCAGCGGCAGTTGCGTCTCCCAGAACTCCTCGTCCGAGACACCCGAATCGGCGGAGACCTGCTGCTGGAGGATGTGCGTGCGGGCGGTGCCCGCCACGAACGCCTCCACGTTGACGATGACCGCCACCCGTTCCCGGTCGGTCAGGCCCAGCCCGTCGAGCATCGCGAGCACGCGGTCGGTCGAAGCCAGTGCGTTGGGTCCCAGGACCGGGCGCGACTGGTTGATCTGGAGCAGCCACGGGTGGGCCAGGTAGTGGTCCCAGCTGCGGTGGGCCGCGGCCTCCAAGCCCTCACGCCACCGCTCGCCGCCCGGAAGGACCTTGTCCCCGCGGGTGCCGAGGACGTGGTCGAGCATGAGGTCGAGCAGTTCCCCCTTGCCGGGCACGTACCGGTAGAGGGACATCGTGCCGACCCCGAGCTCGGCGGCGACCCGGCGCATCGACAGCGCGGCCAGCCCCTCCCGGTCGGTCAGACCGACGGCGGCACGCACGATCTCCGTCAGGGTCATACCGGGACGGGGGCCGCGGCCGGCGGGCTCCTTGCCGTGCCAGAGCAGTTCCATGGAGCGGCTGATGTTGCCGCTGCCGCTGTGCTCGATCGTCATGGTCGCCGCCTGCTCCGGTCGTCGTGCAGCCGAGTGTAAGGCGTGCGGTCCCGGCCGCCGCCTGGTCCCGCTCCCCGAGCCCCGGCGGGTGCGCCGGAGCGCCAACCGCGTGAAACTGCTGGTCGCGGCCGGGTTCGGCGCCCTGTCCCGGTGCCGCCCGCGCCCACTCGCGCCGACCGCAATCCGCTCCTCGGCGCCGCCCCGGCAGCCCCTTCTCGGCAGCCCGCCCAGGCCCCGGGGTCGACCTGGTGGCGCCCCCGCCGTCAGCCGTTCGGGGGACGGCCGCGACCAGGGGGAACCACCACGTATCACGGCCGCGTCCTGGGACGTATGCGGCGCTATGCACGGCGGGCCAGGCGCACCGCCCCGGTCCGGGCTGTGGTCTTCGACATCGGCGGGGTCCTGGAGTTCACCCCCTCCCTCGGCGTCACCGACAAGTGGGAGCGGCGCCTCGGCCTGCCGCCCGGTGAACTCAACCGCCGCGCCTCCGACGTCTGGCGCGGCGGCAGCGTCGGCACCCTCACCGAGGACGGAGTGAACCGTGCGCTCGGCGAACGACTCGGCATCGACCAGGTGATCGTCGCCTCGCTGATGAACGACGTGTGGACCGAGTACCTGGGCACCCTCAACACCGAACTGTGCAGCTACGCGCGGGCTCTGCGGCCCCGGTACCGCACCGGCATCCTCAGCAACAGCTTCGTCGGCTGCCGGGAGCGCGAGCAGAGCCGCTACGGCTTCGAACAGCTGGTGGACGACCTCGTCTACTCCCACGAGGTCGGCATGGCGAAGCCGGACCCCCGGATCTACCGCCTCAGCTGCGAGCGGCTCGGCGTCTCCCCGGAGGAGACCGTCTTCGTGGACGACAACCCCGCCTGCGTCGAGGCCGCCGGCGCACTCGGCTTCCACACGGTCCACTTTCGGGACACCGCCCAGACCATCGCCGCCATCGACGGGCGCCTCGCCGCCGGCTGACCCGCCGGACCCGGTCGGCTCCCCGCCGTGGCCGGTGCCGGTCTCCCCCGCCCTGCCGTCGACGTTCGGCCGTGTGACGGGGAACGCTGCCCGCGGGCACCGCGGGGACCGGTCGACCACGGCGGTGGCGTGCGACGGAGAGTTCGGGTGATCGCGCCACTCCGCGCGGCATCCGGGCTGTTCCCGGTCCGCGCCCCTGCCCGGGGCCGCGTCTCCGTCCCCGCCCGCGTTCCCGCTGCCGCGAGCTCTCGCCGACCGCGGAGGAAGGGGACAGCCGCTCGGGCGGTTCCGGGCCCGGCCCGCCCGGACGCCGTGGTGCGGCTACGCCGTTCTGCTACCGGCTGTGGTCCGGATCGAGGCTCTCGTACCGGGCGTTGATACGCCGGGCCTCGTCGAGCTGATCCTCAAGAATCACGATGCGGCAGGCGGCCTCGATGGGGGTGCCCTGGTCCACCAGCTCCCGGGCCCGCGCGGCGATCCGCAGCTGGTAGCGGGAGTAACGGCGGTGGCCGCCCGCTGAACGAAGCGGTGTGATCAGCCGGGCTTCTCCGATCGCGCGCAGGAAGCCCTGGGTGGTGTCGAGTATCTCGGCGGCCCGGCCCATGGTGTAGGCGGGGTAGTCGTCGTCGTCGAGACGCCCGTTCGAATCGTCCGCTGCCATTGCACCTCTCTCTGTGTGTGGAACACGCTGGAGGGGCCCGGGTGCTGTATGGCACCCGGGCCCCGAAGGAACTGCTAAACCATCTGCCGACCCTGATGGGGCGTCGGCCCTGTGTTTCCGCGCACCCGACCTCTACGGCGTCGGGTGTGCGGGGATCGCGGTTGCTCGACCGGAGACCACCTCACTATCGATGTCCTGCGGTACCCGGACTCGGAGATCCGTCCGGGCGATCCTGATGGCGCTTGGCTCCTCCGTTCTTTCCCTCTGGATGAACTGCGTACCGCCGGCAACCCTCACCGACGCCGCTCCCGGTACGTGCGCCCGCAGCCGACGCCTTTACCGGGACTGCTCCGCTGCGCGCTGCTGTTGCCACTCGTGGTGGCCCCTGATCACTACGGGCCACCCGACACGGTCGCCAGTCTCGTCGCCCGCACGGGTACTGCTTCGGCTTCGAGACTCCACCACCGCGCCGTCATGCGCTCGCGGGTACTGCTTCCCGGCAGTTCATCCTCTGCCGGGCCCTTCTCGATCTCGGCTACGGCAGAAGCATAGGCACGCCCGGCGGTGAATGTCTACTACGGCCGAGATAGATTTCGGATTCCTGCGGGGTGAGGTAGTCGAAGGCGGCCACGAACCCGTGCAGCGGCGGGGGTGAGCCCCGAACGGCCCCCGGCGACACGCGTGCCCGGCCCCGCCCCGGCCGACCCGGGGGGCGGGGCGGTGGGGCACCCTGGTGGGCACCCGACCCCTGCGAGGAGAAGGAGCCAGCGTGCGGGTAAGGCAGGACCTCGACGACGTGCTGCGCGGGATGGACGGCGCGCCCTACGGCCAGTACAAGCGGCTCGCCGGCCTCTGGCAGCTGGACGGCGGCGCGTTGCTCCGACTCGTCCGCGGCCAGGCCGACCCGTTCGCGCCGCCCGCCCGCCTCGCGGTGCGCCTCGGGCCGGAGGCCGCCGGCCTGCCGGCCGAACTGCTGCGGACCGACGACCGCCGCCGGGCCGTCGCCGCGTACCTCGCCGCGACGGCGGCCCGGTCGGCCGGGGACGGCCCGCTGCGGGTCGACGGCGGCGGCCAGGAGGTGCTGCACCGCTCCTCCTGCGTCGTCGATCCCGACGGGACCGTCACCGTCCGGATGGGCGCGCCGCTGCCCGGCCGGGGGCGACGGATCGACGGTCCCGCCGCCCGGCGGCTGCTCTGCGACCAGGTACCCGCGCTGCTGGCGCGGCTGACCCACCGGTCCCTGGACGCGGCCGAGCTGCGGCGGTACGTGGCGTGCGTCGAGGACTCCGTGGCGCTGCGGCGACACCTGCCCGACCTCGGGCTTGTCGCCTTCGTCGCCGACGGGGCCGTGCTGCCGCGCCGCAGCGGCGTCAGTGACCGCCCCGCAGCAGGGCCGGACGTGGTGCCGTTCACCTCACCGTCCGAGCTCCGCACCACCGTGCAGCTGCCGCACGCCGGCGAGGTCAGCGGCATGGGCGTCCCCGAGGGCGTCACCCTCGTCGTCGGCGGCGGGTTCCACGGCAAGTCCACCCTGCTGCGGGCGCTGGAGTCCGGCATCTGGGACCACGTGCCCGGCGACGGCCGGGAGCTGGTCGTCGCGCGCGCCGACACCGTCAAGGTGCGGGCCGAGGACGGCCGCCGCGTGGCCCGGGTGGACGTGCACGCCTTCGTCGACGGCCTGCCGACCGGCGCCGATACCGCCGACTTCTCCACCGACAACGCCTCCGGGTCCACCTCGCAGGCAGCCTCGCTGTGCGAGGCCGTCGAGGCGGGCGCCCGGGTCCTGCTGATCGACGAGGACACCGCGGCGACCAACCTCATGATCCGGGACGCCCGGATGCAGGCGCTGGTCGCCGCCGACCGCGAGCCGCTCACCCCCTTCGTGGACCTCGTCGGCTCGCTCCACCGCGACCACGGCGTCTCCACGGTGCTGGTGATGGGCGGCTCGGGCGACTACATGGAGGTCGCCGACCGGGTGCTGATGATGGACGCCTACCGGCCGGCCGACGTCACCGCCCGCGCCCGCGAACTGGTGGCCGACGTCCCGACCGGCCGGATGGCCGAGGCCGACCGGTTCCCCGCGGTCACCCACCGGGTGCCGGTCCCCGGCTCCCTGGACCCGGCGGTCCGTGGCCGGCCGAAGGTGCGCGCCCGGGGCGCCGACACCCTCAGCTACGGCGAGGACGACATCGACCTGCGGGCGGTGGCCCAGATCGCGGACGGCCGACAGGTGGCCGGGGTCGGGCTCGCGTTGCAGGAGCTGCTGCGCGGCGGGCACGTCGACGGCCGTCGCACGCTGGCCGAAGCGCTGGACCGCCTGGAGGAGCACGGCGGCCTCACCACCGAGGCGCTGCTCGCCGTGCGCGACGAGGAGTTCGCGGTTCCGCGTCGACACGAGGTCGCGGCGGCGCTCAACCGGTTGCGCTCACTGCGGATCGCGGCACCGCCCGCCTGACCCGCCCGCCTGACCCGCCCGCCTGACCCGGGCGCCCTCCGTACCCGCGCGCCAGGCTCCCCGGCTCCGTGGCCCGCCGCCGCGCGCCTGCCGCGCCTGCCCGACCTCTGCTCCCGCGCCGCGGCGGGCCTCCGACGGCTGCCCCGGCGCGGGGGTGTCGGGGTCGGTCGCCGCGGAGCGTGCCCCCGCCCCGCCGCGGGCGCGGGTGCGCCGCCCTTTCGGTGGAACGCCGCCCGCGACCGGTGGCCATGTCTGGCCACCGATTCCCGCCGCGCCTGCGCTCGACCGGGTGGCGCCCGTACTCGCCGTGACCCTCGGTGAGACCGCGGGGGAAAGGTCGTTCGCGCAGCTCATCGAGCATGTTGCTACGCTTCGCGACCAGATGAACACGGCCGGATGTGCTGTGCGCGGTGCCGGGGCGCCCCGGTCCCCGCACGGCCCGGCGCACCATCCCGGGGCGGGCTCGGCCCGGTCGGTTCCGGTCCGCCGGACCGTCCCGCCCGCACCGGCCACGCGCCGGCGCCGCCCGACCGCTCCGTGCCCCGCCCCGCCGCCGGCCACCGCGCCGCCGCGCGCTCCTACCTCCACCCGGACCCGCGTCCGGCCGCCCGACCACGGCCCACCCGACCGGTTTTCTCCGACCCGGACCTCACCCGCGCCCCGCCAGCCGCGGGGACGCACGCGCCCACGGGAGTGCAGTGACCCAGACCTCGAACACCCCGCAGACCTCGATCCCCCCGCAGAGCCCGACCGACGCCCCGGCCCCGATCGACGTGCAGGGCTGTCCGTTCCGCCACGACAACGCGCTGGAACCCGACCCCTTCATGGAGCGCATGCGGCAGGAGGCGCCGGTCGCCCGTGTCCGCATGCCCTACGGTGAGGGCGAGTGTTGGCTGGTCACCCGCTACGCGGACGTCAAACTCGTCACCTCCGACCGTCGGTTCAGCCGGGCCGCCCTCGTCGGGCGGGACTTCCCCCGGATCACACCGGCGCCCATCGCGCAGTCGGAATCCATCAACCTGATGGACCCGCCGAACCTGAACCGGGTCCGGCGGCTGATCACCAAGGCGTTCACCACCCCGCAGGTGGAGGCGCTCCGCCCCTGGACGCAGCGCACGGTCGACTCGATGCTCGACGCCATGGTGGCCGAGGGCCCGCCCTCCGACGTCGTGCGTCACCTCTCGGAGCCGCTGCCGCTCCTGACCATCTGCGAACTCCTCGCCATCCCGGAGGAGGACCGGCCCGCGCTCCGCGGGCACGCGATGGCGATGATGTCGATGCGGGCTGCGGACGAGCAGTCCGCCGTCGCCGCGAGGATCGCGCTGCGCGCCTACTTCAGCGAGCTCACGCTGGCGCGCCGCCGTGACCCCGGTGACGACCTGATCAGCGGCCTCGCGACGGCACGGATCGGGAACGAGTCGCTGAGCGACGACGAGCTCGCGGTGCTCGCGATGCTGCTGGTCGTCACCGGCCACGACACCACCACCTACGACATCAGCAACTTCGTCTACACGCTGCTGACCCACCCCGAGCACCTGGCGCAGCTGGAGCGCGAGCCCGAACTGGTGCCGCAGGCGCTGGAGGAGATGCTCCGCTACGTACCGTTCCGGCAAGGCGTCGGCATCCCCCGGGTAGCCCTGGAGGACGTCGACATCGACGGGGTGACGATCCGCGCCGGGGACACCGTCCACGTCTCCTACCTGACGGCCAACCGCGACGACCTCGTCTACGAGAACGCCGCCGAGCTGGACTTCCGTCGCGAACACCCCGTGCCGCACATGGCGTTCGGCTACGGGGGCCACCACTGCCTGGGGTCGCACCTCGCCCGCATGGTGCTCCAGGTCTCCGTCGGCTCGCTCATCGCCCGGTTCCCGGGCATGCGGCTGGCGGTTCCGATCGAGGACGTGGAGTGGAACACGGTCTCGATCTGGCGTTACCCGCTCGCCCTTCCGGTCACCTGGTGAGGAGCCCCATGACCACGCTGTGCCGTCCGGCCATCGCCGTACCCGAACACGTCATCACCCGCGAGCAGACCCTCGACCTCGCACGCAGCCTCCACCCCGACCACCCGCAACTACCGCTCGCACTGCGGCTGATCGGCAACACCGGCGTCGAGACCCGGCGACTGGTCCGACCGATCGAGGAAACGCTTCGCCACCCCGGAGCGACCGTCCTCAACGCCATCTACGAGGCCGAGTCCAAGGCCCGGGTCCCGGACGTCGTTCGGCGAGCGCTCGCCAACGGCGAGCTGGAGCCGGAGGACATCGACCTCATCGTCTACGTCTCCTGCACCGGCTTCATGATGCCCTCGCTGACGGCGTGGCTCATCAACACCATGGGATTCCGGCCCGAGACCCGGCAGTTGCCGATCGCGCAGCTCGGCTGCGCCGCCGGTGGCTCCGCCATCAACCGGGCGCACGACTTCTGTTCGGCCTACCCCGGCTCCAACGTGCTGATCGTCGCGTGCGAGTTCTGCTCGCTCTGCTACCAGCCCACCGACCTCGGAGTGGGCAACCTGCTCTCCAACGGGCTGTTCGGTGACGCGGTGGCGGCGGTCGTGATGCGCGGCGAGGGCGGCACCGGCGTCCGGCTCCAGCACAACGGCTCCCACCTGGTACCCGGCACGGAGAAGTGGATCTCCTACGTCATCCGGGACACGGGCTACCACTTCATGCTCGACAAGCGGGTCCCCGGCACGATGTCGATGCTGGCGCCCGCGATGCGGGAGCTGGCCGACCGTCACGAATGGGACATCTCCGGACTGGACTTCTACATCGTCCACGCCGGCGGGCCCCGCATCCTCGACGACCTCTGCCACTACCTCGGGCTGCCCCCCGAGATGTTCCGGTACAGCCGTGCGACGTTGACCGAACGCGGCAACATCGCTGCGGCGGTCGTCCTGGACGCCCTGGACCGGCTGTTCGCGGACGGCGGCGTCGCGGACGGCGCCCGGGGGGTGATCGCGGGGTTCGGCCCGGGCATCACCGCCGAGATCAGCCTCGGCAGCTGGACCGGCGGCCCCGTCGTACCGGAGGTGACCGGCTCGGTGGCCGTGCCGGCCGGGCGCGGCGCCACCGCCGCGGGGCCGGCCGTCGCGGGCTGACGAGACCGCCCGC
>NZ_JAAVJB010000225.1 GCF_012034385.1 Streptomyces spiramenti
CTGCTGGGGCGCGGGCGGCGCGGGCGGCGCGGCGAAGCCGGGGGGCGGGGTGTGCGGCGCGCCGAAGCCCTGCGGCTGCGCCGGTGCGGGCTGTCCCTGCTGCGGGCCGGGCCCGTTGTCGCCGGTCGGCTGCTGCTGCCAGGGCTGGCTCATCGTGTTCTCCCCCTGCGTGCGGTACCCGCGCGCTGTGATGCGGTGACAGACGCGCAGGTGGTCCAGCTGCGCAAGGGAAGCTAACCGCGTGGCGAACCGGGACGACAAGCTGTTTGTCCGCACTGTGACACTACGGCGACATCCGTCACGCTGTCAGGTCACGGCGTAGGACCAGGTCACGGCGGGTGCGCCCACCGCGGCCCGAGGCATGCGGGCGGCCGGAGCAGGGCCGGACCGGACCGGGGTGGACCGAGGCGGACCGGGGCGGACCGGGGTTCCCGCCGGCCGCCCTTGCCGCCCCGGCCACGCGGGACGCGCCCCGGCCGCGCCCGCGGTCAGTCAGAGCTTCTCGACCGGCGCGTACCGCAGCAGCAGCCGCTTGGGGCTCTCGCCTCCGAAGTCGACCGTCGCCTGGGCCCGGTCACCGCTGCCCTCGACCGCGACGACGGTGCCCAGCCCGAAGGTGTCGTGGGTGACGCGGTCGCCCGGGGCGAGGGCGACGACCTCGCGGTCCTTGATGCGTCCGGTCGCGAACCCGGAGGCGCCCCGGGTCAGCCGGTTGCGTGAGGCGCCGCCCGCCGCAGTCCCGCCGCGGCCGGGGGCCGGGGCGCTCGCGGTGCCGCCGGTGCGGCGCCAGTCGAGGTGGACGGCGGGGATCTCCTCCAGGAACCGGGACGGCGGGTTGTACTGCGGCTGGCCCCAGGCGCTGCGGACCGTGGCGCGCGTGACGTACAGGCGCTCCCTGGCACGGGTGATGCCGACGTAGGCGAGGCGCCGCTCCTCCTCCAGCTCCTTGGTCTTCCCCAGCGAGCGCATGTGCGGGAAGACGCCGTCCTCCATACCGGTGAGGAAGACGGTGGGGAACTCCAGGCCCTTCGCGGTGTGCAGCGTCATCAGCGTGATGACGCCGTCGCTCCCCTCCTCGTCGTCGGGGATCTGGTCGGAGTCGGCGACCAGCGAGACCCGCTCCAGGAAGTCCGCGAGGGTGCCCGGTTCGTCCTCCGGCTGTGCCTCCTCGAACTCCAGCGCCACGGCGGCGAGTTCCTGGAGGTTCTCCACGCGGGTCTCGTCCTGCGGGTCGGTCGACGCCTGGAGCTCCGCCAGGTACCCGGTGCGTTCCAGGACGGCCTCCAGCACGGTGGCCGGGCCGGCGCCGGACTCGGCGATCGTCGCCAGCTCCTCCAGCAGCGCGTTGAACCGCTTCACGGCGTTGGCGGACCGCGCGGCCATGCCGTACGCCTCGTCCACGCGCCGCAGCGCCTGGGCGAACGACACCTTCTCCTGCAGCGCCAGGGCCTCGATCATCGCCTCGGCCCGGTCGCCGATGCCGCGCTTGGGCACGTTGAGCACCCGGCGCAGCGACACGGTGTCCTCACGGTTGGCGAGCACCCGCAGGTAGGCCAGGACGTCGCGGACCTCGCGCCGCTCGTAGAAGCGCACGCCGCCGACGACCTTGTAGGGCAGCCCGACCCGGATGAAGATCTCCTCGAAGACCCGGGACTGGGCGTTGGTGCGGTAGAAGACCGCGACGTCACCGGGACGGCTGGTGCCGGCGTCGGTGAGCCGGTCGATCTCCTCCGCGACGAACTGCGCCTCGTCGTGCTCGGTGTCCGCGACGTAACCGACGATCTTGGAGCCCTCGCCGGACTCGGTCCACAGGTTCTTGGCGCGTCGGTTCTCGTTGCGTTCGATGACCGCGTTGGCGGCGGTGAGGATGGTCTGGGTGGAGCGGTAGTTCTGCTCCAGCAGCAGTGTCGTCGCCTGCGGGTAGTCCTCCTCGAACTGGAGGATGTTGCGGATGGTCGCGCCGCGGAAGGCGTAGATGGACTGGTCGGCGTCACCGACGACGCACAGCTCGGCGGGTTCCACCGCGCCGGGCTCGTCGCTCGCGGTGCCGACCAGTTCGCGGACCAGCGTGTACTGGGCGTGGTTGGTGTCCTGGTACTCGTCGACCATCACGTGCCGGAACCGCCGCCGGTAGTGCTCGGCGACGTCGGGGAACGCCTGGAGCAGGTTGACGGTGGTCATGATGATGTCGTCGAAGTCGAGGGCGTTGGCCTGCTGGAGGCGGGACTGGTAGAGCGCGTACGCCTCGGCCAGCGTCTTCTCGAAACCGTCCTGGGCGCCGGCGGCGAAGTCCTCGGGGTCGATCAGCTCGTTCTTCAGGTTGGAGACCTTGGCGCTGAACGACTTCGGGGGGAACTTCTTCGGGTCGAGGTCCAGGTCGCGGCAGACCAGTGCCATCAGCCGCTTGGAGTCGGCGGCGTCGTAGATGGAGAAGCTCGACGTCATCCCCAGCTTCTTCGACTCGCGGCGCAGGATGCGGACGCAGGCGCTGTGGAAGGTCATCACCCACATCGCGTTGGCACGGGGGCCGACCAGGTCCGCGACGCGCTCCTTCATCTCCCCGGCGGCCTTGTTGGTGAAGGTGATCGCGAGGATCTGGCCGGGGTGCACACCGCGTGCGGCGAGGAGGTGGCCGATGCGGTGGGTGAGGACGCGGGTCTTGCCCGAGCCGGCACCGGCCACGATCAGCAGCGGGGCGCCACTGTGGGTGACGGCGGCGCGCTGCTGCTCGTTGAGGCCGGTGAGCAGCTGCTCGGGGTCGATCGCGGGCTTGCGGGCTCCGTCGCGGTAGTAGGAGGCCGCCTCGGGTTCCGCGGTGAAGGCACCGGCGAAGAGGTCGTCGGGGACGTCCTCGGGCGGCGGGTACGACCCGTCCTCCGGCGGGGGCGGCTCCTCGTCGTGCCGGGGCCCGTCCCAGGCCGACCGGCCGCCGGGGGCGTCGCCGACGACCTCGGCGAAGGTGCCCTGGTGGGCGGTGCCGCCGGGGCGGCCGGCCGCGCCTGCTGCCGCCGCGAGGAAGTCGGCGCTGTCGTCGAAAAGGCTGCTGCTCATCGCTCCCGAGTCTAAGGCGACGGCCGCGGGTGCCCCACGGCTCCTAGAATCCCGGTATGACTAACCTGCCGCATTCTCCCGACCACGATCCGCGCGCTGACCTGAGGGCCTCGGACTCGGACCGGGAGGCCGTAGCGGAGCAGCTTCGGGAGGCGGCCGGGGACGGTCGGCTGGACCTGGAGGAACTGCAGGAGCGGCTGGACCGGACGTTCGCGGCGAAGACCTACGGCGAGTTGGCGCCGATCACGGCGGACCTGCCCAGCGGTCGGGCGCACGCGGTGCAGCGGCGGGAGGCGGAGCCGGCGCCGCCGCTGGTACTGAAGGGCGGCGCCGCCGGCGACTCCCGCAAGGGGCACTGGGTGGTGCCGCAGCGCCTCTACGTCCACGGCGGGATGGGCGGGGTCAAGGTCGACTTCACGCAGGCCGAACTGACCCAGCCGCTGGTGGTGGTGGACGTCCACGGTGACATCGGGGGTGTGACGATCGTGGTGCCGACGACGTGGCGGGTGGAGCTGGTGCACACCGAGTCGGGGCTGGGCGGCGTCACCAACAAGACGGCCAAGGTGCCGCCGCCGGAGGGGCCGGCGCCGGTGCTGCGGGCGACCTGCTCGGGCGGGATCGGCGGGGTGACCATCCGTCACCCGAACCGCTGGGAGCTGCGGAAACTGCGGAAGTAGGCGCACGCGGGAGCGTACGCGCCGCGGCGTGCCCGCCGGTCACTCGCTGCGATCCGTTTGACGGCGGCCCGCGCTCCCGCGGGTCGCCCTCCGCCGCTCCGCAGAGCGGAACGGCGGCTGCGGCGGGCGGCGGGAGCGGGCCGGCGACGTGCCCAAGGTCACGGCGCGAATTCGTCGATCGGGCGATCCGCCCTTCCCAACGCACCCTGCCACTGGCTAGCGTGCGAGCGCAGGGTGACCCGCACGACGGCTGCCGAACGCGGCGGCACGGGTCTCCCCCGCCGAGTCCGGAGAACTTCACCGGAGCCGGGGAACCAATCGGGAGCGCGTCCACCGCGCTCCCCGGGCCGAATCGGGGACACGTCCCGGCAGGGGCGTCCCGTAGGGCAACCTTCCGTGGCCCGAGGCCGTCAGCTCACCTGGTAGGCGGTTGACGGAAGGAAGGACACCGCTTTGGGTTCCCACCGGAAGCCCCGTGCCGGACTGTTCCACTCGCCCGCCGCGCGCCGTGGCGTCGTCGGCCTCGGAGCCGTCGCGCTCTCCGCCACGCTTCTCTCCCAGCAGGCCCTGGCCGACGAGGAGTCCCTCTCCGAGGCGCGCGACCGCGCCGAGACCAGCTCCGGACGCGTCGCGGAGGTCCGCGAGCGGGTGGACACGCTGTACCAGGAGGCAGGCGCCGCGACGCAGCGGTACAACGCCGCCGAGGAGGCGACCGAGGAGCAGCAGCAGGCCGTGGACGCGCTGCTCGACGAGGCCGCGGTGGCCGCCGGCGAGGTCAACGAGGCGCGGCGGACGGTGGGGCAGTTCGCCACTGCGCGGTACCGGCACGGCAACGCGTCGGACACCGCGACGCTGCTGCTGGTGAACGATCCGCAGCGGTACTTCGACACCCGGTACGCCCTCGGCCGACTCACCGGCCAGCAGCAGCACGCCCTCGACAACTTCGCCGCGCGGCAGGGGACGGCCGACGAGAAGCGCGGCGAGGCCGTGGAGGCGCTGGCCGAGCTGGAGGAGCGGCAGAGCGAGCTGGACACCGAGAAGAAGGACGTCCAGGAGAAGCTCCGCACCGCCCGTGAGCTGCTGGACTCGCTCTCCGAGGAGGAGGCGGAGCAGCTGGCCGAGCTGGAACGGCTGGAGCAGGAGGAGTCCGACCGGAAGGCCCGTGAGCTGCGGGAGCGCCGGGAGCGGGAGGCGCGCGAGGCGGCCGAGCGGGAGCCCGAGGCGGACGCGGATACGCAGGAGGACGGCGGATCCGCCGGTTCCGGCGACTCGGGCCCGGGCAGTGGCTCAGGCTCGGGCAGCGGCAGCGGCAGCGGCAGCGGAGGCAGTGGCTCGGGCGGGGGTTCCGGAAGCGGCGGCGGATCCGGCGGGGGCGGCTCGACGCCGAGCCCGCCGCCCGCGACCCCGCCGTCGCCGGGTTCCGGCTACAGCGCGAAGACCGCGAAGGTGCTGGCCTTCGCCGAGAAGGAGCTGGGCAAGCCCTACGTCTGGGGCGCCACCGGCCCCTCCGGCTACGACTGCTCCGGCCTGACGCAGGCCGCCTGGCGCGCCGCCGGGGTGGAGCTGCCGCGCGTCACCTACGACCAGGTGAACTTCGGCAAGCGGGTGGCGAAGAGCGACCTGCTCCCCGGCGACCTCATCTTCTTCTACCCCGGCGTCACCCACGTGGGCATCTACGTCGGCGACGGCCAGATGATCCACGCGCCGCGACCGGGCGACGTGGTGAAGGTCGAGGCGATCCGGGTCATGCCCTTCCACAGCGCGGTGCGCCCCGCCTGAGCGCCGCGCGGTCCCGCGGTGGCGCCTGCCGCCGCCACCGTGGGACCGGCGACGGACTCACCAGAGGGTGGCGATGAAGATGTTGGCGGTGGTCAGCAGGCCGATGGTGCCGAAGATCGGGGTGGCGACCTTCTCCTCGTCCCGGTTGAGGTAGGCGAGGGCGGTCACCACCACCAGCAGGACGAGCTTGATGCCGATCTTGATGTGGTTGACGTCGGCGCCGTCCGCCTCGTTGAGGCCCACCAGCGCGATGCCGGTGACCAGCATGGTCAGGGCGCCGTGCAGCATGCCGGGCGTGACGCGGGCGTCGCCGGACTTCAGCAGCTTCGTCTGGGCGAGGAAGCCGCCGAGCAGGGCGGCGATGCCGATGATGTGGAGCGCGAGGAACAGATTCGTCAGGAACTGCATGGTGGGGAGCGTACTGGCCGCCGTTCGGGTGGTTGACGCCCGTATGCTGATACGGACCCCTGGCCGAGTGCCGGGGTGCCCCGCCACCGCTCACCCGCACCCGTCACCCGCACCCGCACCCGTCACCCGCTGTCCGGCGCCCGCGCCGGCCGGCTGCCTGGAGCCCGGATGTTCAGCCGCAAGAAGCAGTCCGCCGTCGTCATGGTCGTGGTCGCGTTGGTGGTCGGGGCGATGGTCCTGACCGGGCTGACCTCGATCGGCGGCTCCGGCGGTGCCGCCGACCAGAACGGCGACCCGGAGGCGCTGGCCGCCATCCCGGCCGACGACCCGATCCGGCAGTTGGAGCGCCGCGAGGCGGGCGACCCGATGGCGCTGGGTGATGAGGACGCGCCGGTGGTCATGGTGGAGTACTCCGACTTCCAGTGCGCGTTCTGCGGCGGCTACGCCCGCGGCAGCTACCCGGCGCTGGTCGAGGAGTACGTCGAGGCGGGTGTGCTGCGCATCGAGTTCCGGAACTTCCCGATCTTCGGCCCGGAGTCCGACACGGCGGCGCGCGCCGCGTGGGCGGCCGGGCAGCAGGGCCGCTTCTGGGAGTTCTACGAGGCGGCCTTCGCGGAGGACGCGCACCGGGACACGGGGAAGTACTCCGAGGACGGGGTGCGCGAGCTGGCCGAGCAGGCCGGTGTGGCCGACCTCGACCGGTTCGCGGAGGATCTGGACTCGGCGGAGGCCGGGGAGTCGGTGGAGCGCGACGCCACCGAGGGGTTCGATCTGGGGGTGGAGACCACTCCGGCGTTCCTGCTGAACGGCCACCCCGTGGTGGGCGGGCAACGAGCCGACGTCTTCCGCGACATCATCGATCAGCTCCAGGCACACGAGAGTCAGAACTGACGCATTGCTGTCAGTCCCGGTCGGTAGGCCGGTCCGGGGGTGCTCCGGGGCTAGCGTCCGGAGCCATGGCTCACCATGAGACAACCGGCCGTCGACGGCCCGCGCACCGGAAGCCGAGGGCCCGTTCCCTCGTCGGCTCCCCGGCTCGCACCGTCGCCGGCCTCACCCTCGTCGGCGCCGCGACCGTGGGCGTGCTGCACGCCCCGGCGGTGGCGGACCCGCAGCCCGGTTCGGCCGAGGTCCGCGCACGCGTCGCCGAGCTCCACCACGAGGCCGAGCAGGCCACCGAACGGTTCAACGGCGCTACGGAGGCGGCCGAGGAGGCCGAGGCCCGCCTCGAACGCCTCACCGACGACGCCGCCCGGCGGACCGCCGGTCTCAACGACGCGCGCGGCGCCCTGGGCGCCGACGCCGCCGCCCGCTACCGCTCCGGCGGGATGCCCGGCACGGTGCAGCTGGCCCTCGCCGCCGACCCCGACTCCTACCTGAGCAGGGCCGCCGCGCTGGAGCGCTCGCAGCACCGTCAGAGCGGCGCCCTGACCCGCCTGGAGTCCCAACTCTCCCGGATCGAGCAGGTCCGCGCCGAAGCCGCGGAGGAGCACGAGACGCTCCGCGAGGCTCGCGCCTCCGCCGAGAGGGAACGCGCGTCCGTCCTGAAGCGCACCGCCGAGGCCGAGGAACTCCTCGCCACCCTGACGGCGGCCGAACGAGCCGCCGCCCTGGCCGCCGAGGGCCACGGCGAGGACCCGACCACGAGCGGCGCCGAGCGGACACCCACCCCTCGTCCCGACGGCGGCGAGCGAGCCGCCCGCGCCGAGGAACGGCCGCCCGCGCCCCCGCCCGCCGCCACCGGCTCCCGCGCCGCCCAGGCCGTGGCGTTCGCCCAGGGCCAGCTCGGCAAGCCGTACGGCTGGGGCGCCACCGGCCCCTCGGCCTTCGACTGCTCCGGGCTGACCCAGGCCGCCTGGCAGTCGGCGGGCGTGTCCCTGCCCCGCACCAGCCACAGCCAGATCGGCGCCGGAGCACGCGTCTCCCGGGATCAGCTCGCCCCCGGTGACCTGGTCTTCTACTACCCGGGTCTCACCCACGTGGGGATGTACGTCGGCAACGGCCAGATCATCCACGCCTCCCGCCCCGGCACCCCGGTCCGCTACGCGCCGGTCGACTCCATGCCGTTCGCCGGCGCGGCCCGACCGGGCTGACCGGCACGGCCCCGCACCCGCCGTGGAGACGACGGTCAGACCTGCGGTGGCGGCCTTGTAGGCGCGGCCCCAGAGGTTCGCGAACGCCTGACTCCGGATGAGGTGGACCCAGTCCGGGCGGACGATCTCACGGTTG
>NZ_JAAVJB010000226.1 GCF_012034385.1 Streptomyces spiramenti
CCCCGCCCGCGCCCGCCCGGCGCCGGGCCGTCACCGGGCCGTCACCGGGCCGTCACCGGGCGGCGGGGCGGTCGTCCGCGTGCGGACGGTCACCCGGACGGGCCACCAGGCGACCGTCCAGCCGCGCGTCCAACGCGGTGAACCGCCGCCCGGCGGAAACCGTGCGGACCGCCTGGCCCAGCGCACGCCGGGAGCCGACGAGCACCACGAGCTTCTTGGCCCTGGTCACCGCGGTGTACAGCAGGTTCCGCTGGAGCATCATCCAGGCGCCGGTGGTCACCGGCACCACCACGCAGGGGTACTCGCTCCCCTGCGAGCGGTGGATCGTCACGGCGTAGGCGTGGGACAGCTCGTCCAGCTCGGTGAAGTCGTACCCGATCTCCTCGTCCTCCTCGGTGAGCACGGTCAGCCGCTGCTCGTCGAGGTCGAGCGCGGTGACCCTGCCGCCGGTGCCGTTGAAGACGCCGTTGGCGCCCTTGTCGTAGTTGTTGCGGATCTGGGTGACCTTGTCACCGACGCGGAAGACCCGACCGCCGACGCGTTTCTCCGGCAGGCCGGGACGGGCCGGTGAGATCGCTTCCTGAAGGAGGCCGTTGAGGGCGCCGGCGCCCGCCGGCCCGCGGTGCATCGGTGTCAGCACCTGGATGTCACGCCGCGGATCGAGCCCGAAGCGCCGGGGGATCCGTCGGGCGACAACGTCCACCGTCAGCAGCCCGGCCGCCTCGGTGTCGTCCTCCGCGAAGAGGAAGAAGTCGTCCAGCCCCTGCGTCAGCGGGTGCTCCCCGGCGTTGATGCGGTGGGCGTTGGTGACGACACCGGACTGCCGCGCCTGCCGGAAGATCCTGGTGAGCCGCACCGCCGGGACCGGACCGGGCTCGGCGAGCAGGTCGCGCAGCACCTCGCCGGCGCCGACGGACGGCAACTGGTCGACGTCCCCCACCAGCAGCAGGTGCGCGCCGGGGGCGACGGCCTTCACCAGCTTGTTGGCCAGCAGCAGGTCCAGCATGGACGCCTCGTCCACCACCACCAGGTCCGCCTCCAGCGGTCGGTCGCGGTCGTAGGCGGCGTCTCCTCCCGGCTTGAGCTCCAGCAGCCGGTGGACGGTCGACGCCTCCGCACCCGTCAGCTCCGAGAGGCGCTTGGCTGCCCGGCCGGTGGGGGCGGCGAGCAGCACCTTCGCCCGTTTGGCGCGGGCCAGTTCGACCACCGACCGGACGGTGAAGGACTTGCCGCAGCCAGGGCCGCCGGTCAGCACGGCGACTTTGCGGGTGAGTGCGAGTCGGACGGCCTCGCGCTGCTCGGTGGCCAACTCCGCCCCGGTACGGCCCGCCAACCACTCCAGCGCCTTCTCCCAGTCGATGCCCCCGAAGGCCGCCAGCCGGTCGTCGGAGGCGCGCAGCAACCGCGTCAGCTGGGCGGCGAGCGAGACCTCGGCACGGTGGAACGGCGTCAGGTACACCACCGTCAGCTCCCCTGCGGGGTCCTCCGGGTGCGGGACCTTCTCGCGGACGACCGCCTCGCCGGCCTCGGCCAGTTCGCCGAGGCATTCGATGACGAGGCCGGTGTCGACCTGGAGCAGTTTGACCGCGTCGGAGATCAGCCGCTCCTCCGGCAGGAAGCAGTGCCCCTGGTCGGTCGACTGCGACAGCGCGTGGCTCAGCCCTGCCTTGACCCGTTCGGGACTGTCATGGGGGATGCCGACGGCGCGGGCGATGCGGTCGGCGGTGAGGAAGCCGATGCCCCACACGTCGGCCGCAAGCCGGTACGGGCTCTCGCGCACCACCCGGATCGCGTCGTCGCCGTACTTCTTGTAGATGCGCACCGCGATGGAGGTGGAGACCTCCACACTCTGGAGGAAGACCATCACCTCCTTGATCGCCTTCTGCTCCACCCACGCCTCGGCGATGCGGGCGGTGCGTTTGGGGCCGAGCCCCGGGACGGCGATCAGCTGCTTCGCGTCCTGCTCGATGACGTCGAGGGTGTCGGTGCCGAAGTGGTCCACGATGCGTTCGGCGGTCTTCGGGCCGATGCCCTTGATCAGGCCGGAGCCCAGGTAGCGGCGGATGCCCTGGACCGTGGCGGGGAGCACGGTGGTGTAGTTCTCGACGACGAACTGCTTGCCGTAGGTGGGGTGCGAACCCCACCTGCCCTCCAACCGGAGGGACTCCCCCACCTGTGCCCCGAGCAGCGCGCCCACGACCGTCAGGAGGTCCCCGCCCCGGCCGGTGTCGACCCGTGCGACCGTCCAGCCGTTCTCCTCGTTGGCGTAGGTGATCCGCTCCAGGACCGCTTCGATGACCGCGCGCGACATCCGACGACGGTAACGCGCCCGACCGACACCGGTCCGCCGGCCGTGGGCTCCCCGTCCGGGTCCGGAAACACCGAAGGGCCCGGTTCACGGGCCCTTCGATCCCCTCCTGCGTTCCCCCACTCACGGCCTAAGACACGACTGGGGCCGCGGCGGTTGCACCCCGAGACGGTTTCGTTGCCGAAGTGACCGAGCGGGCACGGCACCCGCCCGGCGGGCCCGGATCGGGCCGCCGTTCGGGCAGTCGGGCGCGCGCGGCTCGTCACGTGCTCAGGCGGCGGCGAGCAGCCGGCGTGCCACGTCCCCGAGCCCGGCCCGCAGCGCGGCGTCCGCCACCGTCCCGTCCGGCCCGATCGCGGAGCGGGGCACCGGGATGTCCGCCAGTGCGCCGGGCACGAGCTCCGCGCCGGTGTAGCCCAGGACGGTGCGCAGGGCGGCGTAGGTGCCGGCCGCCCGGGCGGGAGCCGTGGACGGGTTGACCCAGCCCACGGGTTTGCCGCTGAGCACCGTCGCTCCGATGGTCCACTCCAGCAGGTTCTTCAGCGCCCCCGGCATGGTGCCCGCGTACTCGGGCGTGGAGAACAGCACGGCGGTGGCGCTGTCGATGGCGTTCCTGAGTTCCGCGACCGGCGTGGGTACCGGGTCGCGGTCCAGGTCGGGGTTGAAGTGCGGCAGGCCCCCGATCCCGCGGTGGCGCGCCGTGCGCGCCTCGCGTCCCACCTCGGCGGCCACCGTGGCGAGCACCGCCGCGTTGACCGACCCTCCCCGGGTGCTGCCGCTCACCAGCAACAGGGACTTCATCCGCCACGCTCCCGCCCGGCCCGTGCCCTCGTCCTCCTCGCGGTCCTCGCGAGGGGGTCGCAACACTACGGGGCGTGGCGGCGTGCGGTGGCGGCCCGCGGCGATGCACGGCCGGGCCGCCGCGCCCCGGCGTGTTCAGTGGGCGCAGAGGCAGAAGGGGTGGCCGACGGGGTCGGCGTAGACCCGGAAGTTGCTGGTGGGCGTGGCGTTGCCGGCGAGCAGGACGGCGCCCAGTTCGATCACC
Organism: Streptomyces spiramenti; assembly: GCF_012034385.1. Classification (GTDB taxonomy): domain Bacteria; phylum Actinomycetota; class Actinomycetes; order Streptomycetales; family Streptomycetaceae; genus Streptomyces; species Streptomyces spiramenti. The sequence continues at coordinate 3,354 of NZ_JAAVJB010000226.1, forward strand.
CGGCGCTCCGCCTCGTCCTCGGTCCCCTGGGGGATCTCGAAGTCGAGATGGAGCTGCTGGGGGTGCGCGGGGTCGGGCCATCGCGGCGGGCGGTGGTCCTCGACGCGCTGGAAGCCCAGGCGCTGGTCGTGGGGGCCGACGATCTCGACCCAGTCGTCGTCGCTGCCCGGGTCGACCGACCAGCCGAGGACGGCCGAGTAGAACGCGGCCAACTCCCGGGGGTCGGGGCAGTCCAGGACGACCGCGCCGAGGGTTGCTACCGCCATGGCGACTCTCCGTTCGGTGGGGGACGGGCGACGGTGTGCGGGCGGGCTTCAGCCACCCCGCACCGAGCCGTTACCGCTGTCCGGCTTAAACAGGTAACCAGACGTTACCTCTTTGAGCGCTGAAGGGGTAACCATTGACGCGGGTTACGGTAACGACGTGAGTGAGAGCGACGCCCCGGGCGACCTGGGGATGGTCCAACGGCTGGTCAACACGCTGGACGTGGAGACCGGTGACGACGGGCTGGCCGCCCCCGACGGGGTGGCCCGCTTCGCCGACGCCAACGGAGTGGAGCTGCCCGGGGTCACGGCGTCGCAGCTGGTGGAGTTGCGCGAAGGGCTGCGCGCCGCGCTGCTCCGTCACGCGGGGGCCGAACCACCGGCCGACGGGCTCGCGGTCCTCACCCGAATGCTGCGGGACGCGCCGCTGGTGGTCCGACTCGGCGCCGACGGGCGCGCGGCGCTGGCCGCGGCCCCCGGCGTCCACGGCGTCGGCGCGGTCACGGCACGGGTGGCGGCGGCGATCGCGGTGGGCGAGGTCACCGGCGAGTGGCGGCGGCTGAAGGCGTGCCATGCGACGGACTGCGCCTGGGCGTACTACGACCGCAGCCCGGCGGGTCGGCGCCGCTGGTGCTCGATGAGCGTGTGCGGCAGCCGCGCCAAGATGCGCAGCTACCGCGACCGGCAGCGGGCGACGGAGGAGTGAGGACCCCTCACCGCTGGCGGCGACACGCCCTCCTGGACGGACTCGACCCGTCACCCCGGAGGCCGAGCGGCGCGCGGGGTGCGGCTATCCCCGGGGAACCAGGGATGCGAGGACGACCTCCCGCGTCGCCCGGGCCGTCGCCTCGAAGGTGGCCGGGTCCCGGCTGACGCGCTCGGCCCCCGCTCGGACGACGCCGGACAGGAGCTCGACCATCAACTGAACGTCGTCGACCCGGCGGAACTCTCCACGGGCGCTTCCCTCCGCGACCACCCGCTGCACGTCCACCACGATCTCGCGGAAGGGGTTCTCCCGCCCGTGGGGCATCTCCGTCACGGGCGGACCGCCTCCGGGCCGGAAGATCAGCTGCATGGCCTGGTCCGTCGACATCCCCAGGACGACGTCGATGATCTCCTCCAGACGCCCGGCGGCCGACTCCTCGGAGCGATCGGCGACAGCCGTCACCTGCGCCACGGTCGGCCGCGTCGCCCGGTGGGTCAGCGCCAGGACCAACGCGTCCTTGTCGGGGGCGTAGTTGTACAGGGTGTTGCGCGCTAGCCCCGCCCGGGCCGCGATGTGCCCCATGTTGATGGCCTCGTAATCGCGCTCGGACAGCAACTGGCGCAGCGCGTCGGCGAGATCGGACCACACCATGGCGTGGTGTTCCTCCAGGTTGGCTCCCCTGATGCGCGGCATGGCCCCCTGTCCCTTCGTCGTGCCGGCCCGCTCTGCCCGGAAGCCGTTGTCCGTCGGCGGAGTGACCTCGGCCGCCTCAGGCTTTCGATCCTGCGGGCAGGACGGCGCTCAGCAGGTGAGCGTTCTCCTGGTACGTCGCGGTGAGCTTCACACGGCTCAGGCGCCAGCCCTCCGAGGTGCGCACGGCCTCATTGTCGTAGAAGCCGACGACCAACCAGCAGTTGGGTCCATCACCGGTCACCTCCGACGGGAACCAGTGCTCGGCTCGGACGTGCGCGGACACCGTCGCGCGATCGCCGTCGATCCGGACGACGTGCCCGGTGATGACGTGGTGCGCGGCCACGAACGGGGCGAAGGTCTCCTTGAGGCTCTCCCCGTACGCGGCGACGGGCACCTCCATGACCGGGGTACCGGCCACCGAACCGAAGTCGAGCGTGACCGGGTCGGTGAAGACGCGCTGCGGCAGCTCGGCGAATCTCGCTCGATCCGGTATGTCGGCGTAGCTGCTCATCAGCTCGATGATCTCGGCGCGATCGGTGGCACTCATCGTCAACGGACCTGCTCTCCTCGCCCCTGGAGCCGCCAGGGGGTGTGCACTGCCGCTCTCCCGAACGGGGCGCCGCGATTTTCACGACGACCTGTCGTAAACATTACGACGGGTCGTCGCAACAGGGCAAGCGCTCCTGGTCGGCGCCGGACCCGCTTCGCGCCCGTTCCGGGCGGGAAGCCGCAGGCTCGCTCAGCGGACGCCCTGATCCGTTCGGTGGATCGCCCCGGCGGCCCTCCGCCGCTGTTCCAGCACACGGTGGCGACGGGGAGGAAGGGCGTGGAGCAGGGCGCGCCCCGGCCTCGGCGGCGACCGGGCCGGGGCGCGGCGTCGGGGTGCGCCCCGGGCGGCAAGGCCGGCGGGGGGTCAGGCGTCGGGGTCGACTTCGGGGTGCGTGAATCGCACAGGTTTGCCCAGCGACCGGGCGTAGGTGATCTCGGCCCGGGTGCTGTCCCCGATGTAGTCGCCGACGACGAGCGCCTCATCGGCGAGCCGGATCTTCGCCCGGTGCAGATCGTCGAGTCGAAGCTTCAGGTTCTCGGCCTCGGCGGGGTCGGACCAGAGCTCGTGCGGCGACTTCATGTCGCAGCCCGGTTTGACGACGATGTTTCCGGCTGCCGTCTCCCGCAGGTCGGCCTCGGCCATGTCGAGCACGAAGCGGGTGGAGCCACAGATCACGACGATCCTCGGAAGGTTCGACAGCGCCTTCGCTTCGGTGAGTCTCTCGTCGGGAGTGGGCGGTCGCGGGTGGGACACGGGTGCCTCCGGATGCTCGGGCCGGGTGGGCACAGGCCGCCCGACGAGTGCCTGCCCGCACCACGGTCGCAGCCGGCGACAGCCGGCGCCAGAGGGGGTGCCCGAGGACAACACGAGCTCCGGCGAACGCAGTTCGTCGACTCGGGCTCTCTGCTCACTGGGGGACGTCGTCGGTCCGGACACACGAAGAGGGGATCGGGGGTGCGGAACAGCCGCGCCGGGGCGCGCCGAACTCCTCCGGCCGGCGGGCGCGGGTCGGCGTGCCGGGGCGGGTCTGCGTGCCGGGGCGGGCCGGTGGCGCGCGTCAGAGCGTGGGGCGGCCCAGCGCGCGGTAGGTCCAGCCGGCCGCGCGCCACGCCACCGGGTCCAGAGCGTTGCGCCCGTCCAGGATGTGGCGCCGACCGACCTGCTCCCCGAGGACGGCCGGGTCGAGCTCACGGAACTCGGCCCACTCCGTCAGGTGCAGCACCACGTCGGCGCCGCGAACGGCCTCCGCCGCGGACGCCGCGTACCCGAGGGTCGGGAAGATGCGGCGGGCGTTCTCGTTCCCCTTGGGGTCGTAGACGGTGACCTGTGCGCCCTGGAGGTGGAGCTGGCCGGCGACGTTCAGCGCCGGCGAGTCGCGGACGTCGTCGGAGTCCGGCTTGAAGCTCGCCCCCAGCACGCCGACCCGGCGCCCGAGGAGGACGCCGCCCAGCGCGTCGCGGGTCAGCTCCACCATGTGTGCGCGGCGGCGCATGTTGATGGAGTCGACCTCGCGCAGGAAGGTCAGCGCCTGGTCGGCGCCCAGCTCGCCGGCGCGGGCCATGAACGCGCGGATGTCCTTGGGCAGGCAGCCGCCGCCGAAGCCGATACCGGCGCGCAGGAACTTCTTCCCGATGCGGTCGTCGTGGCCGATGGCCTCGGCCAGCTTCACCACGTCGCCCCCGGCGGCCTCGCAGACCTCCGCCATGGCGTTGATGAAGGAGATCTTGGTGGCGAGGAACGAGTTGGCCGAGGTCTTCACCAGCTCGGCGGTGGCGAAGTCGGTGGCGACGAAGGGCGAGCCCTCCGCGATCGGCGTCGCGTACACCTCGCGGAGGACGGCCTCGTGGCGGTCGTCCCGGACGCCGACGACGATGCGGTCGGGGTGGAGGGTGTCGTCCACGGCGAAGCCCTCGCGCAGGAACTCCGGGTTCCACGCCAGCGCCGCGTCCTCGCCGGCGGGGGCCAGTTCCGCGATCCGCGCCGCGAGCCGCTCCGCGCTGCCCACCGGGACGGTGGACTTGCCCACCACCAGGCACGGCCGGTCGAGGTGGACGGCGAGGCTCTCCACGGCGGCGTCGACGTAGGACATGTCGCAGGCGTACTCGCCGTGCTTCTGCGGGGTGTTGACGCAGACGAAGTGGACGTCGCCGAAGGCGGCGACCTCCGCCCAGTCCAGGGTGAACCGGAGCCGCCCGGTGGAGCCGGGCAGGCCCGCGACGTGGCGGCGCAGCAGCTCCGCGAGGCCGGGCTCGTACATCGGGATCTCGCCCCGCCCGAGCAGTTCGACCTTCTCCGGGACCACGTCCAGTCCCAGCACCTCGAACCCCAGCTCCGCCATGGCGGCGGCGTGCGTGGCCCCGAGGTAGCCGGTACCGATAACAGTGATCTTGGGCGCCATGCGGGCTCCTGTGACGGGCGGCGGTGAGCGCGTCGAGCATAGCCGCGCGACACCCGGCGTCCGCGCGCCGGGGCGCGCCGCCGGGAGGCCCCCGCGCGACGGTCCCCGCACCGGGCGGACGCGGCCGGCGCGGTCCGGGCGAGGG
>NZ_JAAVJB010000227.1 GCF_012034385.1 Streptomyces spiramenti
GCGGCGGCCCCCGCCCCCTGCGCGAGCAGGGAGCGGGGGCCGCGAGCGAACGGGCGCCGACGGCGTGCGCCGGAGGCCGTGCACGGGGTCACCTCAGGCGTCCTGCCGGTTCCGCCGGGCGATCAGGAACGCGGTGGCGGCGCCCGCCAGTCCGGCCGCACTCCAGGCGAGCCACGCGTCCGGGGAGTTGACGGCGGCGCCGCTGCCGCCCGCGGCGACGTGGCCGGGGGTGCCGTGGTCCGCGTCGAGCGTCTGGACCGCCAGCGCGAGGTTGTCGTCCTCGGCGCTGCCCCAGGCGTAGACGACGGTGAGCGCGCCCTCGGCGAGATCGAGGTCGGCGGGGCCGATGGCGACGGTGTCCGTGCCCGCGAGGGTGACGTCGGCGGAGACGGTCCCCGCGTCCACCTCGGTGGTGGCCTCGCCGGGGTTGGTGAGGTCGGAGAGGACGACCTGGCCGCCCGCCCGGACGTCGACCGCCGGCGCGGCGGCGTCGTGGCGCACCGTCAGCCGTGCCTTGCCCGCCGCGACCTCGGAGGTGTCGTTGACGTACGCGTCCAGCTCGGGCGTGCCGTCGGCCGACAGGTGGGCGGCGACGGTGGCGTTGTCGCCGGCGCCGACCTCCACGGTGCTCTGCAGCGTGGGCTCGCCGGTCGGGTCCTCGCCCGCGGGGAAGACCGTGATGTCGTAGCTGCCCGGGTCCAGAGCGACCGGGTCGGTCACGGTGCCGGGCTGGAAGTCGGGGAGCAGTTCCTCGCCGTTGGCGTAGACGTCGACCGGCAGGTCGGGCACGCCGTGGAAGACGGAGACCAGGGCCTGGTCGGCGGTGTCGGCGTGCGGCAGGGCGACCGCGGGGCCGGCGGCACCCAGGGCCATGGCCCCGAGGCCGAGCGAGGCGGCGATGGCGGTGGGTATGCGGAAGCTCATCGTCTGACGTCCCTTCGTCCGGTTCCGCACGCTGCGGAACCTCGCCCCCACTTCCCCCGCCGCCACCCGCTCGGATGCACCCGGACGGCCGTCCCTCACTGACCACCGCCCTGACCTGCGACGAAGGCCACCGGGTCCGCCCGTTCGGACCAGCGCCCGCCCCGGTGCGGGCCGGTCGGTGGGAATTGCCGCCCCCCGGCAGCTCCCGCAGGGTGGGCGTGCGGCCCCGGCGCCCCGGGCGCTCCCGCACCGACGTACCGCCCGTCGTCCCGGACGGCGAACCCCGCGTCCACCGCCCCGGCGGCCCAGGAGGTCCGGCCATGGCCGATCCCGCAGCACCCACGAGCGACCCCGTCGTCGGCGCCCCGGAGAAGGCGGCCCCGGAGAGGGCCGTCCCGGCCCCGGCCGGCTCCTCCCCCGACGCGGTGACACCCGACGCGGCGGCCACGGACGCCCCGGCCCCGGAGGCGGCACCCGGCGAGACGCAGGTCGGCGAAGTGCAGGTCGGCGCGTTCCTCGCGGGTGACGAGGAGGCGGTCGCGGCGGTCTACCGGCGGTGGGGAGCGCTGGTGCTCGCGCTGGCGCGGCGGGCCCTGGGCGACGAACGCGAGGCGGAGGACGTGGCCCAGCAGGTCTTCCTGGCCGCCTGGTCGGGCAGGCACCGCTACCGGGCGGACCGGGGTGTGCTGGCCGCCTGGCTGGTGGGGATCGCCCGGCACGTCATCGCGGACGCGCTGGCCGAGCGGGCGCGGCGCGCCGAGCTGGTGGCCGCGGCGGGCCCGCCGTCGTTCGGGGGGCTCCCCGGGGCGGGTGACGTCCCCGGTCCGGAGCAGGTGCTGGACCGCGTGCTGGTCGTGCGGGAGCTGCGGCGACTCCCGCCGGTGCAGCTGGAGGTGCTCGGGCTGGCCTTCTACCGGGACCTGACGCAGGCGGAGATCGCGGAGCGGACCGGGCTGCCGTTGGGCACGGTGAAGAGCCACACCAGGCGGGGGCTGCGGACGCTGCGCGAGCTGCTGGAGCCGACGCGCCCGTGACGCCGACCGGCCCGTGGCACCCGTGGCACCCGTGGCACCCGGGCCTCCCGTGGGCCCCGACGCGCCGGGAGGCCGGACACGACCGGGCGGCCGACCGGCCCGGGAGGGCCGGTCACTCCGTGTCGGTGGGTCCGGTCGGGGCGGCGGGGGACGCGGCACGCCGGTAGCTGCCGCCGTCCCGGGTACGGGTCAGCCGCCCGGACTCGACCAGGTGGCGCCGCAGCGCGGAGAAGTCCTCGTGGACGGCGCACAACGCCTCGTTGACCTCGGGCTCGGTGTAGCTGCGGCCCGGCTCGAAGAGGGTTCGGGCGAGATGCTCCAGCAGCTGTTCCCGCCGGGCGGCCCGTCGCGGGATCGCGACGAGACGGCCGCTGACGAAGAGCCGCGTGATGTCGGAGGCGGGGACCGGCGAGGCGGGTCCCGACCCTGGCTGCGGGGAGGGCGAGGAGTCGGACACGCCGCCGACCCTGCCGCGCGGGCGGGCACACGGCAACCGGATTTCGGGCACGGGCCCCGGAGGCACCGGTCGCCGCGGGCTGGCCGCGCCCCGGTCACGCCCCGGGCCGCCCGGGACGTGCTTCGCGGTCCACCGCGTGGGGGCCGACGCGGTGCGGCGGGTCGGTCCGGGGGGAGGTGCGGCGGGCGGGGGTGTCCAGCCGCAGCGGTTCGATGCGGTGGGCGACGACGTTCACGGCGCCGCGGTCGCGTTCCACCGTGCCGTGGACGACCAGGCCGGGGTGGTCCAGTGCGATCCGCTGGTACCGCTGCCAGACCGGCGGGGAGACGATGACGTTGGTCATGCCGCTCTCGTCCTCGATGTTGAGGAAGCAGGTGCCCTTGGCGGTCGGTGGCCGCTGCCGGTGGGTGACGAGCCCGCCGAGCAGGACGGGGCTGCGGTCGGCGAGGCCGCGCACCTCCGCGGCGGTCGCGGCGCCGCGCGCGTTCAGGTGGTCGCGCAGGTACTCCACCGGGTGGGGTCCGGCGGAGGCACCCGTCGCCCACAGGTCGGCGTAGGTCCGTTCGGTGGCCGTCATCTCCGGCAGGTCGGGGGCGGGCGGGGGCGCGGTGGTCCCCGGCAGCGGGTCCTGCCCGCGGTGGGCCACGGCGCCGGCGTGCCACATCGCCTCCCGGCGTCCGCTGCCGAGGCAGCCGAGGGCGCCGGCAGTGGCGAGGTTCTCCAGGACGCGGGCGGGCAGCCGGGTGCGTGCCGCGAGGTCGTCCACACCGCTGAACGGGCGTGCCGCCACGAGGCGTTCGGCCTGTTCGGTGCCCAGTCCGCGGACGGTCGCCAGCCCGAGCCGGATCGCGGGCGGCCCGTCGGGGCCGCCCGGGGTACCGGGGCCGGACTCCAGGGTGGTGACGGCGCCGGAGGCGTGGACGTCCACCCCGCGCACCTCCACTCCGCGCCGCCGCGCGTCGCCGACGAGGGTGAGTTGGGAGTAGAAGCCCATCGGCAGGTGCGACATGATCGCGGCGAGCAGCGCCCCGGGGTAGTGGCACTTGATCCAGGCACTGGCGTACACCAGATGGGCCATGGACTGCGCGTGGGACTCGGGGAAACCGTAGTGGGAGAACGCCTCGATCATGCCGGTGATCTCCTCGGCCGCCGCCCGGTCGATGCCGCGGCGGGCCATCCCCGTCAGCAGGGCGGTCCGCAGTTCGGCGACCCGCTCGGTGGAGTGCTTGGCCGCCAGCGCCTTCCGCAGCCGGTCGGCCTGCCCCGCGGAGAACCCCGCGCAGTCGATCGCCAGCCGCATCGCCTGCTCCTGCCACAGTGCGATGCCGAGCGAGCGCCGCAGGGCGGACTCGGCCAGCGGGTGCGGGTAGCGGACGGGCTCCGCGCCGGAGCGCCGCCGCAGGTAGGGGTGGACGGAGCCGCCCTGGATGGGGCCGGGGCGGATCAGGGAGACCGCGACGACCAGGTCGTTGAAGTTCCTCGGGCGCAGCCGGGGCAGGGTGGACATCTGTGCCCGGGACTCGACCTGGAAGACGCCGACGGTGTCGGCGCGGCCGAGCATCTCGTAGACCGCGGGGTCCTCCGGCGGGATCGAGGCGAGGTCGAGTCGGCGGCCGTGGTGGCGGTCGACCAGGTCGCAGGCGGTGTGGAGCGCGGAGAGCATGCCCAGTCCCAGCAGGTCGATCTTGACCAGCCCGGCGGCCTCCACGTCGTCCTTGTCGCCCTGGAGGACGGACCGCCCCTCGGCGGTGGCCCACTCCACGGGCATGATCTCGCCGACCGGGCCGCGGGTGAGGACCATGCCGCCGGAGTGGACGCCCAGGTGGCGCGGCAGCCGGTGGAGTTCGGCGGCCAGGGCGCGGACGTCGCCGGGGACGGGCGCGTCGGCGGGCGGCGGCTCGTGGTGGTGGATGTGGCGGGTCATCTCCTCGATGCGGTCGGGCGGGTGGCCGAGCGCGCGGGCCGCGTCGCGTACGGCGAGCCGGGGGCGGTAGGTGATGACGTTGGCGACCTGCGCGGCGTGGGTGCGGCCGTAGCGGCGGTAGACGTACTGGATGACCTCCTCGCGGCGGGCGTGCTCGAAGTCGAGGTCGATGTCGGGCGGCCCGGCCTTCTCGGTGCTGAGGAAGCGGGCGAAGAGCAGCCCGTGCCGCACCGGGTCCACGGCGGTGATGCCGAGCACGTAGCAGATCACCGAGGAGGCGGCGGAGCCGCGCCCCTGGCACCAGATGCCGGCCTCGCGGGCGAAGCCGACGATGTCGTCCACGATGAGGAAGTAGCCGGCCATCCGCAGTTGGGTGATGACCTCCAGTTCGTGGTCCAGTCGCTGCCAGGCCGGCCGGGCTCCGGGGTCGCCGCGGTGGCCGTACCGCTCGGCGCAGGCGGTCTCGGCGCGGTGGCGCAGCCAGGAGTCCTCGTCGTGACCGGCCGGGGCGGGGAACCCGGGCAGTTCGGGGCGGAGCGCGGTGAGGTCCAGCGCGCAGGCGTCGCCGAGGGCGAGGGTGGTCTCCAGGACGCCGGGGCGGCGGGCCAGCGCCCGGCGCATCTCCTCCGGCGACCGCAGGTGGGCGGTGGGGGCGGGCGGCAGGTGGCCGGCCGCGTCGTGGAGTTCCTGGCTGCGGCGGAGCGCGGCCAGGGCCTGGGCCAGCCGGGCGTGGCGGGGGGCCGCGTAGTGCACGGCGCCGGTGGCGACGACGGGTGTCCCGGCGCGGACCGCCGCGCGGGCGACGGCGTCGTTGCGGATGCTGTCGCCGGGCATCCGGCGGTCCACCAGCTCGGCGTGGACGTGGTCCGCGCCGAAGACCTCGGCGAGCCGCGCCAGGTGCCGGGCGGGGTCGGCGGCCCCGTGGGGGTCGTCCGTCGCGGGCGGCGGGCAGCCGGTGAGGACCGCCCAGTGACCGCCGCGCGCGGCCTCGGCGAGAGCGGCGAGGTCGTAGCGGGGCGCGCCCTTGGCGCCGGCGAGTTGCGCGGCGCTGATCGCGGCGGAGAGCCGGCGGAACCCCTCCAGGTCGCGGGCGAGGACGACGGGGTTGCCCAGCCCTGCCGTGTCGTCCCCGCTCCCGGGGGCGGCGGAGCGGCGAGTGTCGGGGCGGTGGGCATCGGAGGGGGCGCCGGGGTCGAGGGCGCCGGGGACGAGGGCGCCGGGGTCGAGGGTGAGTTCGGCGCCGTGGACGGTGGCGACACCGGTCGCCGCCGCCGACTCGGAGAGGCGCCGGGCGCCGTACAGCCCGTCCCGGTCGGTGACCGCCAGGGTGTCGATCCCCAACCTGGCAGCCTCCAGCACCAGTTCGGGCGGGGAGGAGGCGCCCCGGAGGAAGCTGAAGGAGGAGTGCGCGTGCAGTTCCACCCAGCGGGCATCGGAGTGGGGCGGCACGGGCAGCGCCACCACGGTCCCCGGGCCGTGCCGTGGGACGTGCCCGGAGCGGTGGCGGTCACCCATAGCCGGCCTCCGCCCACCACTGCCCCCGCTCGACCGCCAGCAGCCAGGCGCGGCCGTCGGCGGTGACGACCTGGAGGCGGGCCATGCGGCGTGCGTGGACGCTGTCCCACCACTCCTCCAGCACCGGCCACGGGCCCGCCCACCCGGCGACCCGGGCGGCCCGGTGCCCGGCGACGGCGAGCCGGGCCGGCGGGCCGGAGAGCTCCGCGCGGGCGGAGACCGCCACGTTCCGCCCGGCGGCGTCGGTGAGCCGTACGGACAGGGGTGCGGGGTAGACCGACGCGGGGTGCGGGGCGGGGAGCCGTCCGGGCCAGGGGCCGGACGGGAGGCGGTGCGGGGCGGCGTCGCCGTAGGGGACGTGGCGCACCCGGTCGCCGGGGCCCCGGCCGCCGCCCAGCTCCACGCGGGTCACGGCACGGTGGCCGAGCAGCGCCTGCACCCGGGCCGCCGCGCGCTCGACCTCCTCGGGCGTGGGTTCGCGGCCGAAGAGCGCGGCCTGGCGGCCGGTGGCGGGGCTGATGCCCTCCGGGCGCAGCGTCAGCCGCACCACGCCGGGGTCGTGCGCCGACCCGGTCCCGGCGCCGTCGGCGCCCCCGTCGGGGCGGGCGGCGGGCCGGGCGATCCACGGCGGGGTCGGGGCGGACACGCCGGAAGTACGGGGAGTACGGGGAGTACTGGTGGCGCCGGGTCCGTCAGAGGCGCCGGCGGCTGCGCGCAGCGTGGGCGGCGACCCGACGCCGGGAGTACCAGAAGTACCGGAGGTACCGGGGGGCGTGCCCGGTACGGGGGGCGCCCCGGCGCCGGGGGCGGGCCAGTGCACGGTGGCAGGACCGGGACCGACCCCGGAAGTGGTGAAGGCGCCCCCGGCGGCACTCGCCCCGGCGACGCCGCCGGCCGTGCCGTCCGGCCCCGTGGCGCGACCGGGTGACGGCTCGGGGGCGAAGCCGGGCAGCGGCGCGGTGCCGCCCGGGCCGGTGGGGGCGCCGCCGGTGGCGAGGGTGCCGTCCGTCTCCCAGGCGCGCAGCACCCCGCGCACCCGCTCGGCGACCGCCGCCGCCGAGAGCCGCCCCTCGTGGCGGAAGACGCGGGCCAGGCGGCGGCCGTCGCCGAGTTCGACCTCCGCCTCCAGCCGAGCGCACACCACCCCGGCCGAGGTGAGCCGCTGGTGCAGCAGCTCGGCCGCGGCCTTGGCGGCGAACACCACCGGTTCCAGCAGGGGGGTAGCCGGTTCGAAGACGTGGGTGGCGGAGTGGTCCGCCGTCCCGGTGCGGGAGGAGACGGGCCGGGCCTCCATCCCCCGGGCGGTGCGGTGGGCGGCGACGCCCTCGGCACCGAAGCGGGAGGCGACCCTGTCGGCGGGGAGGGCGGCGAACGTGCCCAGCGTGGTGATCCCGAGTCGGTGCAGCAGCTCGGTGAGGCGGGGACGGCCCAGCACTCCCACCGGGTAGGGCGCGAGGAAGGCCGCGCTCTCCCCGGGCGGCACCAGTTCGCCCCGCCGGGCGGCGAGCGCGGCGGTGAAGACGGTGTCGCCGGCCCCGGCGCGGGCGGGGTGGCCCAGCTCGCGCAGGACGGTGGTGACCCGCTCGGCCAGCTGCGGCTCGCCGCCCCAGTAGCGGGCCGGTCCCCGGACGGGAGCGGCCAGCAGTCCCGGGCGGACCACCTCCAGGCGGGGCATGACCGCCTCCTCCAGCGCGCGCACCAGCGGCTCGAAGCCGCGGACCTCCTCCTCGACGTCGCGCTCGACCGCGCGCAGCTCCGGGCAGCGGGCACGGGCGGGGCGCAGTCGCATACCGCGTCGTACACCCGCGGCGCGGGCTGCCGGGGAGCAGGCGAGGACCAGCCCGCCGGCCATCACCGCCAGCGGCGCGTCCGGGGCGGCACCGGCCACCCGGACCGGCCAGTCGGGCACCCAGACGCAGAGGACCCGGTCCATCGCCTTCACCCCACCGCCCGCAGCGGCACGGCGGGGGCGGGACGGGGACCGGCCGGACGGGGGTCGACCGGCGCAGCGGGGGCGGGGGAACCGGTGGCGGGGTCGACCGCAGCGGGTACGACGGCGGGGTCCACGGCGGAGACGGTCCCGTCCGGGCCGGGCAGCCACAGCTCGGCGTGGCGGGGGCGGTCGGCGGCGCCGCGGCCCGCGACGGCGACCCTCGCCCGCCGCCCCCGCAGCAGCCC
>NZ_JAAVJB010000228.1 GCF_012034385.1 Streptomyces spiramenti
GCGCCGTGGTTCGCCGCGCGCCGCCACGGGCCCGCTCGTCGCCCGGTCCTCCCCCGCCGGTGGGGGCGTCGCGGCGCTCACTCGCCCCGCGCGTCGTCCTCGTCCTCGGGCGGCGGCTCCTCGTCGGCGAGGAAGGCCGCGACCCGTGCGTCCGCGGCGGGGTCCTCCTCGGGGCCGCCTCTCCTCGCCCGCTGGCGGCCGTTCCGGTCGCCCGACGACGCCGTGCGCGCGCCGGAGGTGCCGTCGGACCCGTCCGATCCTGCGCGGCCGACGGGTCCGTCGGCGTCCGCGGCGGGGCCGTCGGTACCGGTGGGCTCGCGCCCCTCGCACAGGGCGATGACGTCATCACCGAACTGGCGGAGCTTGTGCGGCCCCACACCCGAGATCTGGGCGAGCTGCCGCTCCGAGGAGGGCTCCTCCTCCGCGATCGCCATCAGGGTGACGTCGGTGAACACGGTGTACGCGGGACGGCCGAGTTCCTTCGCCTGGCCCGACCGCCAGTCGCGCAGTCGCTCGAACAGCTCCTCGTTCATGGTCGAGGGGCAGTCGGAACAGCGTCGGAGCTTGATCTCCGGGGCGTCGGTGAGGGTACGCCCGCAGACACGGCAGGGCACCGGCCCCCGGGCCTTGCGGCCACCTCCGCCTCGCTCGACCGATCCCCTGCCTGCTCCGCCGCCGCCGCGCGAGCCGGGGGCGGAACCGGGGCGCAACCCGTCCAGGAAGCGACTCGGCCGCCGTCCCGCCCGCCCGCCGGGGGTGCGGGCCAGCGCCCACGACAGCGTGAGGTGCTTGCGGGCGCGGGTCACCCCCACGTAGAGCAGCCGCCGCTCCTCCTCGATCTGCTCGGGCGTCTTGGCGTGGGAGAGCGGCAGCATGCCGTCGGTGAGCCCCACGAGGTGCACGGCGTCCCACTCCAGTCCCTTGGCCGTGTGGAGCGAGGCGAGCGTCACCCCCTCGACGGTCGGGGCGTGCTGTGCGTGGGCCCGCTCCTCCAGCTCGGTCACGAAGTCGGCCAGCGTCGCACCGGGACGGGCCTCCGCGAGCGCCTCCGCGAGGCGTACCAGCGACCGGAGCGACTCCCACCGGTCGCGCGCCGCGCCCGAGCCGGCGGGCGGCTCCGGGCTCCAGCCGACGCCTGCGAGGACTGCGCCGACCTGCTCGCCGAGGCCGAGGCCGTCCGCGAGGTCGGCGTCGTTGCCGGCGGCCCGGGCGGAGCCGCGCAGCGCGAGCCCCGCCTGCCGGATCTCCTGCCGCTCGAAGAACCGCTCGGCTCCTTTGAGCTGATAGGGCACCCCGGCGTCGGTGAGCGCCTGTTCGTAGATCTCCGACTGCGCGTTGATCCGGTAGAGGACGGCGATCTCGCTGGCGGGCACACCGGCGGCCAGCAGGTCGCGGATCTGCCTGGCCGTCGCCTCGGCCTCGGCCGGTTCGTCGGAGTGCTCCCGGAAGTCGGGCTCGGGCCCGGCCGGACGCTGGGAGACCAGCTCCAGGCGGTGCTCGGCCGCCCGACCGCGAGCCTGCGACAGCAGGCCGTTGGCGAGCGAGACCACCTGCGGCGTGGACCGGTAGTCGCGGACCAGCCGGACCAGCGTGGCGTCGGGGTGCCGGGTGCGGAAGTTCAGCAGGTGGTCGGGGGTGGCACCGGTGAACGAGTAGATGGTCTGGCTGGCGTCGCCGACGACGCAGAGGGAGTCCCGTCCGCCGAGCCAGAGTTCGAGCAGCCGCTGCTGGAGCGGACTGACGTCCTGGTACTCGTCCACCACGAAGTGCTGGTACTGGCGGTGGACGGTCTCCGCGATGTCGGGCCGGTCCTGGAGGATGCCGACCGTGAGGAGCAGCACGTCGTCGAAGTCGATCACGCCGCGGTCCTGCTTGAGCTGCTCGTACCCGGCGTAGACGCGGGCGGTCTCGGCCGGGTCCCGGGGGGCGTCCCGGCCGGACTTGGCCACGGCGACGGGGTAGTCCTCCGGGACGGTCTGGGTGACCTTGGACCACTCGATCTCCGCGATGACGTCGCGCAGCTCGGCGCGTTCCAGGCGGATGCGGTTGCGCGCCGCGGCCTCGGCGACGAACTGCGCCTTGCGCTCCAGCAGGCGCGGCGGGTCGCCGCCGACGGCCTTGGGCCAGAAGTACTGGAGCTGCTTCAGCGCGGCGGAGTGGAAGGTGCGCGCCTGGACGCCGCGTGCGCCGAGCTGCCGCAGGCGGCCCCGCATCTCGCCCGCGGCGCGGTTGGTGAAGGTCACGGCGAGGACGCTCATCGGGGGCAGCACTCCCGAGCGGACACCGTAGGCGATGCGGTGGGTGATGGCGCGGGTCTTGCCCGTCCCGGCGCCGGCGAGGACGCACACCGGACCGCCGAGGGCCGTGGCGACCGACCGCTGCTCGGGGTCGAGGCCGTCCAGTACCGCGTCGGCGTCGGCGGGGGGCTCGGGGAAGGCCGGCGCCCCGAGGGCCCTCGCGGCTGGTGCCGTCGGCCCGTCCGGGGAGGCGGCCGGCGGCGTGCTGTCCGGGAAGGGTGTCGCTGCTGTCACCCGGTCCATGCTGCCAGGCCGGGGCGACACCGCGTCGCGCCCTTCCACAGTCCCGGTGGGATCGTCCTACCGATTCGGTGCCGCGGACAGGGAAACGGCCGCGACGGGGCGACCGCGCCCGACGGCGCGCCGCGGGCCGAGCGGCCGGTCACGGGGGCCGGCGGCGCCTCCGGGCGGCCGGACGTTCCCGGGCGCGGGCGGGCGGCGGAATGCGGCCCGGGACCGCCGTGTTCTCCTGGATGCTGTCCCCTCCCGGGGGACGGGCGGGGCGCGGCGCGGGCGACGTGCGGTCCCGTCCTCACCGACACCAGACGAGGAGCGTCCACGCGATGCCGGGCACCGTGACGATGTACAGCACCACCTGGTGCGGCTACTGCCGCACGCTCAAGCGGAACATGGACCGCGAGGGGATCGCCTACACCGAGGTCAACATCGAGCACGACCCGGCCTCCGCCGAGCTGGTGGAGAAGGCGAACAACGGCAACCAGACGGTGCCGACGCTGCTCTTCGAGGACGGCTCCACCCTGACCAACCCGTCGCTGGCGCAGGTGAAGGCGAAGCTGGCGGGCTGAGACGCGGCGTCACCGCACGCCCCGCGCGCCCCGCCACCGACCGGTGAGCGGGAGCGCGGGGCGGCGTGTTCCCGGAGCACGGGGCGGCGGGCGCGAGGCGACCGGCCCGGCGCCGCACCCCGGTGCGCTCGCCCGCGCGGGCCGACGCGGACGGGTCAGGAGCGTGGCAGCGGCAGCGGCTTCCCGTACCACTGCTCCACCAGCCGCGCGGCGATGGAGACGCTCGTGGGGGGCATGACCTCCCCGGCCTCCACGGCGCTCCGCAGATCCTCGCGGGAGAACCAGCGGGCCTCGGAGATCTCCTCGCCGTCCACGCGGATCACGGCGCCGTCACCCGCGGCGTGGGCCTGGAAACCGAGCATCAGCGCCGAGGGGAAGGGCCACGGCTGGCTGGCGACGTACTCCACCCGGTCGACCCGGACCCCGACCTCCTCGGCGACCTCGCGCACCACGGCCTCCTCGATCGACTCGCCCGGTTCCACGAACCCGGCCAGCGTGGAGAACCGCCCCGCGGGCCAGTGCACCTGCCGCCCGAGCAGCGCGCGGTCCTCCTCGTCGGTGACCAGCATGATGACGGCGGGGTCGGTGCGGGGGTAGTGCTCCGCGCCGCAGGCCGGGCAGCGCCGGATGTGGCCGGCGGCGGCGATCACGGTGCGTTCCCCGCAGCGGGAGCAGAAGCGGTGCATCCGCTGCCAGTTCTCCAGCGCGACGGCGTGGACCAGCAGTGCGGAGTCCCGCTCGCCGAGCAGCACGGCCGCCTCCCGCAGACCGGCGGGGCGGGCCGCCGCGTCGAGTCGGCCGGGCAGGGTGTCCTTCTGGACGGCGAAGTAGCGGACGCCGTCGGCGTCGGTGCCGAGGAAGTAGCGGTGGGCCTCGGTCACGGGGGCGTCGAAGGACGGTGTCATCACGAGGTCGGCACGGCCGTCCTCGGTGTCCTCGATCAGGGCCTGCCCCTCGCACACCACGAAGACCCTGGTCGTGGGGTGGCTCCACGCCGCGCCGAGCCACGCCTCGTCCAGGCGGCGCCCCGATCCGCGGTCGATGCCGGCTGCGGAGGTGAGAGAGATCGGGGGGACGGCGCTGTCCTGGTTGCGGGGCATACGTCGAGACTAACCGGGGACGTTGGAGGCCCAGGTCACCTCCCCTGCCAGTATCGTCTCCAGCCCGGCGCGGTCGGGAAGGACCGCGGGGCGGACGAGCTCCCCGCCCCGCACGTAGTAGAAGGCCGCCGTGACGCGGGAGAGCGGCAGCCCCCGCAGCTCCGCCCACGCGACGCGGTAGACGGCCAGTTGCAGCGGGTCGGCGTCGCGGTCGTGGCCGGTCTTCCAGTCGATGATCTCGAAGCGGTCGCCCTCGCGGTAGACGGCGTCGATGCGCCCCCGGACGGTGCGCCCGGCCAGCCGCAGCTGAAAGGGGGCCTCGACCTGGAACGGGGCGCGGTCCGCGAAGGGGCTGCGCTCGAACGCCGCCTTGAGCTGCTCCAGGTCCTGCTCGTCGCGGATCTCCGGGTCGTCCTCCGCGCCACCGGGCAGCTCGTCGGGGCCGAGCATCGGCAGGGCGAGCGACTCGAACCGCGACTCGACCCAGGCGTGGAACCGCGTGCCCCGGCGGGCGGCGGGGCGGGGGCGACGCGGCATGGGCCGGGCGAGGTCGCGCGCGAACCCCTCGGGGTCGGCGGCGAGCCGTTGGAGCTGCGAGGCGGACAGCGAACCCGGCAGTGCCACCTCGCGCACCCGCTCGCGGGAGCGGCGCAGCTCGCCGGTGAGGGCGTCGAGGTCGCGGTCCCAGGACTCGACGGTCCGCAGCGCCTCCGGGGTCAGCTCGCTCTCGGGCACTGCCCGGACCCTCTCGGCCTCCGCTTCGAGACCGGCGGTCGTCTCCGCCGCGGCCGGGGAGACGGAGGGGTCGGTGCGGGGGGTGGGCAGCGCGGGCGGGGTCTCGCCGAGCCCCCGCAGCCCGGCGTAGACGAGGGCGGCTGCCTCCCGTCGCCGTGCGGTCGCCGCGGGGTCCAGCGGCAGCGGCCAGGGGGTGTCGGCGTCCTGGGCGTCGAGCAGGGGGTTGGTGTCGCCGTCGACGGGCTCGGGGGCCCACTCCTCCACCTCGCCGTTGCCCGGGGAGCGCTCGCAGTGGGCGCGGACGGCGGTGAGGTAGGGCGAGACCTTGCGGGGGCGCTTCTGGGTCGGGCCCCAGCGGTGGCCGGAGGCCAGCAGCAGCGACCGCGGGCGGGTGAGCGCGACGTACCCGAGGCGCAGCTCCTCCAGCTCACGGTGTGCGCCGGCCCGGCTGTCGTGGTCGCCGAGGCCGCGAGTGGTCCACTCGTCGACCTCCGGCAGCGTCGGGGCGTCGCCGCGCAGCGGGGACGGCAGGGTGTGGGAGTGCTTGAGCCACGAGTCCTGCGCGCGGGTCTGCGGGAACCCGGAGTCGTACATGCCGGGGACGGCCACGACGTCCCACTCCAGCCCTTTCGCCTTGTGGGCGGTGAGCACCTTGACGGTGTCCTCGGCGCCGGGCAGCGAGCCGTCCAGGCCCTTGTCGTGTTCGACGGCGGCCCGCAGGTAGGCGAGGAAGCCCAGCAGACCGGCGTCGCGGTCGACGGCGGTGGAGTGGCCGCCGGCGGCGTAGTCGGCGGCGATGTCCAGGAACGCCCGGAGGGTCTCGCGGCGGCGGGCGGCGAGGGCGTGCGGGGAGGCCGACAGCTCGACCTCCAGGCCGGTGACGGCCAGCACGCGGTGCAGCACGTCCATGAGGGGGTCGCTGACGGAGCGTCGCAGCTCCCGCAGTTCGGCGGCGAGGTGGGCGAACCGGACGCGCGCCTCCGCGGAGAAGGCGAGGTCGTCTCCGGGGCCGTCGTCCCGGCCGCCGTCGCCGGCCGGGTGGTGCGGCTCGGGCTCGCGGTGGCGGCGGTCGGCGCCGGTGAAGGTGTCGAGGGCGTCGGCGAGCGAGACGAGTTCGGCGGGGTCGGTGCCCTGCACCGCGCCGGTCAGCCGGTCGGTGCCCGCGCCGTCCTCCCGCCGGACCAGCATCCGGGCGCGTCGGCCCAGCAGCGCGAGGTCCCGGGGGCCGATGCGCCAGCGCGGCCCGGCGAGCAGGCGGACCAGCGACGCGTTGGCGGTGGGGTCCGCCAGCACCTCGCAGACCGCCACGAGGTCCGCCACCTCGGGCAGGTGCAGCAGCCCCGACAGGCCGACCACCTCCACCGGGACGCCTCGGCCGACCAGGACCCGCTGGATCTCCGCGAAGTCCCCGGCGGTGCGGCACAGTACGGCGATCTCGCCGGGGGGCGTCCCGGTGCGCACGAGATGGGCGAGGTGGTCCCCCAGCCAGGCGAACTCGTCGGCCTGGGTGGTGTGCAGGGCGCAGCGAACCCGACCGTCGCCGTCGGCGCCGGGGGCGGGGCGGAGCGGTTCGACGCCGGGGTGGCGGGCGCGCAGCGGCTCGGCGAGGCGGTTGGCGAGGTCGAGCAGCCGACCGCCGCTGCGGCGGTTCTCGGTGAGGGTGTACAGGTCTGCGGGGCCGCCGTCGGCGCGCGGGAAGTGGTGCGGGAACTCGTCGAGGTTGGCGACGGAGGCGCCGCGCCAGCCGTAGATCGCCTGGCAGGGGTCGCCCACCGCGGTCACGGCGTGGCCGGCACCGCCGGGCCCGGGGTCGTCGGCACCGGGGTCGTCGGCACCGGGGTCGTCGGCACCCGCCACGGGGAGCCGCTGCTCCCTCGTGTCGTGTCCGCCCGCGCCGAAGAGGCCGGCCAGCATGATGCGTTGGGCGACGGAGGTGTCCTGGTACTCGTCGAGCAGCACCACCCGGTAGCGCTCGCGCAGCGCCCTGCCGACCTCGGGGACGTCGCGCGCCAACCGGGCGGAGAAGGCGATCTGGTCGCCGAAGTCGATGAGGTCGCGGGCCCGTTTGCGGGACCGGTACTCCTCCACCAGCGCGAGGAGTTCACGGCGGCCCCGCGCGGTCTCGGCGACCCGGCGGAGCGCGGCGGTGGGCCGGGTCAGATGCTCCAGGGTGGCGGCGAGCGCCTCGTCGTGGCCGCGCAGCCGAGCGGGGTCGACGAGGTGTTCGGAGAGTTCCCCGTCGAGCGCGATCAGGTCCTCGACGAGGGCGGTGAAGCGGCGGGGCCGGCCGCTGGAGGCGCCGGTGGGGGCGGCGAACTCGGCGGGCGCCGAGCGCAGCACCTCGGCCGCCAGCTGGAAGCGTGAGGCGTCGGCGAGGAGCCGGGAGCCGGGCTCGACGCCGATCCGCAGGCCGTGTTCGCCGATGAGCCGTCCGGCGAACGCGTGGTAGGTGGAGATCTCCGGCTCGCCCGGGGTCTCGTCCGCGGCGGTCGTGGCGGCCGGGGCCCCGGCCGCGTCGGCGCCGGGGCGGGGCGGGGGCAGGGGCGCACCGTCGGGGTCGATGACGCCCGCCTGACGGAGGGCCCTGCGGACCCGCTCGGAGAGTTCGGCGGCGGCCTTGTTGGTGAAGGTGAGCCCGAGGACGCGGTCGGGCGCGGTGAGGCCGGTGCCGACCAGCCAGACGACACGGGCGGCCATCACGGTGGTCTTGCCGGAGCCTGCGCCGGCGACGATGACCTGCGGCGCGGCGGGGGCGGTGATCGCGCGGATCTGCTCGTCGGTGAAGGGGATGCCGAGCAGGGACTTCAGCTCGTCGGGGTGGCGGAGGTGGGCGGGCACGGTCCCCGAGGCTAGTACGACGCTCGGACAGTGCGGCACCCGCCGGTCCGGGACGCCCCCGGCGGGGCGGCCCGACGGGCGGCTCCGCCGACGGGGCGACGACGCGGGGACGACGCCCGGCGGGGACGACGCCCGGCGGGGGCGCGGGACGGCTGCGGGGTGGGACGGCTGCGGGG
>NZ_JAAVJB010000229.1 GCF_012034385.1 Streptomyces spiramenti
GCCCGGTACGCGACGGTCGCGTACCGGGCCCCGTGGTCGGGTGGGAGCGGTCGGTCAGGCGTACTGGGCGCGCAGTCCGGCGGGGCGGATGTCGGTCCAGTGCTCCTCGATCCAGGCCAGCGACTCCGCGCGGCTCCCGGACTCCCGGGCGATGCGCCAGCCTGCCGGAACGTCGGCGAAGGTGGGCCAGATCGCGTGCTGCTCCTCGTGGTTGACTACCACGTGGAAGGTGCCGTCGTTGTCGTCGAAGGGGTTGGTCACGGCGGGGTCTCCTGTCGGTGATGTGCGGTGGGCGGTGGTGGTGGGGCCGTTCGGTGCGGTGGCTCGGCGGCATGCCCGCCTGTGGTGGCTCAGGCAGTGCCGGTCGCTGCGGCGGCGGGGGTGCCGGCCTGTTCCGCCGCCTGGATGCGGCGGAACTTCTCGGCGATGACTCGGCCTATCTGTGCCATGGGTTCCGGATCTGCCATTCGCAGATGCGACGTGTCTATGTAATGCACGTCGATGTTTCCGTCGACGAATTCGGACCAGTTCTCCGGCTGGTACTGAATGCTGTGGAGGCGGGTTGCCATGAGGAAGGTGATCTCGGCGTCGGTCCGGGGCGGGTCGTAGTCCCACATGATCTCGGCGTGATTCACGGATGCGTTGATCACCGCCAGCAGCTCGTCGTCGGTGAAGCCGGCGAAGACGGGGTCGCGGCGCCGCATCAGGTCCCCGACGGCCTGGGGGTCGGACCGGCCGCCCAGGTCCGAGTGGGGCTCCTCGACCAGCAGGTCGAGCATGTCCTTCTCGGAGAGCTTGCGGCGGCCCTTCTCCCCGGACCGCGGGTAGCAGTCCATCAGCGCCAGCAGTTCGACCGTCTCGCCCTGGCTCTCCAGCAGCGCCGTCATCGCGTGCGCCACGGTGCCGCCGAAGGACCAGCCCATCAGCCGGTACGGGCCGCGGGGCTGCACCCGGCGGATGCGCTCCAGGTAGTCGGCGGCCATCTCCCGCACGCTGTCCGCGGTGAACCCCGGCTCGCTCAGCGCCCGCGACTGCACGGCGTACAACGGCTGGTCGCTGCCGAGGTGGCGGGCGAGCCCCGAGTACGGCCAGCCCATCCCCGTGCCGGGGTGGACGCAGAACAGCGGGCGCCTGGTGCCCTGCGGTCGCAGCGGCAGCATGACGGCCATCGAGCCGCCCTCCACGGCGCCGTCGTCGTCCAGCAGGCCGGCGACGGTCGGAGAGCGGAACAGGTCGCGCACCCCGCGCTCCACCCCCAGGACCGAGCGCATCCGCGTCACCAGCCGCACCCCGAGCAGCGAGTGGCCGCCGAGGTCGAAGAAGTTGTCGTCGATGCCGACGTCGGGGACGCCCAGGATCTCGCCGAAGAGTCCGCAGAGCACCTCCTCGCGGGGGTTGCGCGCAACCCGGCCGGACCGGTCGGCCCGGACCGCCGGCGCGGGCAGCGCCCGCCGGTCCGGCTTGCCGTTGACGGTGAGCGGTATCGCCTCCAGCACCATCACCGCCGAGGGCACCATGTGCTCCGGGAGCGCGGCGGCTGCGGCCTCCTTCAGCTCCGGAGCGCTCACCCCGGCGCCGCCCGACCGCGGCACGGCGTACGCCACCAGCCGCTTCTCGCCGGGCCGGTCCTCGCGGACGACGACCGCGACGGTGCCGACCTCCGGGTGCCGGGCGAGCGCCGCCTCGACCTCGCCGGGCTCGATGCGGAAGCCGCGCAGCTTGACCTGGCCGTCCGACCGTCCCAGGAACCGCAGTTCGCCCTCGGGCGTCCACAGGACCAGGTCGCCGGTGCGGTACATCCGGCCGCCGTCGGCGGCGAACGGGTCGGCGACGAACCGTTCGGCGGTCAGCCCGGGGCGCCCCACGTAGCCGCGTGCCACCTGTTCGCCGGCGATGTACATCTCCCCGGGCACCCCGATCGGGACCGGCCGCAGCGCGTCGTCCAGGACGCGGACGCGGGTGTTGTCCAGCGGTCTGCCGAGGAACACCCCGGGCAGTCGCCGCACACCGGTGTCGAGCCGCTGGTGGTGGGAGGCGAACGTCGCCTCGGTCGGGCCGTAGGAGTGGACCAGGACCGTGTCCGGGCAGTGGTCCAGGACTCGCTGGAGCGCGGCGGGGGAGGCGGTGTCGCCCCCGGTCCACACCTCGCGCAGCAGCCGCAGCGTCGGCAGCCCCTCGTCCGCCATGATGTTGAACAGCCCCATGGTGAAGTAGGCCGCGGTCACGTCGTGTTCGCGGATGGTGCGGTCGAGTTCCGCGACGTCGGCGCCGTCGCCCGGCGCGATCACCAGCTCGCAGCCGTTGAGCAGCGGGACCCACAGCTCGTAGGTCGAGGCGTCGAACCCGATCGCGGAGTGGACCAGCATCCGCTCGTGGTGCGCCAACTCCCAGCAGCTGTCGGCGACCAGGTCCGCCACGTTGCGGTGGGTCACCGCCACCCCCTTGGGGCGTCCGGTGGAGCCCGAGGTGAACATCAGGTACATCGCCCCGTCGACCCCCACCCTCACGCCCGGGTCGCCGGCGGGGGACTCCCCGTCCGCCGTGGCGTCGTCGAGGACGATCAGCCGGGTCCCGCCGTGCGCCTCGCGGACCGCGAGCGGGCTGTCGAGCTGGGCCCGGGAGGTGACGATGACGCCGGCACCGGTGTCCTCCATCATCATCCGCACCCGGCTGCCCGGCAGTTTCGGGTCCAGCGGCAGGTAGGTGCCGCCGGCCTTCAGCACACCGAGCGCCGCCACCAGCAGCTCGGGGGTCCGGTCCATCAGGACCCCGACGGCCTCCTCCCGACCCACCCCGGCGGCGATCAGCCGGTGCGCCAACGCGTTGGCCGCGGCGTCCAGCTCCCCGAAGGTCAGCCGCCGCTCGCCCAGCACCACAGCCGTGCGGTGCGGCGTCCGGCGGGCGTGGGCGGCGAACAGCTCGTGCACCGGCGCCACCGCGACCGGCCGCCCGGTCGCGTTGTACTCGTCGACGACGCGTCGCGCCTCGACCGCCGACAGCAGCGGCACGTCGCCGACGCGTAGCGTCGGGTCGGCGGCCACCGCACGCAGCGTGCGCGCCATGTGCTCCGCCAACTGCCGTGCCACAGCCGGGTCGTAGAGGTCGCTCGCGTACTCCAGCACCCCGTCCAGACCGGCGGGCCCCTCGCCGTCGGCGGTCTCGCGGACCGAGAGCGTCAGGTCGAACTTGGTGTGGGCGGTGCGCAGCGCCAGCCCCGACCCCGAGAACATCGACGCGGTGGCGGTGCCGTCCGCCGGGGTGACCTGCACCAGCACCTGCACCAGCGGGTGGTGCGCCGCCGACCGGCGCGGGTTGAGGTGCTCCACCACGCGGTCGAACGGCACGTCCTGGTGGGCGAAGGCCGCCAGGTCGGTGGCGCGCACCCGGTCCACCAGCTCCGCGAACGGCGGGTTGCCGGAGGTGTCGGTACGCAGCGCGAGGGTGTTGACGAAGAAGCCGACCAGTCCCTCCAGCGCGTCGTCGTCCCGCCCGGCGACCACGGTGCCCACCGGCACGTCCGTGCCGGCGCCGTGGCGGGTGAGCGTCGCGGCGAACGCCGCCTGCACCACCATCAGCATCGTCGCGCCGCGCTCCGCACCGAGCGCGGCCAGCGCGCGGTGCGTGGCCGCGTCCACGGCGAACGGCGCCACCGCGCCCCGCCGGTGCGCCTCAGCCGGGCGTGGCCGGCCGGCGGGCAGCTCCAGCACCGGCGGGGCGTCCGCCAACTGACGCTCCCAGTAACCGAGCTGCCGTGCGAGGACGCTGCTCGGGTCCGAAGCGTCGCCGAGCGTGTCGCGCTCCCACATCGCGTAGTCCGCGTACTGGACGGGAAGCGGCTCCCACTCCGGCTCCCGCCCTCGCGCGCGGGCGAGGTACGCCTCCTCCAGGTCCCGCAGCAGCGGACCGGTCGACCACCCGTCGGCGGCGATGTGGTGCAGGAGCAGGACCAGCGTCTGCCCGCCGGGCGCCGTGGAACCGTCGGCGTCCGCGCCTCCCGCACCGTCGGCGACCGTCACCAGCGTGGCGCGCAGCGGGATCTCCGACGAGAGGTCGAAGACGTGCCCGCAGGCCGCTTCGACCGCCGCCGTGAGGTTGGCCCCGCCCGTGCGGACCAGCCGCAGCTGCGGTCGGGCCTCCGGCAGGATCCGCTGGTGCGGCTCGCTGTCGACCTCGGCGTAGACGGTGCGCAGCACCTCGTGGCGCGCCACCAGGTCGGTCAGCGCCTCGCCGAGCAGCTCCGCGTCCAGCGGGCGCCCCGGGCACAGCACCAGCGGGATGTTGTACGAGGCGGAAGCCCCCTCCAGCTCGTTGACCACCCACAGCCGCTGCTGCGCGTAGGAGAGCGGCACCCGCTCGGGGCGCTCCACGGGGACCAGCGCCGCCCGGCGCTCCTCCCGCTGCCGTTCGTCGACGCGGCGCGCCAGCGAGGCCGGCGTCGGTGCGAGGAAGAGGTCGCGGATGCCGATCTCGGTCGAGAGCGCGGCCCGCGCGCGGTTGACCAGCCGCATTCCCATCAGCGAGTGGCCGCCGGTGCGGAAGAAGTTGTCGTCGGGGCCGACCTGCTCCCGGCCCAGGACCGAGGCGAACAGCGCGGTAAGGGTGGCCAGGTGCGGGCTGTCACCGGCGGCCGGTGGCGCGGTGTCGGGGTGGGCGGGGGTTGCGGCGGCGAGCGCGGCCCGGCGCGCGGCCAGCCCGGAGCGCTCGTCCTCGGTGAGCAGCGCCAGCGCCGAGAGCGGTTCCCGAGGGCGCTCACCGGCGGCGCGCAGCACCCGCAGGCAGAGGTCGAGCAGCAGCCGCACCGTCCCCGGTTCGAAGAGGTCCGCGCTGTACTGGAGCCACAGGTGGAGCCCGACGGGGTGCTCGGCATCGTCCCGGAGGTCGACCGCCACCAGCGCGAGGTCGAACTGGGCCGAGTCCAGACCCGCGGGCTCCAGCGTCGCGTCGAGCCCGCCCAGCGGGAGGGTGGCGCCGGTGTCGCGCTGGACCGCCACCGTCACCTGGAAGAAGGGATGGCAGGACAGCGAGCGCACGGGGCTGAGGTGCTCGACCAGCAGGTCGAACGGCAGCTCGCTGTGGGCGTAGGCGCCGAGGTTCCCGTCGCGGACCCGCTCCACCAGCGTCGTGAGGTCCGGGTCGCCCGAGACGTCGGTGCGCAGCGTCAGCGTGTTGACGAAGAAGCCGACGAGATCGTGCAGCGCCTCGTCCGCCCGCCCGGCGACCGGCGTGCCGACGGGGACGAGCGGCCCGCTGCCCGCCAGGTGCAGAGCGGCGGCGAACCCCGCCTGGACACCCATCAGCAGCGACGCCCCGTGGTCGGCGCAGAGGGCCAGCAGCCGCTCGTGGGCCTCGGCGTCCAGAACGGCGTCGAGGGTCGCGCCGGCGTGCGTCGGCTCCAGCGGGCGCGGACGGTCCAGCGGGAGTTCGAGCACCGGGGGGAGCCCGTCGAGTTCCGTGCGCCAGAACGCGATCTCGCGGCCTGCGAGTGAGTCGGGCCGCTCCGGATCGCCCAGGGTCTCCTGCTGCCAGAGCGCGAAGTCCGCGTACTGCACGGGCAGCGGCTCCCACTGCGGGGCGCCACCGTCGCTCCGGGCCCGGTAGGCGGTGTCGAGGTCCCGCATCAGCGGCGGCAGCGACCAGCCGTCGGTGGCGACGTGGTGCATCAGCAGCACCAGGGTGGCGCCGCCGGAGCCGGGGACGAACAGTCGCGCTCGGATCGGGAGTTCGGCGGCCAGGTCGAAGCCGAGCCCGGTGAACGCCTCGACCAGCTCGTCCCGCTCGCCGGCGGCGCACTCCCGCACGGTGAGCAGGCCGGCCGGTGTGGCCGCCACGTGCTGGTACGGCTCGCCCTCGGGCGCGGGGAAGACGGTGCGCAGCGCCTCGTGCCGCTCCACCACGTCGAGCAGCGCCTCCTCCAGCGCCGCGGCGTCCGGTATCCCGTCGAAGGCGAGCACCACCGGCACGTTGTAGGCGGGCGACGGCCCCTCCAACCGGTTCATGAACCACAGCCGTCGCTGTGCGAACGACAGCGGCACCCGGTCCTCCGCGGGCAGGGCCTCCTCCTCGAACCGGACCAGCCCTTCGGTGTCGCGTCGCGCCGTCGCGGCGGCGGCAGCGGGGCGGCTGCGCGGCGGGAGCTGCGCCAGCCGGCGGCGGTCGATCTTGCCCGACGAGGTGTGGGGGAGCTCGCCGACGAACGCGGTGAGGCCCGGGACGGCCGCACGGGGCAGCTCGGCCGCCACCCGCGCGTGCAACTCCTCCTCCGTGACGGCCGGGACGGTCTCCGCGGTCACCACGAACGCCACCAGCCGCGTCGCGCCGCCCGCGGTCTGCTGCGGCACCACCGCCGCCTCCCGCACGGCCGGGTGCCCGCAGAGCACCGACTCGACCGAACCCGGGTCGACGCGGTGGCCGTTGATCTTCAACTCGCCGTCGAGGCGGCCGAGGTAGCCCAGCAGGCCGTCCTCGCGCAGCAGGACGCGGTCGCCGGTCCGGTAGGCGCGTTCACCGTCCAGGGAGGTGAACCGTGCGGTGGTCAGTTCGTCGCGTCCCAGGTAGCCCTCGGCGAGCCCGGTGCCCAGCAGCCACAACTCCCCGTCCACGACGGCGGCGCGGACCCCGGGCAGCGGTCGCCCGATCGGGACCGGCCCGCCCCGGTGTCCGCCGAGCTCGGCGACGGTGGCGACGACGGTCGCCTCGGTCGGGCCGTAGGTGTTGAACAGCCGCACCTCCGCGCCGACGGCGGCGCGCCACTGGGCGACACGCTCGGGGAGGGCCGCCTCACCGCCGATGATCACCGTCCGGATCGCGGCGGGCAGCCGGATGTCGCCCCCGGCGAGGGAGAACACCAACTCGTGCCAGTAGGCGGTCGGGAGGTCCAGCACGGTGACGCCGCGTTCGGCGCAGCCCGCCAGCAGATCCGGCACGTCCAGCTGCTCGTCCTCGCGCAGCACCAGCGTGGCGCCGGCGGTGAGGGTCACGAAGATCTC
Organism: Streptomyces spiramenti; assembly: GCF_012034385.1. GTDB lineage: Bacteria > Actinomycetota > Actinomycetes > Streptomycetales > Streptomycetaceae > Streptomyces > Streptomyces spiramenti. The sequence continues at coordinate 6,987 of NZ_JAAVJB010000229.1, forward strand.
CTCGACGCTCGCGTCGAAGTGGAGCGGCGCGAACTGGAGGACCCGGTCCCGCGCGGTGATCCCGTAGCGGTCGGCGGCGCCCGCCGCGAACCGGGCGAGGGCCGCCTCGCCGACGACGACACCGTTGGGGGTGCTGGTGGAGCCGGAGGTGTAGACGACGTAGGCGGCTCCGGCGGTCACGCCCTGCCCGGGGAGCACCAGCGAACCGGCCGCGGCGACGTCGGAGGCCGAGGGGGCGGCCTCGCCGCAGACGTCGGTCAGGATGGCGGTGGTGCGGGCCTCCGGCGCGTCCGGGTCCAGCGGGAGGTAGGCGGCACCGCAGCGCAGCACGGCCAGCAGGGTCACCACCGTCTCGACGGACCGGCCGCGGCTGACGGCGACCAGCCGGCCGGGCGCCGCGCCCGCCGCCGCCAGCTCATCGGCGCGCAGCGCCACGGCCAGCGCCAACTCGCCGTAGCTCAGCGAGGTCGCGCCGTGCTCCACCGCCGGGTGCGACGGGTCAGCGAGGGTCCGCGCCGCGATCTGCTCCAGGACGGGAGCGGCGACGGGCGGCGGGCCGCCGTCCACCACGGCGGACGGCACGGGGCCGCCGACGGCTCTCTCCGGGGCGGGCTCGGTCACCGGCTGGCCGGTTGCGGTCATATCACGTCCTCCAGACGGACAGGGGCGATGGCGGTTCCGGCGCCGGGCGGCAGCACCGTCGGTGCGGGGATGCGGGGATGCGGGGATGCGGGGATGCGTCTGTGCGGGGGTGCGGGGGTGCGGGGGTGGTTCGGCGGCCCTGACGACAACGCTAGGGAGCGGCACCCCGGTCGGCGGGCAGAGCGACCGGCAGCTTCACCGGCATCCGCGACGGCAGGGCCACCGCCGGGATGCGGACCGGCGCGGGCCGGAACGACGGCGCCGCCGGTACGGCACCGTCGTCACGACGGTGCCGCACCGGCGG
>NZ_JAAVJB010000022.1 GCF_012034385.1 Streptomyces spiramenti
GCCCCGGGCCGCCGCCGCCCGTCCCGCCGGAGGAGGCCCGCCGCCGCGCCGGCGCGCGGCACGGCCGGGACCGCGACCGCCGGGCCGTCAGCCATCACTACGACGTGGGCAACGACTTCTACGACCTGGTTCTCGGGCCGTCCCTCGTCTACTCCTGCGCCTACTGGGACACCGCCCGCCCGGCGGCGGACGGCTCCGACGCCCCCGCCGGACCGGGCGCCCGGACTGCCGTGACGCTGGAGGCCGCCCAGGAGGCCAAGCTGGAGCTGATCTGCCGCAAGCTGGGCCTTCGGGCGGGGGACCGGCTGCTGGACGTCGGCTGCGGCTGGGGCTCACTCGTCGTCCACGCGGCACGGCACCACGGCGTCCACGCCGTCGGGGTCACCCTCTCCGCCGAGCAGGCGGCCCGCGCCACCGAGAGGGCGGCGGCGGCCGGCCTCACCGACCACGTCGAGATCAGGTTCCAGGACTACCGGGACGTCGGCGACGGCCCGTACGACGCCATCGCCTCCGTCGGCATGGCCGAGCACGTGGGCGCGGCGGAGTTCGGCAGGTACGCCGCCGTCGTGCACTCCCTGCTGCGACCGGGCGGGCGCCTCCTCAACCACCAGATCGCCCGCCGCCCGGCCCCCGACGAGTCCCGCTACCGCCTCGACCCCTTCATCGACTCCTACGTCTTCCCCGACGGTGAGCTGGCGCCCCTGGGACACACCGTCTCCGGGCTGGAGTCCGCCGGCCTGGAGGTGCGGGACGTCGAGTGCCTCCGCGAGCACTACGCGCTGACGCTGCGCGCCTGGGTACGCAACCTGGAGGCCGGCTGGCCGCACGCCGTGCGGCTCGCCGGTGCGGGGCGCGCCCGCATCTGGCGCCTGTACATGGCCGCCTCCGCCCTCGGATTCGAACAGGGCAACCTCGGCGTCAACCAGATCCTGGCGGTGCGGACCGGCGAGGGCGGGGCCGCCGGGCTGCCGCTCCGCCTCCGCGACTGGACCGCCGGCCCCCGTCGCTGACCGGCCGTCACCCGTGCCGTCGCACGAGCCGTGCCGGCCCCGTGCCCCTGTCGCCGAGCCCCCGGCCGCCCCGCCACGGACGCGGCACGCCCCGCCCTCCGTTGCGGAGGACGGGGCGCCTGCCTGCCCGGGCCGCCGGATGCGGGCCGGCTCCACGGGCCGTCAGGTCGCGTGGATCGCCGACAACATGTCGGTGCGTGCCGCCCGCCGGGCCGGCCACAGGGCCGCGATCACACCGACCACTGCGGCCAGCAGCAGGAACAGTCCCAGCCGCTCGTACGGCAGCACCAGCTGGTAGGTCGACATCTGGTCGGCCAGCTTCAGCCCGCCGGCCCAGCCGATGAAGATGCCGAGGCCGATGCCCAGCACCCCGCCGAACAGCGAGATGACCACCGACTCCAGCCGGACCATCCGCGCCACGCCGCCGCGGTCCAGGCCGACCGCCCGCAGCATCCCGATCTCGCTGCGGCGCTCCATCACCGACATCGCCAGGGTGTTGACCACGCCCAGCACGGCGATGACGACGGCCATGCCCAGCAGCGCGTACACCAGCGTCAGCGCCGTGTCGGCCTCCGCGGAGACCTCGGCGATCATGGCCTCACGGTCCAGCACGGAGAGCGCGGGGGAGTCGCCGACCGCCGCGCGCAGCGCCTCGGTGGTCTCCGCGCTGACACCGCCCTCGGTCATCGCCCAGACGAACCGGTCCTCGGTGGAGATGCCGTTGCGCTCCAGCACCGAGACGTCGGTGACCATGCCGTGGAGCGTGCGGTGGTCCTCGTAGACCCCGACGACGGTGAACGTCTCGACCTGCTCCTCGTCGCCCAGGCGCAGCGCCACGGTGTCCCCGGCGCCGAGCCCTCGCTCGGCCGCGGTGCGCTCGTCCAGCAGGATGTCGCCCTCGCCGAGCCGAGCGCTGTCGCCCTCGACCAGCTCCAGCGCCATCAGCTCCGGCAGGTTCTCGCCGGAGACGCCGTGGAGGGCGGCACCGGCGTCCTCACCGTCGAAGTCGACGTACTCGGTGGCCAGACCGGTCGAGGCCGTGACCTCGGGGGCGGCGGCTACGGCCTCGCGGACGTCGGACGACATCGGGATGGTGGAGAACATCCGGACCTCGTAGTCGGCGGAGACGGTCTGCTCCAGCTCCTCCGCCATCGCCCGCTGCATCCCGGCGGCGCCGACGGTGAGGGCGGTGATGAGGGTCAGGCCGATCATCAGCGCGGAGGCAGTGGCGGCGGTGCGCCGCGAGTCGCGGAGCGCGTTGCGGCGGGCCAGGTCGCCGAGGAAGCCGAACGGCCGGAGCAGCGGGCGGACCGCTGCGATGACCGGGCGGGAGAGCACGGGCGTCAGCAGGATCACGCCGGTCAGCAGCACCATCGCGCCGAAGGCCATGATCAGGAAGTTGGAGCTCATGTCGTCGGTTGCCTTCACCAGCGCCAGGACGCCGCCCAGCAGCGCCAGCACGGCGCCGACCGTGGTGCGGACGACCAGCCCGCGGCGGGTGGCCGGTGCGTAGGCGGCGCCGACCGCGGCGGCCGGCGGGATCTTGGCGGCCCGGCGGGCGGGCAGCCACGCGGAGAGCATGGTGATGACGACGCCGACGCCGAGCGAGACCAGCACCGAATCGGCACCGATGACGAGGTCCCCGGCGGGCAGGCCGCTGGCCTCGCCCGCGATGGTGGCGCGCAGCAGCAGCGCGACACCGATGCCGACGACGAGGCCGGCGGCGCCGGCGAGGAGGCCCACCACGAACGACTCGATCAGCACGGAGCGGGTGACCTGGCGGCGGGAGGCGCCGACCGCCCGCAGCAGGGCGAGCTCCCGGATGCGCTGGGTGACCAGCATGGTGAAGGTGTTGGCGATGATGAAGATGCCGACGAAGAGTGAGATGCCGGCGAAGATCAGCAGGCCGGTGCGGAGCCCCTCGGTGTAGCTCGCGATGGACCGCTCCTGGTCGGCGACGAGCTGGGCGCCGGTGGCCAGGTCCAGGCTCTCCGCCACCAGCGGCTCGACGGCGGTGCGCAGCTCGTCCTGGGAGACGCCCGGGGCGGCGGTCACGTTCAGCTGACCGTACTGGCCGGGCTCCAGGAAGACCTCCTGCGCGACGTCGGGCGCGAACAGCAGCAGGGTGCCGCCGGCTGCGACGTCGCCGTCCTCGGTCTCGAAGACGCCGGTGACGGTCGCCGTGCGGCCGGGGCCGTCGGTCGACCAGGTCACCGTGTCGCCGGTGGTGAACCCGGTGCGCTCGGCGGTGCGGGAGTCGATGACGAGCTCGTCCTCGCCCTCGGGGAGGCGCCCCTCGACCATGGTGCGGCGCTCGTCGCCCTCGACGATGCTGCCGGCGGTCGAGCTCCACAGCTCGCCCACCCGCTCGCCGTCGGGGCCGGCCAGAGCCGCGTTGCCGCGGACGTCGCCGAAGACGGCGCCGGTCTCGGGGAGCGCCGCGATCTCGTCGAGCAGGCGCTGGTCGGGGTAGTACGGACCGTCGTCCCAGCCCTCCTGCACGGCGAGGTCGATACCGCGCAGGTCGGAGGAGACGGCGTCGGAGTACGCGCGGGAGACGGTGGAGGAGAAGACGAGGCTGCCGGCCACGAAGGCCACGCCGAGGGTGACGGCGAGCGCCGTCATCAGCAGTTTGGCCTTGTGGGCGAGCACGTTGCGGAGCGCGGTGCGGAACATGGCGGGGATCCCAGGTCGTGTGGAGGGGCGGGCCGGGAGCGGTCTCGGACCCGCGTGGGCGGTGGAGCGGCGGACCGTCAGCTGGTGCGGCCGACCGCCTCGAACCGGCGCATGTGGTCGAGCACCCTCTCGGCGGTGGGGTCGGCCATCTCGTCGACGACGCGGCCGTCGGCGAGGAAGACGACCCGGTCCGCGTAGGCGGCGGCCATCGGGTCGTGCGTCACCATCACGACGGTCTGGCCGAGTTCGCGTACCGAGTTGCGGAGGAACTGGAGGACCTCGGCGCCGGCCCGGGAGTCGAGGTTTCCGGTCGGCTCGTCGCCGAAGATGATGGCCGGCTTGGAGGCGAGCGCACGGGCGACGGCGACGCGCTGCTGCTGGCCGCCGGAGAGCTGGTTGGGCCGGTGCTTGAGCCGCCCGGAGAGGCCCACCGTCTCGATGACCTGGTTGAGCCAGGCGGCGTCCGGCTTGGTGCCGGCGATGTCCATGGGGAGGGTGATGTTCTCCGCGGCGGTCAGCGTCGGCAACAGGTTGAACGCCTGGAAGACAAAGCCGACGCGGTCGCGGCGGAGCTTGGTCAGCTGCTTGTCGGAGAGCGAGGTGATCTCGGTGTCGCCGATCCAGGCGTGGCCCTCCGTCGCGGAGTCCAGCCCGGCGAGGCAGTGCATCAGGGTCGACTTGCCGGAGCCGGAGGGGCCCATGATGGCGGTGAACCGGCCCGCCTCGAACCTGACGGACACCTGGTCCAGCGCCACGACGCGGGTCTCACCGGTGCCGTAGCTCTTGGTGAGCCGCTCGGCGGTGGCGGCGGCCACGGCGTGCGGGGCGGAGAGGGTGGCGGCGGGGGACGGTGTCACGGGAACCTCCGGGGCGGGACGGGGACGGATGCGACGCGGTCGGCGCGTCGGTCGCGGACACGTCCGGTGCGGGGCCGGCCGCGGCGTCTGCGAGCTCTGTTCCATCGTCGGCCGCCGGAGTCGCCGGGGCGTCGGTCCGGATGCTGGTTCGGGCGCCGGTCCGCAGGGGTACGTCGCGTCCCGGTGTCATACCGGGGTATGACGCCGATCGGGTCTCGCGCTCGGGGTACGACCCCGAGCTTCCGGGCGTAGAGGTGCGGCAGGGGGTGTTGGTGTGCGACGTGTGCGACGTGCGCCCCGGGGTGTGTGTGGTGGGTGATGCGCCTGGTGAGCGCTTCAAGGCGTCTGGAGGTGTGCCGGGGTGGGAGATGCGTGACTGACAGGCCATCAGGTTCGTCACATCGCGCCAGAATCCCAGCACTCAGCCACGATCGCCGGGTGCGGCGGATAAGCTCGGTCTCGCACCCGAGGCGCCGATGGCGCCTGTACGGCTTGGGGGGTCACGCCCGGGTGGTGGAAGGCAGACACGGTGAGCTTAAAACTCGCTGACCTCTTGGTCGTCCCGGTTCGAGTCCGGGTCCGGGCACCCCCCACGCCGACCGGTCACCTTTGGTGGGAAGACGGTCGGCGTGGGCGGGATGTTCGATGCATGCGGCGGTGCACCTGCTCTCATGGTGATCGCCCCGCCCCTGGTGCGGGCGGTGGGCCGGCCCGCGTGCGGCCACGTGAGGGGCGCGTGAGTCGCCCCAGGTGCCCGAAGGGGCGCTGCCGCTGCGTGTCGCGCGCGGGGGTGTGAGCGGGTCACGCCGCACCCACGCGTGCTCGCGCGCGCTCCCGAATGAATCGGACCGGCACGACCGGCCGCCCGTGATGTTCCCGACTTTTCCGGCTTTTCCGGCGGCAGGTGCCGTCGATCGGCGCTCCGCCCCGCCGCGCCGCGCCCGTCGGAGGTCACGGTCCGGTGATGACCTGGCCCGATGGAACGTCCACGCGCTGTTTCGGCGTTATACAGGGTGGACTAGCGTCGTGTCTTTGCTAAAGCATTACTCTGGATCGCAGCAAGGTCGTGCCGTCAGCGGCCATGGAGGAGTGAGATGAGGAGCAGTAACCCGGTCTTCACGCGTCGGGGGTTCAGTCAGGACGGGCAGGCCGGTTTCAACGGCGCCCAGGCCGGGCCGTACGCGGGTTCCCCGCAGAACCCCTACGCGCAGCCGTCGAATCCCTACGCCCAGCAGATGGGGCCCGACGGCTCCATGACGCAGGGCGCCCGTGCCGGCGTCATGACCATCGACAGCGTGGTGAACCGCACCGCGATCACGCTCGGCACGGTGATCGCCACCGCCGCCGTCGCATGGATCATGGACCTGCCGCTCGCCCTCGGCATCGTCTGCGCCCTGGTCGGCATGGGCCTGGCGCTCTGGCAGTCGTTCAAGCGCGAGCCCTCGCCCCCGCTGATCCTCGCCTACGCCGTGTCCCAGGGCATCTTCCTCGGCGTCATCAGCAACGCGATCAACCAGTTCGCGCCTGGTGCGGCGATGCAGGCGGTGCTCGGCACCATGGCCGTCTTCGCCGGTGTGCTGTTCATGTACAAGCAGCGCATCATCAAGGTCAACGCGCGCTTCACCAAGTTCGTGATCGCGGCCTCCATCGGCTTCATGCTGCTGATGGTCGTCAACATGGTCGTGGCGATGATCGGCGGCGGTGACGGTCTCGGCCTCCGCTCCGGCGGCCTCGGCATCATCTTCGGTGTGGTCGGCATCATCCTCGGTGCCTGCTTCCTGGCACTCGACTTCAAGATGGTCGAGGACGGCATCGCCTACGGCGCGCCGGAGAAGGAGTCCTGGCTGGCCGCCTTCGGCCTGACCATGACCCTGGTCTGGATCTACCTGGAGTTCCTGCGTCTCATCGCCATCCTGCAAGGCGACTGACCCACGCGGACCGCTCCCACCGGCGACGGCGGGGGAGGGACGGACTCCCAGAGGGGCCCGGTCGCCCGCCGACGGTGGCCGACGTTCGCCGCCCTACCGGCTCTATGCTCGGGGGATGCTCGACACCGCCGCTCTCGAACGCGCCGTGGACACCCGGGCCGACCGGCTCCGCCGCCTCCCCGAGCGTCGGCTGCGCGGCGCCGCCGCGGACGCCGCGCTGACTCTCGCCCGTGAGCTGGCGGCGCGCGCGCAGCGGCTGGAGGAACCGGGCACCACACCCCGGGTGCTGCCCGACGCCGGGTACTTCGCCGTCGGCGACCAGGTCGCCGTCGCCGGCCACGACCTCGCCCACGCCCTGCGCCACCACGGCACGGCGGTCGAGCTCCAGGAGGCGCTCGCCCTCGTCTCCGCCGCCGCCCGCGGCTGACCGGGCCGGGGGAGGGGCGCCGGACCACGGCGCTGCGCCGGCAGGGCCGCCGGACCTGGCCGTACCGCCGTCGGTCGGACGGACGCCCGCGTGTTGCGCGCCCTCCGCACTTTCAACACATGCGGCGGGCCCACTCTCTGGCGCGCCGCACTACAGACTGTCACCATTTTTCCGGTGAGGGTGGTCACCGTGCCCACCGGGGGATCCGCGAACCCGGCGTGCGCTGCCCACCCTCGGGGGAAGGGGCGGGTCACCCGGGGCGTCGGCCCGGGTGAGACGGCGTCCGGTGACGCAGCGACAGCAGGGGTGGGGTCAGGGGCCAATGGGAGAACACGGCAAGCCGGAAGCCGAGCTGGGGAAGGGCGCACCGCCGCCCGGGAACGCGGACGGCCAGGTCCCGCCGCCCGAGCCCGGTACGGGCGCGCGCCGGAAACCCCAGGAGAACGAGGACGACTGAGGGCGCCGCCGGGATGGGTCCTCAGCAGGCGCAGCGCCGACTGTACGACGCCATGGCCGAGCGGGGTCTGTGGCCCGAGCGCGCGCCCTGGATCAGGGAGTCCATGGAACGCCTCCCTCGGCACGCCTTCGCCCCCGACCGCCTCTGGCGGTGGGACGGCGCCGCCTACCGCCCGATCGAGCGCGCCACCGAGCCGGACCGCTGGCTCGCGGAGCTGTACGCCGGGCCGCACGACCCGGCGGTGACGCAGGTCGAGAGCGGGGTCCCCTCCTCGTCGCTCTCCGCCCCCGCGGTGGTCGCCGACATGCTCGACACCGCCCTGCTGGCCCCCGACAGGCGTGTGCTGGAGCTGGGGACGGGCTGCGGCTGGAACGCCGCGCTGCTCGCGGATCGGGTGGGCGGCGAGAACGTCGTCAGCGTCGAGACGGACGGGCCGCTGGCCGAGGCCGCCCGCCGCCGCCTCCGCGACCACGCGCCCGCGGTGCGCGTGGTCCACGGCGACGGACAGGTCGGGAGCCCGGAGGAGGGGCCGTTCGACCGGGTGGTCGCCACCTACGCACCGGAGCGGGTCCCCTGGGCGTGGGTGGCGCAGACCAGGCCCGGGGGGTGGATCGTCACCCCCTGGGGGCGGCTGGGCCACGTCGCGCTCCGGGTCGCCGCCGACGGCCGGTCCGCCTCCGGCTGGTTCCAGGGGCTCGCCCAGTTCATGCCGCCGCGCGGCACCCCGGCCTCCCCGCCCTGGCCGGCTGCCGGGCCACCGCCGGAGCCCGCCCTGCCCGGCACGCCGCTGGGCCGCGACCCCGGTCCGCTCCTCCGCGACACCGACCTCCTGTTCGCCCTCAGGGCGGCCCTCCCCGACATCCACATCACGGGCCGCACCGGCCGGGGAGCGGGGCCCGCGCCCGACGACGGCCCGGCACCGCCGGCCGCGGTCCGCCTGTACGCGCCCGGCGGCTCCTACGCGGTTCTCGACGGCCCCGCCGGTGCGGTGCACCGCACCGGTCCTCGGGATCTCGCCTCGGAGGTGGCCGTGGCCTGGTCCCGTTGGGAGGAGCGCGGCAGCCCCTCGGTCTACGACCACGGCCTCACGGTCACCGCCGACGGCGAACGCCTCTGGTCCGCACCCGGCGACGAACCCTGCGGCGTGTGACCCCGGCCCGCACCTGTCCTCCGGTGCGCCGCGGACCACCTCGGCGCACCGGAGGACCACCTCGGCGCGTCGGGGGACCGCCTCGGCGCACCGGGGTCGTGTGCGGTCACCGCAGGCAGCGGCGCGGGCGGGCGACGTGCGGGTCCCGGCCACCGGTATGCCCGACGACCCCCGCACGACGCCCCGCCGCCCGCGGCCTCCGCGCCGGCGGTTCGATCGGTTCTGCCCCGTCGGACCTCCCGCCGGATCGCGCGGTGACCGACGGCGCGGCGACCTGCCATGCTGTGGACATGGACCTTCCCGGCGGCATGCCCGTCGAAGGCGACGCACTCATCGTGCTGGACGTCCGACTCGGGGCGCCCCCCGTGCAGGTGCTGGCCCTGCGGGGGTCGGTCGATGCCCGGACCTGTGACGAGGTCACGAGAAGCGTCGTCCGGGCCAGGTCCCGAAGCCTCCCGGTGGTGATCGACCTCGGCGGCCTCAGCTTCGGGGACGAGACGCTGCTCGGCATCCTCCTCGACTGCCGTGACGACGTCACCACCGCATTCGTCGGGCCGCTGGCAGCCTCGTTCGAGCGACGTCTGGCGCGCACCGGGGCCGTCGGCGTGCTGACGATCCACGCCACGCTCGGGCAGGCGATCTCGGCCGTCAACCCTTGACCCGCCGTCGACCGACGGCCCGCCCCGGCGGCCGGTGTGCCCACAGGGAGGATGGCGCCGCCGCCCAGATGTCAACTATCTTGACGTCGTCGATGGAATCGGCGGAAAACGGGAGCGAACTGGTGGCGGGTCACTGTGGCGAGGCGTCCGACGACGCCGTTCCGACCGCGGTGGTCGCTCGCGCCGGGCGGCTTGAGTCGTTGCGCGACACCGGCCTGACCGCCGCCGCCGACCCGGGTATGGAGCGGTTCGCCCGCCTCGTCGCCAGCCTGGTGGCGGTGCCCGTGGCGCTGGTCTCCCTCGTGGAGAGCTCGCGGCAGGTCTTCCCCGGGATGGTCGGGCTCGGCCCGCCGTGGGGCGAGACCCGCCAGACGCCGCTCAGTCACTCCCTCTGCCGCCACGTCGTCGCCACCGGACAGCCGCTGATCTCGTCGGACGTGCGACAGGAAGCGGACTTGGACCACACCCTGGCCTCGAAGGAACTCGGCGTCGTCGCCTACGCGGGCATGCCGCTCACCGACGCTCACGGCGAGGTCCTCGGCTCGCTGTGCGCGATCGACACCCGGCCCCGGGAGTGGACCGCCGACGAACTCGCCGACCTCGCCGACCTGGCCGCCGCGTGCAGCACGGAGCTGCGACTCCGCATCGCCTCCCGCGAGCGCGAACAGGCCCGCAAGGGAGAGGAGCAGGCGCGGCGCCGTGCCGACCAGCTGAACCAGCGAACCGGCCTGGCGCTCGCCCGCTCCCAACTGCTGCTGCGCGCCGCCGATCTGCTCGCCGACACCACCGGCCTCGACGACGTCCGGCAGAGCCTGCGGGACCTGGTCGCGGGCGACCTCGCTCCCGCCTATGTAGGGGTCGTCCTGGTGGAGGACGGACGGCTGCGAAGGCTGGTGGACCGCACCGGCACCGCCCCCATGGAGACGACCTACCGCGTCTTCGAGCTGGACAGCGACTGGCCCTCCGCCCGCGCCGTCCGGGAGAACCGCATCGTCATCGTGGCGTCCCCGCGTGAACTCGCCGAAGAGTACGGTCCGGAGGCGGTCGCCGCCTATCGCAGCCTCGACCTGCACGCCGCCGTCTGCGTACCGCTGCCCGGCGCCGAACAGCCACTGGGCGCCCTGGTGATCGGCTGGGACCACTCCTACGAACTGGACGTGCTGGAGCAGGCCGTGCTGTCCGCGCTCGGCGGATACACCGCCAGGGCGGTCGAGCGGGCGATGTTCCTCGACGACCGGATCGACGTCGCCCGCCGGCTTCAGGAGTCCATGCTCACCGACCTCCCCAAGGTGGACGGGCTGGAGGTGGCCGCCCTCTACCGCCCCGCCGCCGTGGCCGACATGGTCGGCGGCGACTGGTACGACCTCTACCACCTGCCGGAGGCCGCGCAGGGCGGCGAGCCCGTGCCCCAACGGGCGACCCTGGCGGCCACCATCGGCGACATCACCGGCCACGACATGCACGCCGCCGCGCTGATGGGGCAGACGCGCAGCATGCTGCGGCAAGCCGACCTCGACCACGCCGGGGCGGACCCGGCCCAGGTGGTCACCGCACTGGAGCATGCCAACCGGTCCCTGGACATCGGGGCGAGCGGCACGCTCATCCACGCCCACTTGCGGCCCAGCTTCGCTGCGGAGCAGGGGAGTTGGGAGATGACATGGACCAACGCAGGCCATCCGCCGCCGCTGCTCGTCCTCCCCGACGGTCGTACCGAGCAGCCGGCCGACCACGACATGCTGCTGCACCCCTTCGTCTCGGCTCCCGAGCGCACCGTGTGCAGCGTGGTGCTGCCGCCGGGCGCGCTCGTCCTGCTGTACACCGACGGACTGGTCGAGTACAGCGGCGCGGACATCGACGGCGAGATCCACCGGGTGGCCTCGTTCGTCACCGCACACCACGCGGAGCCACTCACCGGTCTGCTGGAGCGGCTGGCCGAGGAGATCCCCGGCCCGGAACCGTGCGACGACATCGCGCTGCTGGCCCTGCGGGTGCCTGAACTCCCCGGGGCCGCGGATGCGCCCGGGGCACCCTGACGTACCCCGGGCGCCCCGGCCGACACGTCCCGTGCGTCGGCGTTCGGCGGCCCGCGCTGCCACCCCGCCGAGGCTGCCGGCCCCCGGTACCCGGCTTCCCCGCCCCCCTGGGCAGCCGGTGTACCGCCCGGCTGCCGCTCCTCGGCGGGTGGCCGTGCCGGTCGCCCCGTCCGCTCGGTGGGTATGTCCGGCGCCGCGTCCGATCGGCTGGTACGTCCGCCGGCACCGGGCCCGTGACGGCGGTGCGGCACCGCGTGAACCGCCCTGCCCGGAGCGTAGGGTGGGCAGCGCTCCGGCCGTGACCGGGGCCCCGCCGCTGTGGCCGGACGTCGACCGCGAAGCCGCTCGTGAGTGCGCCGGTATCGCTTCACCGTCGAAGGGCCGCCCTGTGCCGACGCCCGCCACCGAGTGGCAGGAACGTATCGACCTGCTGCACGCACAGGCCAGAGCCCTCCTCGACGACCTGTCGGGAGCGCCGCTCGACCAACGGCTCGCGGCGCTCGCCCGGCTCGAACACGGTTCGGCGGAGCTCTACGGCGAGGCGCTTCGGCAGGCCGCGATCCACGCGCGGCACCAGGGTTGGGGACTGCGACGGATCGGCCGCGCCACGGACCGTTCGCACGAACAGATCCGCATCCTCACCACACAGCCGGACGCGCCGCAGCCGGCCGCCTCGCAGTCGGACACCCCGCCGCGGGCTGCCGCCGCCCCGAGCACGACCGCGACGGCAGCTCCGGCGTCCACGTCGGCATCGTCGGCGACGACGACGGCGACGACCAGCGGGGCAGCCACCGCTGAGAACACGGCCGAGGCACCGGCCGAGAACCCGGCCGAGACCACGGCTGCGGCCACCGCCTCGACCACCACCGGTGAGACCGGCCCAGCCGCCGACGACCGTGAACCCCCACCCGGCCCGCCACCGGCTCCCCGAACCTCCTGAAGCAGCCCCCGGGCCCCGCCGCCTCCGCCCCCCGGGTCGGCGGGCGGACTTTCTGCTTTCTCAGGGGCGTGGGCGACGGACGAGGATGCTCAACTCCGTCACCAGGGTGCGGACGTCCTCGACGTGGAGGGTGCCGAGGTGGACCCGGTGGCCGGAGCGGCGGCAGGTGTCGCAGGGAGCGACCACCGTCATGTCGTCCAGCTCGACGCCCAGGCTCCGCAGCAGGCGGAAGAGTTCGCGCGCCGCGGCCTCTGCGGCCTCACGGTCCGGGTCGGTGAAGTCGATGTCGTCGGTGAAGCCGGTAGCGTCAGTTCTGTCGAGCACGAGTCGGTCTCCCGGTGGGGTCAGGCGGCGCGCAGCAGGCGTCGTGCGGTCGTGTGGCGGTGGATCGGCCGGGCGGAGAGGGAGTAGTGGACCTCGACATGTCCGAGGCCGCAGAGACGGTCCGGGCCGCGGGCGTTGACGCTCACCGGCCGCCCTTCGCACAGCGCACGGCGCTGCACCTGCTGGTAGCCGAGGTCGGTCGCCCACTCCGCGAAGACCAGCCCCGGGTTCCAACTCCCTTCGGTGACGGGGGCGAGGACGGTCGTCGGGAACGGCCCACGCGGGTCGGCCGGCGGGTCCAGCGCGGTCGCCAGACGCTCGGCCTGCCCACGCATCCAGGCCAGCGCCCCCTCGGGGGAGGCCGCCCAGTGGCCACCGAGGTGCCACTCGCCGCCTGCGTCCGGGCTGCGCACCACCGTCTCCGCCCAGTAGCCGTCGGCATGCCGAATCACGCGGTACCCCCGGAGGCCCGGAGCGATCGCACGGTGTGCGGTGAGAAGCACTGCCGCGAGAAGCACTGCCGCGAGAAGCACTGCCCCGAGAAGTACTGCGCAGGGAATGCACGCGGGGTGGTGAACGAGGTGCGCCGGGGGGATCGCGACGTGGCCCGAGTCATGATTCCGGGAGATTCATTGAACGGGATCTTCATCGTTCGCCCAACTTCCTGAGATGTTCCTCAATGCGCGCCGCGAGTTCCGCACTCCGGGCCAGAAGCTGGGCGAGCGTCGGCAGGTCGGATTCCTCCGCCGGCGGTTCAGGCGGTGGCGGGGATTCCGCTTCGTCGTTGTTCACGCGAGGGCCGCCCGGGGGAGTGCGGTCGCCTCGCGCGAGAGAAACCGCAGGCCAGCGGTGCGCGGCGGCGAGTGGTGCGAAGGATGGGAACTGCGGAAACACGGATGGGGCGACACCGCAGGAGGCCCGGAGGCGCGCATTGTCGCACGCGATTTCCGTGCTTCTCGCCGTTTGTGGCGTGTCATGGATTCGAATCCTCGAATCTGTGCATGTGGGGCGCAGGTGACTGTTTGTAGCTCTAGGGTTGCGCTCGGTTCGGTGGACACGCCAGTGGTTCACCGATGAGCCGCATTCCGTCATGTGAAGGGAGAGGAGGACCATGACCGCCGAACGCATCACCCCGTCTCCGAAGGTTTCCTTGCTGGAGTTCTTCGGGACGGAGCTGCGGCGCCTGCGCACGAAGGCGTCGTGGGCGCAGGGGGAGCTTGCCTCGGCCGCCCACACCACCCAGTCGATGATCTGCAAGATCGAACGGGCCCGGCAGGTGCCGTCGATCGAGATGTCCGAGAGCCTGGACGCCGCGCTGGCCACCGACGGCCACTTCGCCCGCCTGCACCCCCTGGTGCTGGCCTACGCCTACCCCGCCTGGTTCCTGCCGTACGTCGAGATGGAGCGGGAGGCGACCGCAATCCGCGAGTTTCAGGGGCAAGTGGTCCCTGGGCTTCTCCAGACCGAGGCGTACGCGCGTGCGCTCCTCTCGACTCGACGGCCGGACAGCCTCGATGATCTCGTGACGTCACGGCTGAGTCGCCAGGAGGTGCTGGAGAGACCTAGCCGGCCACGTGCATGGTTCGTCTTGGACGAGCAAGTGCTCCGGCGCAGAGTCGGTGACGCACGGCTCGTCGGTGAACAACTGGAACGATTGCTGTCCGCGGCGAGCGAGCCGAGGACGGTGGTCCAGATCATTCCGGACAGCCGAGGTGTACACGCTGGACTCGATGGAAGCTTCTCTCTGCTCAGCAGCTCCTCGGGAGAAGTGCTGCACCTGGAGGGCTTCTTCGAGGGGCGACTGAGCATCGATCCGACCGAGACCGCGGAGGCCCTTCACGCCTATGATTTGCTCCGGGCGGATGCTCTACCGCCCTGTCAATCGGCCGACCTGATTCGCGAGTACCTGAGAGGTCTGACGACATGGGGAACCTGAACGGGCTGTCCGTCGAGTGGCGGAAGTCCAGCTACAGCGGCACCAACGGTGGCAACTGCCTGGAGACTGGTCGCGGCCTGTCCGGCACGGTCCCGGTGCGTGACTCGAAGCTGTCCGACAGTCCGGTGCTGAGCTTCCCGAGCGCCGGTTGGGGCGAGTTCCTGGCCACGGTCAAGGACGGCCGCTTCTCCGCCTGAGTGCAACGCGTGCGACGTCAGGACCCCGCCGGGTCGGATGAGTGAACCGGCGGGGTTCGCGCTGTTACGGCGGTCTTGCGCACCGTCCGGGCCGCCGGTCACCGTGGTGGGTCCAGGGACCCGGCTCGCCCACCCGGAGGTGGCGCATGCACCGCGACCGATTCATCTGGCGGAAGTCCAGCTACAGCGGCCCGAACGGCGGCGACTGCCTGGAGGTCGGCTACGACCCGCGCTGCTGCGGCCCGGTCGACTGGCACCGGTCGAGCCACAGCAGCAGCAACGGCGGCGCGTGCCTCGAAGCCGGGCGCGGCCTGGCGACCGTCGTCCCGGTGCGCGACTCCAAGCTGCACGACAGCCCCATCCTGGCCTTTCCGCCCTCAGGCTGGCTGGCCTTCGTGGCCACGGTGACGGACGCCCACCCCACGCGCTGAGGCGCCGCGCGTCGTCCCGTTCACCGCGCGGGGTTGAGTCTCAAGCGGGTTGAGACCGCAGAGTGGCAGCGTGAACGACGACGAGACGATGTACCCGATCGGAGACGTGGCGCGCCGCACCGGCCTCAGCGTCAGCGCCATCCGCTTCTACGCCGACGCCGGTGTCGTGGAGCCCTCCGGGCTCACGCCCGCCGGCTACCGCCTGTACTCCATCGAGGCCGTGGCCCGCCTGGAGATGGTCCGCACCCTGCGCGACCTCGACACCGGCCTGGACGACATCCGACAGCTCATAGCCGGCCGGACGACCGTCCACGAACTGGCCACCGCGCATCTGGAGGTCCTGGAACGGGAGGCGTCCCGGCTGCGCGCCCGCCGCGCGGTGCTCCGGGCCATCGTCCGCCAGCGAGGCAGCGCCGAGCAGATCGCCCTGCTGCACCGCCTCGTCACCATGTCGGACGAGGAGCGAGTGCGGCTGATCGAGGAGTTCTGGGCCGACGTGAGCGACGGCCTCAACGAGAACCCGCGGTTCGTGGCCGAGCTGAACTCGGCGCCGCCCCGGCTCCCGGACGAGCCGACCCCGGAGCAGCTGGACGCCTGGATCGAGTTGGCGTCGATGGTCAGCGATCCGGAGGTGCGGCGCGCGATCCGCGACGACTTGAACGACCGCTTCACCGACGGCCCTGGCCAGATGCTGGTCTCCCCGTCGGCGCTCGCCTCCTACGAGAGCGCCACCCCGCTCATCGAGGAGGCCGTCGAGGCGCACAAGGCCGGCGTCGCCCCGGACTCGCCCCTCGGCCAGGAGCTGGCCGCCCGCTACCTCGCCTGGCTCGGCGAGATGTTCGGCGCCTCCTTCGAGGAGCCGGAGACGCGCGACGAGATCGGCCGCGGGCTGCTGGAGATCGAGCCGGCCATCCTCGCCGACCTGGAACAGACAGCCCAGGGCCCACCCGCCACCGACCCCCAGGAGCGCTACCAGCACCTCGTCCAGGTCATCAGCGGCACCCTGGAATCCAACAACGCCCAACTAGCCGACTACGCCCGAGCCTTCACCTGGCTCTCCACCGCCCTCACCCCCACCACCACCCCACCCTCCGACTAACAGCCCCGCCCACCAGGCTGACCCCTGCATCCCGTTCATTCCTGACCTCGCCAATCAGGCCCGAGGCCTTGCAGGCGAGTTCACGACCAAGATACCTACGCCCCATCAGGGGGGCGCGCGCTTGTCTACCTGTCCGGGATGAACGTGTCCATCTCTACTCTGCGCCTGTTGACCGAGCCCCGCCGACGCGGGTAGAAGACCGAAACCTGTCGGCGGCGCCCAAACACGGGTGACAGGCTCTGCTCACCCTCACCCACCAGCGCAACGGCCGCCCATACTCCCAATTCGCGGCCGAATTCGGCATCAGAGCCACGACCGTCTACCGGTGCATCGGTGCGGACCGCGCCCCCTTCTCGTCGAGCCCATGACCGAGGCGGGTGTCCCTCGCTGGGTATCCAAGCCGGGGTGGCCGTCCGCCGGCCTTCGACCGCGCTGCTTGCAAGCGACGCAACACCGTCGAACGGTGCATCAACAAGCTCAAGCGGTGGCGCGGCCTGGCTACCTGCCACCATCTACCTCGCCGGACTCCACATCGCCGCCATCTTCATCTGGTCCGCGAGATGATCCGAAAGAGATGGCCTAGCGGCCAGCCATCACGCGGATTCGGCAGCAGCGAATTCTACAAAATAGCCGATCGCCCTCTCCAGCGAGCTTGGATCACATCCTGCAACAAACTCGATTCCGTCACTCTTTGCCGAAGCCCAAGACCCATCAGTGCATTCGTCTTCCATCTCGCACATGCGACCGTAAAGAGCGGTTCGGGCCAGGTCGACAGAGATGATCCAGCCAGGATTGTCGGTTGTTTCGATTCGAATTCCATATGAGTGTTCCCAGTCGCCGTCACAGGCGGCTGCGTACCACTGCTGAATATCCTTCAAGTTCGACATCATGGGTTCCTTCTAGGGATCTCCCAGGGCTCCGCGGGAATCGCTGATCCATTCGGCAGGTTTACGTGTGGCGTCGGAACGCTTGTCTTTGTCTTCTTGTCGTAGTGGGGCTTACCCTTCACGTCGACTCGTTTCGTCGGAATGAACGGCCGTGGGTCCCGGGGATCCGACGGTCGATCGTAAGATTCATAGTGGTCGATCTCCCCGGTCGTTCCGTCGCGGCGGAATGAGGTATGGGGCCCTTCCGCGTCTGGATGCTGACACAAGTTCCCACCACGAGAATTGTGGACCAGGATGGGTGTGGTCCCCGCCAGCACATAGTACGTGTGGACGCCCTCGATGGTGAGGTTGTGAACCGTCGCGATGCCGGTGTTGGTGTCGGTGTCCACGACGACGACGGGGAGGCCTGTGGAGCTGAGGAGTTGGTCGCCGGCGGTGAGGTCGGCCGCCTTGGTCCACTCTTCTTCGTCGGGGAGCCAGAAGGGGTGGCCGTCGGTTGCGGTGATCTTGTGGGTGTTGCCGTCCGCGTCGGCGACGGACACGCCGACGAGTACCTTCTCGCCCTCGCCTGTGATCTCTGCGGTGACGGTTCTCGGACCTGTCTCGCCGGTCTCGGGATCGGTGGCGAGGATTTCGTCGCCGACGCTGAGGTCTTCGATGGCCATGGTGGTGCCATCGGCCATCAGGACGTGGGTTCCTGGCACGAAGCTGTTGCAGCTGCCGCCCCGCTTCCCCACGATTGGGGCGCGGCGGAAGGCTACCGCGACGGCTGCGTCGAATAGCAGTTCGCCCGTGAGCTTCCCGTAGTTCCCGTCTTTTATGTCGCCGTAGATCTCCTTGCCGCGGCCGACGACGCCTTCAACCATTCCCATGGTGAACTGGGGCGTGCCGGGCGTCATCGACATGGCGAGATCCGCCCCATCGGTGCAACTTGAGAAGTTGCCCGTGAAGCAGCCCTTGACGGCGCCGGCGCCCGTGGTGGCCAAGTCCAGGATGCCGCCGCCGACGGCCTTCGCTCTGCCGACAAAACCGCCCCATATCCCCGGGTCTTTAGCGGGAGCCGGGCGAGGGGGGGTGGGCCTGATGGTGAACGTGGGCTGACGCCCCGGCAATTCCACGTAGTTGGTCGGTCGCGACGTTGTAATGGGAACGCGTTTGGGGATGGACTTGATAGTCCGCACCAGGTTCAGTAGCCCCCGCCAGATACCCAAGCCGAAGAAAAGCCCCGTGGGGTCGCTGAACGCCAGCGGGTTGTTGTTCGAGTAGGAGTAGCCATGGAGCTGCTGCGGGTCGCTGCGGTCCATGATGGGGTCGGCCGAGATGAAGCGGCCGAGGGCGGGGTCGTATTCGCGTGCGCCCAGGCCGTACAGGCCGGTTGCGGTGTCGTCGTAGCCTCCGACGAAGGTGCGAGTCCCTGGCCATGCCGCACCGGGGTCCTCACCGCGGTAGCCGCCGAACGGCAGGGTCCTCCGCTGGGTGGCTTCGAGTGTCTGCGCATTGACCGCCACATTGCCCGTGCCGTGGTGATCGGCGAGCGTGAAGCTGGTGGTGGAGTCGTTCTCGATGACTGCGGCATGGCCGGCGCCGAGGTCGATGTATCGGGTGGCTTCCGCGGTGGCTGCCCCGCGCTTGACCACGACTTCGGTGTGGCCGAGGTACAGGGTGGTTTCGGAGTCGGTCCGGGCGATCAGCCGTGAGCCGTCGGCGTCGTAGATGTACTCGACGGTCGTGTCCTCGGCGTTCTCGACCTGGGCGACGCGCCCTTCGGGGTTCCACGAGAGCGTCTGCGTCTCGCCCCCGGTCTGGCGGGACACGGTGTTCCCCGAGTCGTCGTAGCCGTACTCCTCCAGCGACCGGACACCCGGCGCGTCCTGGATCACCTCGGTCAGGGTGTGCGGCTGCGACTCGCTGTACTCGTAGGCGCGAGTGGTGTCCTGCTCGTGGAGGACCTCGGTCTCCCGGTTGCCCGCGAGGTCGTAGGTGTAGGAGTGGTGGTATGGGGCCGGGCCCCCGATGGGCACCTCGCCCGAGGGGTCGGCACACCGCGTGGCGCTCTGGGCCCATGCCTCCGTGATCCGCCGCAGGTGGTCGTAGGCGAAGCACTGCACGTCGTTGCCGCCGGCGACGTTGGCGATCGAGAGGACGTTGCCGACCTCGTCGTAGCTGTACGTCTCTCCCCGAAGCGCCTCTCGCGGTCCGGGCGCCACGGCCACGGCCGTCGAGGTCTTCAGGCGCCGCGTACCCCATTCGTAGGTGTACGTCGTGTCGATGGACCGGTCTGCGGACTGTCGGAAGGACTGGCGGATGGGAGCGCCGGTCCGGTTGTACTCCGTCGTGGCGTTCAGCCGGGTGCCCGCCGGCAGCTCGGTTGCGGTGAGCTGCAGTGTCCGCAGGTCGTGCGTGTAGGCGACGGTCTGGCGTGACAGCCCGCCCGCGGCCGGCAGGTTGGTTGCCTGCGGCAGGCCGGCGACATCGAACGTCTGGCGGGTCTCGTACGTGCCGGCCAGGGCGCCCTCCGCGCTGGGAACGACCCGGCGGGTGGCCAGGGGGCGGTACCGGCGGTCGTACTCGGTGACCTCCGAGACGTAGGCCTCACCGTTCTCCCACCGGGTGGAGCGTGCGAGGTGTCCCTTGGCGCCGGTGACGGTGTCGTACTGCCAGGTGGCTCGCAGCTGTCCGTCCGGTCCGCCCTCGCGCAGCTCGGTCTTGCGGCCGAGGTTGTCGTGCGTGTAGCTCAGGGTCGTGCCGCGCGCGTCGGTGGAGGTCTCCAACTCGCCGCGGTCGGTGTAGGTGCGTGTGAAAGTGCCGGTGTCGGGGTCGGCGGTGGTCGTGGGACGGCCCAGCTGGTCGTAGGCGTAGTTCCAGGTGGCGCCGGACGGTGTCGTCAGCGAAGCCAGCTCGCCGCGGGGTGTGTAGCTGTAGGTCGTCGTGTCGTAGTCGGCGTCCGCGGCGGGCTGATGGTGCTGGCGGTACTCCGTCAGCTGGCCACGAGCGTCGCGGATGGAGGTGGTCGCGGTGTCGCCCTCCGGAGGGAGGATGGTGATGCGGTCTCCGGAGTAGATCGTCCGCGTCGTCGAGAGGACGTCGCCGCCGTCGCCGCTACCGGCGATGAGACGGGTCTCGGTCTCGCGGTCCAGACCGTCGTACGTGTGCCGGGTCTGGGTTTCGACGCTGTCGGCATCTTCCGGGAGGAACAGCGTCTGGCCCGGTTCGCCGATCGCGTAGTAGCTACCGAATGCCTTGGTGACGAGGCCGCGTTCGTCGTGGAACGTGTCGGTGAGGATGCGCCCGCCGTCGGACCCGGGCGCCTGGGTCTGACGTTCGCGCAGCAGCCCGTCGTAGATGACGTAGCTGGTCAGCTGCGATCCGCGCGAGTTCAGCGTGCGGGTACCGATCGCGACGGGTTGCCCGTCGACCACGCGGTAGGTGAACTCCAGGCTCGGCAGTGCGGTGGTCCGGCGGTCCGGGTGCCACACCTTGGTGGCGCGGCCCAGCGCGTCGTAGTCGAGCACCGTCTCCTTGCCGTTGGCGTCGGAGAGTCGGGTCGGCAGTCCGCGGCCGGCGCTCAGCGTGGTGGTCTCGGTGAAGGCAGAGGCCGAGTCGCCCGGGCGTACCGGCGGTGAGACCGTGCGGACCGTTGTCGGGATGCCGACGGCCGGGGTGTACGTCGTGCTGGAGGTGCGACCGTCGGTGCGAGCCGTTCGCGTGGGAGCGCCGTTGCCGCTGACGCTGACGTCCGCGGCGAGATCGGTCTCGGACAGCAGACGACCGTACGAGTCGAAGGTCGCCGTCGCCTCGACGTAGCGGGCGACCGTTCCGTCGTGCTCGATCAGTTCCGCCGTCGCGGTGGGGCGGCCGACCGTGGGGCTCTGCCCGTGCGCCCGCCCGTCGTAGGCGTAGCGGACGTCACTGACTACGTCGTCGGCCCTGTCGGGCGTGGCGGCGCAACGGGTCGCGACGGTCTCCTCGCGGGAGGGGAGGTTGAGCAGGTTCGCGTCGGTGACCGCGGGGTACGTGGTGCGGGTGCACCGGTCGTCGGCGGTGATCGCGGTGTCGCCGCGGTCGTCGACCTGGACCAGACGCCCGGCGACCGTGTCGTAGGTGTGATGCGTCTCGCTGATGCGCCACTTCTGGCCCGCGCCGTCGTCGAGCGAGATCCAACTCTTCAGCTCTGCGGCGCCCTTGAAGTCTGCAGTGATGGTTCCC
The DNA here is from genome assembly GCF_012034385.1 of Streptomyces spiramenti. GTDB lineage: Bacteria > Actinomycetota > Actinomycetes > Streptomycetales > Streptomycetaceae > Streptomyces > Streptomyces spiramenti. Next base: position 21,218 of record NZ_JAAVJB010000022.1, read on the forward strand.
CAGTCGCGTACGCTGCGCGCCGTCTGGTGGTGCCACGGGCGGGTGACCGTCTTGGCCTCGACGGCGCCGCCGGCCTTGTCGAAGGTGACGGTCTTGTAGGGGAGACCGGCTGCCGTCGGATGATCGGTGATCGGGTCGCCCTCGCCGGCGCCCAGCGTCACGGAGACACTCTTGGTACCTCCGCTGGGCGTCCGTCGGTCGCCGTGCATGCCCCGCAGGAAGTACGAGTCCTCCTGCGTCTCCATCCGGGTCTGGCTGCCGCTCTGGACGCGGACGTGGCCGTACCCGCGCCACTGGGACCAGGTCTTCTCGTCGTCGTCGACCAGGGCGTTGTCGTCGTAGCGCCAGGCCGCACCGCCGAGGTAGCGGTAGCGGACGACCTGGTCGGGGGAGCCTCCGGTGCGATCGGTGGTCGCCACTTCCTCGGTGACGTACTTGTTGAACCACTGCAGGTCCGGGTCGTGCTCCGGACCGCCGGCGAGGTACTGCGGGAAGCACCGGGTGGTGTTGGTGTGCGGCGTCGGGGTGCTGCCGTGCGTGCACGCGGGCGCGGAGTACCCGACATCTACCTGGCCGCCGTACTCGTCGGCGATGGAGGAGAGGCGCGCCTTGATGAAGGGGGCGTAGCCGTCCCCGGTGCGGTCCAGGCGGTTGGCGAGCTGGGTGTAGCCGAAGGTCGTCTTCGGGAGGGTGATTGCGGGGGTGGCGGAGTGGCCGGTGCGCTGGATGCTGGAGAGCAGGAGCTGGTAGTCGACGTCAGCGGTGCCCCAGTGGTGCGCGAGCTTCCAACTGTCCACGTTCCGGTAGCTGGTGCCGCTGCGGACCTGGCTGGTGATCTCGGTCAGGCGCTTGGTGGTCCAGAAGCTCGGAGAGTAGCGGCCCCGGTCGCAGTCGGCGCTCGCGTCGCAGTTGAGGTCCCAGGGGGTGTCGTACCAGTACTGGGGGTTCTTGGTGATGTCGGCGCAGTCGGCGCCGCCGCCCGGCAGGCAGCGGTCGCTGTTGGTGAAGAGCACCTTCGCGAGGGGCTGGCCGGAGTACTCGTTGCCCTTGGTGAGCCCGTACTCGATGCGGTTGAGGGTGCCGCCGCGGGTGTAGCGGGTGTTGTTCTCCTCGTCGAGGAAGCGGCCGTAGGAGTTCTGCTCGCGGTCGTAGTAGTAGGTGACGACGTTCCCCGCGGCGTCCACGACGTAGTCGAGGTTCCATCGCCAGGCCTGCTGGCACCAGGAGTCCTCGGTGGTCGCCTTGTAGCAGGGCTCTCCGGCCTTGGTGGAGTAGACCGGCACCGTCCAGGTGGAGTTGGTGACGGCCCGGCCGGAGGACCAGCCGGGGAGGCGGTGGTACCCGAAGTAGTACTGGGTGCCCTCGGGGTCGGTCACACGCCAGTACTCGTTGTCGTTGTCCCCGTTGGCCCGGGCAGAGCTGGTCAGCCGCTCGATGCGGGTCCCGTTGTCGGACTGCAGCTTCCAGGTGTTGTCACCCGCGGGGACGAGCTCACCCGCCATCCCGTTGAGCGAGATGAAGGCGTTGTCGTGGTCCCAGCAGAGGTCGGCGACCTTGTTCTCGTGTTCGTCCTCGACGTTCTTGTAGCCGCAGGACTTGTAGTTGCGTTCGATGTACCCGGGCCAGAGGTTGTAGCCGTCGCCGACCCAGGAGCCCTGGTTGTTGGTGGAGGACGTACGGCCGTCGATACTGCCCGCCGAGTAGGTCAGGCCGATGCTGGGCGTCAGCTCACCCGGGACGTCGGGCAGCGGTATGTCGTAGGACCAGGTGAAGTCACCGGTGCTGAGATCGGTCTCCCACGTGCTGGACGGCGACAGGTCCGTGGCGGTGTAGTCGCCCTTGTCGCCCTCGGCCGCCGCGGCCACCATGAGGGTCATGGGCGTCGCCGCAGGGAGCGACAGGTCTGCCGCGGTGAGGGTCTGCTGCTCGGTGTCGTTCACGACATCGACCGGCTCGGCGGTCGAGCAGTCGCCGTCCTCTGCGCAGTCCGGAGCCGCGTGCAGGGTCAACCGGTCCCCGTAGCCACCGCCGTAGGCTTCGGCGAACGCCGAGTAGTCGATGCGCACGTCGACCTCGGTGAGGTCGTTCGAGCCGCTTTCGGAGGCGGTGCGGGCCGTGGCTCCGGTCGGCTCGTCCGGTGTGACCGTCAGGCTGAAGGCGATGCCCGGAGAGCCGTCTCCGCCGGCTGCGCCCGGCTGCGCCTCGACAACGACGCTCGCGTCCTGCTGTGTCCGTACCTCGACGGGCAGGCCCCCCACGGGGTCGAAAGCCGTTCCGTCCGTCAACGGCCCGTCGCCGCCCTCAATGGCGACCTCGTGGGTTGCGTCGGACGGGAACTCAGCACTGGGCTGGTCCGTGATCACACGGGGTGTGTGGTCGACCGGGCGAGGCGCCACGCGAAGCCCGTCCGAGCCGTCCACCGGCTCCCCGAGCTCGACCTCCGCCTCGACCGTGCCGTCGTCGGCACTCGACACGGACGGGTTCACGGCCTGGACAAGTGAGGCGACCATGACGGTCGCCACGCCGAGCGCGATCCTGCCCCGGAGGGAAGCGGTGCGCCGTCTGGCGAGGAAGGTGTTCTTCATCTGGGTGCGTCGTCCTTCAGTGCGCGCTGGGCGGCCGGTGAGGGGTGAGCAGTCGGATAGCGGTGGCACGGAAGGGCTCAGGGCCCGGGGGTGATGGAATCCCCGAAACCGGTGGCCAGGACCTGGGCGGCGCTCAGGACGCCCTGGTAGAGCCAGACGTCGTCAATGGCCCCGGGCCAGTACTCGGACCACCCGCTGCCCGAGCGCTGTCTGCCGAGCTGGAAGGAGTGCGTCGCCTCGAACGTCAGCGCGTTGTCGGTCCAGCTGGAACCCGCGACACAGGAGTCGTCGGAGTCCTCGGTGCAGACGATCTCCTGCAGCGACCCATTGACGTACAGGCTGGCGCGCTTGGTCGACCCGTCGTAGACCAAGGCGAGGTGGTTCCAGTCCCTGATGTCGTAGAAGAGTTGGTTGACCGCGCTCGAGAGACGCGAGGACGCGTCGTCCTCCTCCGCCACGGCTACCTGCCACGATCCCCAGCCGGGCTCCTCACTGTGCGGGAGGAAACGCACGGCGAGCGCGTTCTGGCGGTTGCCGGCAGCGCTCAGCACCGTGACCGGCTCCTCGGGCGCGGCGGCTGCCTGTACCCAGGCCGCCGCGCTGACGCTGGCCGTGGTGTCCAGCGGCACACCGGCCGTCTGCGCGTAACCGGTCGCCCCGTCCAGAAGAAGGGCGTCCCCGTGGCGACCGGGGCCGAACTCATGGCCGCCGTGGAGGGTGAGGTGGTTCTCGTTCGGCGAGGCGTCGGGCGAGGTCGTGCTCCCCGCGTCCAGCTCCCACCGCGCGGTGAGCAGCGGGTTCTGCTTCAGCAACTGGCCCACCTCGGTGGGAGTGACGACCCGGGAGTAGAACCGGACGTCGTCGATGTCGCCGGGAAAGTGCGAGCGGATGTCGCCGCTGTACGAACCCGCCCCGATCATGACGGGGCCGGTGGCGTCCCAGGCGCCACCGCGGGTTGTACGACCGGCCTGTACGCCGTTCACGTACAGGGTGAGCGTGTCGGCGACGGAGTCGTGGACCCCCACCAGGTGCACCCATTCGTCACCCTGCGCGACGGTCCCGTTCGGCTGCATGGCCCTGACCGGCGAGGCGGTGGGAGTGTCGGCGCGGTACTGATTGAAGACCCAGCGGTCGTAGCTCTTCGAGTAGTAGAGCTCCAGCCCGGGCGCGTCGTCGCCGGTCTGCGCGGCGATGATTCCGGCACCGTCGGCCCGGGACTTGTCGAGTCGTGCCCAGGCGGAGACGGAGAAGTCACGGCTGGTGTCGACGATGGGCGCCTCGGTCACGGCGTAGCTGTCCGTGCCGTTGAACGTGGCTGCGTACTCATTGGCGCCTGGGCGACCGGTTCGCACGCCACCGTGGTAGACGGCGGGCCCGTGGTCGGCCGTTCCGGTGGCCGTTGTCGTCCCGGCGGGCTCGTCGAAGGGGAAGACGGCGGTGGCGGGACGGTGAGGAGCGGTCGACACGGCTTGCTTGTCGTAGAGCTGCGCCATCGGGCCCGAAGCGGTCGTCATCGCGTAGTCGAAGAACTGCAGCTGATCCACGCTGCCGCCGAGGTGCTCGCTGACCACGCTCCCGCGACGAGACGCACCGATCTGCAGCGATGTCTGAGCGGACCACGCAGACGTGTGCGGTGTCGTCCCGGCGAGCCGGCCGTTGACGAAGAACCGGAGGTTCGTGCCGTCGTAGGAGGCGGCCAGGTGCGTCCACGTCCCTGTCGTGACGGGCACGTCGGCCAGGATTCGGCTGCGCGCCGTACCCGCCGGGTCGTCGCTGCGCTGGGCCAGGACGGCCCACTGGTCGTAGTGGCCGGAGTGGTAGATGGTGAAGCCCGCGAAGTTGCGGCCGGTCTGTTCGACGACGACGGACGAGCCGGCGGACTTGGTGTCCAGGCGCGCCCATGTGGATACCGTGAAGGGCTTGCCCGTGTCCACCACCGGACCCTCGACGGCCGCGTGGCCCGTCTCACCGTCCAACTGGAGTGCCGTGCCCAGCACGCCGGGGGCACCGAGTGCGTAACCGCCGGTCAGCGTCGCGTCGTGCTGTGGCACATCGGGCTCAGCTGCGGCTGCGCCCGGCCCCTCGTCAAAAGAGAATGCGGCGCGCGGCGACTCACCCGGCGAGACGAGGAACTGGTAGGTGCGGACCTCCGAGATGTTGCCGGCCTGGTCCAGCGCCTGCACCGTGACGAAGTGGAGCCCCGGCTCCTCGGGCAGCACGGAGACACTCCGCGCGGCACCCGAGCTGGTCGCCACCTGGTTCGCGGCGGTCGGATCGTTGTTGATGCCGTAGCGGTAGCGATTCACGTCGCGGTCCGCCGCAGTGAAGGTGAAGCCACCGTAGTGACCCGCTCCCTGGTACCAGATATCGGTACCCGACGGATCGAACTCCGGGTAGCGGTCGGAGGTGATGGTCGGGGCGGCGGGCACGGAGGTGTCGTAGCGGAAGTAGCAGGGGTGGCCGTCGACCTCGGACCACGGGCCGTAGTGCGAGCCGTCGTAGGCACGCGCGTACAGCCGCAGCGTGCTGTTCTGCGGCAGGTGGTTGGGCAGCCTCAGGGAGAACGACGAGCCGGAGCGCTTGGCGGAGGTCAGCGGCGCGTCCCACACGCCGCCGGACCAGCGGACGCGGAACTGCACGCGGACGCTGTCGCCGTCGGGGTCGGTGACGTTGTTGGCGTGGACGTTGCCCAGCGACCGAGCGATCGCCGGATTGGACTCCGGCTTGCAGGTACCGCCGTACTCCAGCGTGATCTGCGAGGGCTTGATGCGGGCGGGCGGACGGTTGTAGGTCACCCGCAGATGCGCGTCCTTGCTGAAGCGCTTCCAGTGCAGGTTGCTCGACTCGTTGCTGGCGCGCAGACCGAACGTCATCGTCGAGGTGCGGCTGTCGGCCGCCTTCTGCACCGCCGAGGTGATGTCGAACTCGGCGTCGCCCGCCGGGCGGCAGCCCTGCTGCGGGTTGCCGCCGTAGTGGAAGGAACTGGTGCGCAGCCGCTCGATCCAGAAGCCCGATGCCTGCTGCGTGTTCCACGTCGTGGAGGAGGTGATGCCCTTGGTGCGCCACAGCTGCACGGGGTGCGCGGTGCACTGGGCGGAGTGGGTGTTGCGGACGACGAACTCCGCCTTCTGCACCCGGGTTCCGGCGAACCGGGAGGTGTCGATGCGGTAGAAGAGCCGCTTCACCTCGTTGGGGTTGCATCCGGACCAGCCCACGCAGTAGCCGAGGCCCTCGTCCGCCCGGCCGTTGAACTTCCACTGCGGGCTGCTGGACCAGTGGCGGGAGACCATCGTCCACGCGGATGCGCGCGGCGAGTGCGTCTGCGGGTCGATGTAGACGGGGTACTGCACGTCCTCGCCGCGGAGCACCGAGAGGTCGGGGCCGAGGACCAGCTCGCCGAGCGAGCCGTCGCTGTCGACCTCCAACTCGACCTCGGCCAGCCGGGACGAGTCACTGGGTGCCGGAGTCTCGTCCGCGTCGATGGCGGGGGCCGCCGCGCGCGCCTGCGCGCCGCCTTCCGTCGCCGTCGGGGTGGAGGAGTCCCACATCAGGGGGGTGGGGGCCTCGAAGACGACGCCGCCAGAACCCGCGTCGAGCGCGGTCAGCCCCCCTTCGGGGGTGGTCTCGACCCGCAGTCCGCTCGTCTCCAGCTCGAAGCGGATCTTCTCCAGCTCGGGATTGGCGGCGGCCTCGGCGTTCTTGACGACGAGGAGGGAGAAGAACCCGTCGGGAACCGCCTCCATCCGCAGGTCCACGCCTGGGAGCACATCGCGGTAGGTCGCGCGCTCCTGCGCCAGGACGGGCTCGGGGAGTTCTCCCGGCCAGTCGAGCGCGAACTCGCGGCCGTGCTTGGACAGCACCACGAGTTCGTCGTCGCCGCCCGCCGAGAAGGTCACGTCCACCGTGGCGGCGGTCGGGGCTATTCGCCCGTCATCGTCCGCCGCGAGGTCGAGGTCGACGCGCTGCCATTCACCGGCCACCCGCGACCACACCGGGACGACGTACTCCCGTGCCTCCAGGTCACCGTCGGGGGTGGCGAACACCTCGCGGGCCTCGCCGCGCTGGGAGACGACCTCGACGGGTTCCCCGGTTGCGCGAGCCTCGGCTATCGCCGTGGCCTCGGGCGACTCCTCCGGGAGCGCCGGGTCGTACTGCTCGCCCGGCACGGTGGGGGACTCCGACGCCGGCTCGCTACCGGCCGCGGGGGCCGCCTGCGTCGCTGGAGCGAGCCCCAACGCCACCGCCATGGACACCGTGACCGCAACCCCAGCCCGAACCGCAGGCAGGCGTGATCGCCCCACCATTCCCCCCACGCACCCTTCCCCAGGTGTGAACACCGCCTCCACAGATGTGTGGGACCGCAGGAGCGTATGGTCACCACATGCGTCCTGTCCAGCACTTTGTGATCACGCGAACCGTCAGATCGGACGCTGGGCGGTCAATTACGCACTCGTCGTGGTCGATAACGGGCAGTCGGGGGGTAGTTGTGAACACCCAGTGACACCTCGGGGTGCCCGGTACGAGCTCGGCGGCGTCGATCAACTGCTGCGTGGCTGGCAGCCGGAGTGGGGGTCTCCGTGGCCGCAAGCTGCCGTGGGCTATCGTCCGCCGGCGGGGTAGCGCCGAGCAGGTCGCCCTGCTGCGCCAGCTGGTGACCATGTCGGACGAGGAACGGGTTCGGTTGATCGAGGAGTTCTGGGCCGATGTGAGCGACGGCCTCAACGAGAACCCGCGGTTCGTGGCCGAGCTGAACTCGGCGCCGCCCCGGCTCCCGGACGAGCCGACTCCGGAGCAGTTGGACGCCTGGATCGAGTTGGCGTCGATGGTCAGCGATCCGGAGGTGCGGCGCGCGATCCGCGACGACCTGAACGACCGCTTCACCGACGGCCCCGGCCAGATGCTGGTCTCCCCGTCGGCGCTCGCCTCCTACGAGAGCGCCACCCCGCTCATCGAGGAGGCCGTCGAGGCGCACAAGGCCGGCGTCGCCCCGGACTCGCCACTCGGCCAGGAGTTGGCAGCCCGGTATCTCGCCTGGCTCGGCGAGATGTTCGACGCCTCCTTCGAGGACCCGGAGACGCGCGACGAGATCGGCCGCGGGCTTTCGGAGATCGAGCCGGCCATCCTCGCCGACTTGGAACAGTCAGCCCAGGGCCCACCCGCCACCGACCCCCAGGAGCGCTACCAGCACCTGGTCCAGGTCATCAGCGGCACCCTGGAATCCAACAACGCCCAACTAGCCGACTACGCCCGAGCCTTCACCTGGCTCTCCACCGCCCTCGCCCCCACCACCGTCCCACCCGACTAACAACCCCGCCCACCGCAGCATCCCGCTCACTCCTGGCCTCTCGCCGATCAGGCCCTGGACCTCCACCTGTCGGAGTGCGGGGTGCGGTAGACGCGGAGGTGCGCCCGGCCCCTCCGATGTCTATCCACGGCCCGGTGGGGCCAGCGATGAGGGGGTCGCCTCGGCTCGGGGGCACTGGGATCTTCGCAGTACTCGGTGCGGGCCCGGTCAGCCTTCCTCTCGGGCGACGGTTGCCGTCACCCACACGGCGGCGAAGCCCTCGGGTACGAGGCGACGGAAGCAGCGCAGCGATCAACTCCCACTTCCCATAAGTCAGATCAGACGGATACCCCGGTGCTCGGCCCACGCTCTACCCAACGAGCCACCCCACCCACCAACACGCTCTGAGCACGGCCGGGTGCTGGATGCGCGGGCCCAGGACGCGTTCGAGCGACGGGTGGATCTGGGTGAGCAGGCCGCGGAGCCGGTTGGCGATCCGGATGGACTCGCCCGCCAGGTCGTCGTCGAACCCGGCGATCATTGCGAGCTCGGCGACCGTCTCGTCAGCGGGATAGATGGTCCGCTGGGTGTGGGGCATGGCCCTGGCGGCGTCCGCGATGACGAACGCGTCGCGAGCGTCGGTCTTGGACTGGACCAGGATAGAGATCGGCGATCCGCCGCATCGTGAGTCCGGGCAGGTAGGCGACCTGGCAGCCCCCGTCCCGGGCGATCGCCAGCGGCAGAGCCCCGATGGAGGCGTGCTGGTCGACGACCACCAGCACGGTGCCGTGCCTGGCCCGCAGCTTCTCGAACGGTTCCCGCAGTTTCGGTTCGCTGTTGGGCAGCGGCTTGTCGGACACTTTCTTCCCGGCGGGATTGACGGCGGTGGCGTGATGTTCGCCCTTGCCGACATCAAGCCCCAGATAGACACCGATGTCAGTTTTATCCGTCGCGGCCGTTGCTCTCGCCCTCGCCTGTTCCCCGGCCTCACCTACGGCATCAGCGTGCTGGCATCCACGTTACGAAGAGACTGCCTCGCCCGTTCATGGGTCCGGCGCTGGTACCTTTAATCAGCGGTCTGCCAGTGCCTCCGGCACCGGCGGCACCACCTTTTCGATCATCTCGACTGGGGGCTCAAGTCATACCGGGGCCGAAGGCCGGGAGCCTCATTGCGAGGCCACGAGAACGGTAACGGGGGCTCGCTGACCGGGCCGCACCCGGGTCGATCGCGGTAAGAAGGGCGGCAAGCTGCACAAGCTGTCCGAGGCCCAGGGCCGTCCGCTCCCCGCGGCCGTGTCCGGCGCGAACATGCACGACAGTCTCGCCCTCAAGCCGCTGATCCGCGGGATACCCGCCATCCGCACCAGGTGCGGACCTCGTCGGCGCCTCCCGGTCAAGCTCCGTGCCGACAAGGCGTACTACTCCGCGGACCACCTCGCCTGGCTGCGTGAACGGGGACTTGTCCCGCGCATCGCCAGGCCGGGAATCGATTCCGGCGAACGTCTCGGCCGGCACCGCTGGAAGATCGAGAGATCGATCGCTTGGCTCTTCGGATACCTATGGCTCACAGTCCGATACGAGCGAAAGGGCTCCCACTTCTTCGCCTTCCTCGGCCTGGCCACCACCCTGACCTGCTACAAGAAACTTACCGCGTGAGACAAACCTCTAGGGCTTGGCCCGGTGGTGCCGGCGACGAGGGGGTCGCCTCCGGCTCCTGACTCGCACGTGAAGTCCGCTGACGTTGCCGTCACCGTTGCCGTCAAGAACCTGTGCGGCGGTACCTGCCCCGCTGTCTGCGGAATGCGCTCTTCCTGCAATTCATCAGCGGTTTGAGCTGTCTTCGGAATTTCTATAGACCACTTGATCCTGAGGGTCATACGCAGTCAGCCCGTGCGTCGACGCCAAGCCGAGTAGCGCCGAAGAGACTTCACTGGAGCGCGACCAAGAGATAGCGGCGATTACGCACTCTCCAGTGACATAGAGAGGAGAAGCCCATGGAGACTCCTCCATATTTTCCTCGCTTAGATCTGGAAATTCGGAGATCACGGCTCGGTAGAAATCATCGACCGCTGAACTTTCTTTGACGGTACCGGTAACTCCATCCGTCAACTGATCGTAGATCTGAGCGGCTTCCCCTAGCGTAGGGGCCACTCTTTGATGCCAAAATACCAGATCGAAACTCATCGTCGCCACCTCTTCCGATTCGCTAGCCGGGGTCGACTCGCAGCACTGAACTTCGGATACACTACCGCAGTCCGGCCAGTTCGCCTTGTGGGGGTCGACCCGATCGTCCGGGTCGACCCCCGCAGGCTCTACCGATCTATCCAAACATCGTGGACCCCGACAAGTGTTCTGCCATCTCTAGTTGTGACCGTATTACCAGGCGTATTGAGCCAATCATCGAATTTTCGTTGCTGGGGGTCCTTCTTGGCGGTTCCGCCCTTCACCTCTATTCCGTACCACTGACCGTTGATCTCAACCGTTCCGTCATACTTGCGGACTGGCATTCCTGGAGCGGAAACTCCAGTTTCTTTGCGCCTGACCACTGCGCCGTCCATTTCCAGCTGATCCCAGGCGTTTGCTTCATCCGGAGCGCCATCTCGTCCAGGCTCGCCATCACGCTTCGAGAACTTGCCGTCCGCCGAGCGCGGGACCCCAGCTGGGCATCCCCCAGAATTGTGGACCAAGACCGGAGTCTGGCCTGCCAGCACCTAGTACGTGTGGACGCCCTCGACGGTGAGGTTGTGGACGGTCGTGGCCGTCGTGCTGGTGGTGACGGCGGTGACGTCAACGAGGGTGCCGTCGTTGGCGTGGAGCTGGGCGCCCGGTTTGAGCTCCGCGGCGTCGATCCACTGCTGGGTTGCTGGCAGCCAGAGTGGGTGGTTGTCGGTGGCTATGAGCTGCGGCGAGCCACCGTTGCTTCCCTGATCAGGAGGATGCTTCGTCACCGATGGCGCGAAGCACGTCGGAGAGCCACACGAAGCCGTGTCCCACGACACGGTCGGGATCGGAGAGCATATCTTCCAGGTGGCCCCACGACTCAGAGAGCATGCCGATCGTGAGATTCTGCGGTTCGCTGTAGACGTTGTACGCCTGATCCCGCGGAACCGACCAGAAGGCGTCCGCTTCGATGTCCAAAACCTGCTCATCGGTCTGGATCCGCTCCATGAGCAAGTCGATCACATTCTTGAGCTTGTCGACTGGAATCTCGACCATCAGAAAACACTCCCCCTGATTTTGTAAGTTCTCGTGGAGGTCGGCGTCGGCGCAGTGACTTGAATTACCATGGCGATACTAGGGCCGGGGTCCAGCGTCAGACTGCTCCGGGTGCCAGGCGTTCCGCAGCTGAATATCGGCACACCAGCCGCTGGGGCGCGCTGAGTCTTCCGCCCACCGGTACCCCGATTCCTTTCGAGCGTCTCGAGCTCGTGCGATGCCCGAAGGGCGTATATCTTCGTACCCGAATTCGATCCCGCAGCAGTCACAGATCTCGAAGCTCGGAGTATATCCGTTTTCCCCCCCAGGGGGGTTGGTGCTGCAGCAGGCCACAGACTCGACGGTGCAATGTGACCTCTCTGGACATGTAGATCTCTCGCTGTCTTTCGGTTCTGTCAGGCTGCCGAGCCTCAACCTTGTCTGTTGTTGCAGATCGGAAGGTCAAGGCACTCGCGGCAGCTCGCGTTCGGCTCGCGAGACCAGCTCGCCGTAGGTGAGCTCGGCCCGCTATCTCCGATATCAGGAGTTCACGCTGCGTGTCTCTCATGCGCGTACCCAGCGTCCGCTCTGCTTTCCTGAAAGCGGCGACTTGGCTTTCGTCAAGCCGTCGCTCCCATCGGGTGTCGCTGAGGAAGGAGCCTTCCGGGTCGCGCAGCAAGAGCCCACGAGCTGTCTCGATCGTAGCCCGTTCCGGAAAACTGTGATGCAGCTCTGCTGAAGAGATGCGAACCGCGTGAACGTAGTGCCTGAACGAATTCAGCCTCGTTGGTGAGTAGTTTTCGAATCTGTTCCGCCATGGTAACGAATGCCAGCAATCTTCCTTTGGGCTCACCACTAAGGTTGACCTGAACAGGCTGGTCCGGGAAACAGAAGGAGCTCGATCCCGTCGCGCGGAGCGAGCAGACCGGATCAACCAGGTATGCCCAGAGGGGGTGGACGTAGTCCCGCAGGTGACGTCGAGAAAGGGGCGGCCATCGATGGAGACGGAGGCCGATCCCTCGATGCTTCCGGAATCCTTGGCTTGCTCTGTGTCGACTCGAATGAAGCTGTTGGAATGCGCTCTGAGGAATGTTTCGACGATGATCATCGGTGGATCAGTGGGGCCCGTTTCGGTTGTCTTTGCCGCTGCTGGTTTCGATCGGGTAGTGATCTCTACTGGCTCTTGTGCGTGACGTCCAGCGAAAGTGCATCGCCGGAGCTGACGGTGACCCAGGCAGTGCGGAACTCCAGTAAAGTGCCGATCTCCTCGCCCACGGCATCGAGGAGACGTGAGGTCGAGGCGATGACATCGAGTCCGGGTTTTCCGATCTCTTCTACTTCCTCGAAAGCCCACGAATCGATCGGGAAACACCATGCGGGCAGGTTGGGCCAGTGGCCCTCGGTCGTTCTGAGGGTCCAGTCCGTTCCGCAAGAGAAGACGATGGAAGGGGGCGTGTCGCACACGAGCTCCAAGGCCTCGAATGAGGCAGATCGACCGGAGTCGTCCGGGGTGTACCTTACGCCGTACGCGGCGCGCACACGCCTACCCGTCACCGGAACAGCGGAGCTGTCGTGGCTCATTGATTCGCCTCTCGCGAGTTTGGGTGTGTTTGCAGAGCCCTGTCGGGATGGAGTAGCGTCTCCAAGTGGTTTCGTGGTTCCATTCGTTTTCGTCCCAGCTTTGCTTTGGGGTGTTTGGCAACGACGGCTGCAGCGGTGAGTCCATGCCCGCAGGTCATCGCCATCGACTTCTGTGGCGGTTTGGTGCGCATGGGTTTCGATGTGTTGTTGCACAGCTCGCCCCGGCCTTGCGTGTGAAAACTTTTCAGCCTGCCATCTTTTCCAGGATCAGATCAACTTCTGATTCGATTTCTTGGTCGGCGGTGAGGTGGACGTGCGTGCCGTTTGTCACTTCTTCCTGTGCGAGCGTCATGAGGTGCCGCGCCAGTGAAGTGAGTCCTGCTCGATTGGCCCTGATGAGCACCTCCGATTGAGTCGCAGAGACGAAGATCTCGAATCCCTCATCCCACGAGAAACGCAGGCCTTCGTCAGGTCGGTAGTCGGGTGTGGAAATGACGTGCTCCATCGGGCGAGCCTAGCGTGATTTTCGGCGACTTTGCTGCCCCGAGGCAGGCGCCAACTGCCTTGGGCGCTGGGAGGGGGCGGTAATTGACCTGCGTGCGGTCGAGCTGTCGATGACCGTGAAGTAGGCATACACGACCGACGGATGGAGCCACCACCGCAATCTTCCCTGCCGGCCTGTCCCTCGCGGCGTGTGGTTGGCCTGGCAGCGAGGCGAGGGCCCGGGGGCGGGTTCACGATCAGAGATCTCTCGCCGCGCCAGAGGCTTCGTCCTTGGCGTCGTCCCGAGAGTCCTCAGCCTGTGTCAGGGCCGGGGCTGGATCTGCCTGCGGTGTGCCAGATCATGGCCGGTGCCGACCGCCGCCGCGGCGGTTGCCGGGCCTGGTCCGTGCAAGCCGGTGCACTTCGGTCGGTCCCGCACGCGACCCACGTGTCCGCGCGTGCTGACGGGGCGTGCAGCACGGCGCAAAGCGTGCAAGGCGGCAGTAGTGGCCTGCCTGTGGCGCTGTATGTTCGAGTCGGTTGGGGCCGTCCTCGAGGCGCGGGGACCCGTCAGCGGCGGGCGCCCGTCGAGGACATCGGGGCTCGTCGCGCGCGGTGTGTGGCGACTCGGCGGGAAGCCTCGACCGGGAACGGGGCAGCGGTGAAGTACGTCAGTCTCGATGCGCAGGTCGGCGATGTCGCGGGGGTGCTGGATCCAAGCCGGTACCTTCGTGACCTTCCCTTGTTCGCCAGAGAACTGCCCCCTGGTGCGCGTGCCTTCGCCACGGATGCGGCGCACTACGACTTTCACAGCAGTCGATGTGTGAAGGACCTGACGGTCAGCCTTCTCCAGTGGTCCGGCGAGGGGGAGTTGGCGGTCAAGTTCCGGCACAACTGCTGGAAGCACGACAGGGACCTGGTGATTCGCTACACGGGCGTTTCCGGCTTCGCTGTCGATCTGCCCGCCGATGAACGAGGCCGGCTCCGTGGGACGGTGATCCTCGACGAGATCCTGCCCCACCAGGAGGGCTGCAGCCATGAGATTGCCTGCAGGGAGGGCTCGCTCACCCTCGTGTGCCGCGACCTCCGGGCGTCGTGGACCGAGGCAACCTGTCCGAACGAATGCTAGGCGCGCCCGCGCCGGGTTCTCTTCTGCGGTCAGCCGCTGACGTTCGGGGCGGCGAGGTTCCGCGTATGAGCGGGCCCGAGTCGGCCGCTGACGTCCGAGTTGGCCCGCGTGACGGTCGACGCAGCACCGCTGGCGGTCGGCGGGGGCCGGAGTGCCGGGCGCAGGACGTCGTCCTGGGTGACGGACGGGGTCGCGCGGGTCGAGTCGGCAGCGCCGACCTCACTGTTCCCGCAGTCCGGCCAGCTCCGGGCGGAGCGAGGCGCGTCCCCAGTGCAGGACCTCGTGCAGCCTGTCGGCGAGATGGGCCGTGTCGACCTCCGCGGTGCCCAGTTCCAGCGCGAGCTCGGAGGGAACGCCCAGCGCTTGCGCGTCCTCCTGGTGGAAGACCAGTGTCAGTGTCGTTCCGCCGAACGCGACGGTTCGCAGACACCCGTACACGGTGAAGCCCCTGCTCGGTGGAAACACAGTAGGAGTCCATGCCGCCCCGAACGTCCTGCTCGTCGGGTTCAAGTGTGCTGCGTTGGAGCAACAGGGACCTGGCGGCACCCTCCTCGTCGGTCCACCCGATGCCCACGACCAGGACGTGCTTTTCCTCGTCGTCCTCGAAGAAGCCGACCGCGGTGACGCTGACCTGCTGTCTCCCGGGACGGTTGGGGGTGTGACGCGATGGAGTATCGCAGCCGCCGACCGGCGCGCGGTTCGGTGGGTTGCAGCCGGGGTGCGGGGGCGGGCCGTGGAGTTCGGCGAACGCCGCCCCGGCGCGGAGCGCGGTGCGTAGCCTCGGCGGCAGGAGCGCGGCCGTCCGGCAGGGGCGCGGCCCGGAGGAGTCGAAGGGGACGACGTGGTGGCGGAGACGAGTGACGGGGGCGGAGCCAAGAC
The DNA here is from genome assembly GCF_012034385.1 of Streptomyces spiramenti. Taxonomy (GTDB): domain Bacteria; phylum Actinomycetota; class Actinomycetes; order Streptomycetales; family Streptomycetaceae; genus Streptomyces; species Streptomyces spiramenti. The sequence goes on from NZ_JAAVJB010000022.1 coordinate 36,354, forward strand.
CGGAGCCGAGGCCGAGGCGGCACAGGTGAGGTTGCTGGGCGGCGGCCACGCCGAGCTGACGTTCGCGATGGTCGCCGTCGCCGCGTTGCGGACGCCCGCCAACACCGATCACGAAGTGGTCGTCGAGGTCGGTGGGCGGAACCTGCCGGTACTGCCGCTGGTGGAGGCCGCGCTCGGGCGGCGGCCGGCCAACACGCATTCCGCGGAGGAGGCGCTGCACGCGCTCGGCTTCACGATGTACGTGCGCCGCCGTTACGACAAGGTCAGTGGGCGGCCGGTCGTACTGGACCGGGCAGCGCGGAAGTCCTCTTCCTGAGACACCCCGGCATGGAGTCGGCCCCCGGTGAGCCGTGGGCGGCTCAGCGGGGGCCGAGGTCGTGGGGACCGGCGGTCGGTCGGTCAGGCGGCGACGATGCGGTCGGCCAGCAGGTAGATGCTCTCCTCGCCGCAGGCGAAGGTCAGCGCGTAGGCGCCGGAGACGCCGGAGCCGCCGAGCAGCACGGGCGACTCACCGGCGCGCACCGCCGAGGCGAGGCGCTGCGAGGTCTCGCGGTGGCCGGGGGAGAGGCAGAGGGTGGTGCCGTCCTCGAAGAGGAAGACGTCCAGGGTGCCGAGCGGTCCGGGACGCACGTCGGCGAGCGGGGTTCCGGCGCGGGCGAGGCGGCCCAGCCGCTCCGTGGTGCGCTCGTACTCCTCGACGGCGGCGTCGTGGCCGGGCTCGCGGGCCTGGCCGGGCAGCTCGACGGGCTCGCCGGAGAGGGAGTAGCCGGGGTGCGAGGGGTGGCGGCGGCGGGCGGCGGCCATCTCCGCGGAGAGCTGGTCGTCCTCGTCGCGGGGCTCCGGCGCCGGCGCGGGGGTCACGTCACCGGTGGCCTGGCGGGGGAGGAAGGGGCGGCGGGTGGCGGACTCGCCGCCCTCGCTCTGCGGGTGCTCGTCGCCGGAGCGGCGGTCCCGGGCGGCGGACGACTCGTCCACGCGGCCCGTCGACGCGTCCTCGGGGCGCTCGGTGTCGAAGAAGTCGGCGTCCTCGCGGCCGGTGCCCTGGCGCGGCACGGCCGGACCGGTGGGACGGACGCCGAAGGTCGCGTCGTGGGCGTCGTAACCGGCGAGGTCGACGTCCGGACCCTGGGCGCCGAACTCCGCGCCGCCCAGCAGCGACCCGTCGGCACCGGCGTGGTCGCCCTCGGCCAGGTAGCGCTCCAGCAGGGCGTCCAGCAGCATCTCGTCCGCGGACGAGGCGGCGGAGTCGTGGTGGCCCATCGACGCGTTCTCGGCGTCGCGTGCCTCCTGCTCCGCCCAGAACGCGCGCGCCTCCGCCAGTTCGCGGTCGCGCTCGTCGGCCAGCGCGTCGGCGACCGCCGCCCGGATCAGCTCCTCGTCCGGTGCCACGCGGGCCGGCGGCAGCAGCGCGGGTGCCAACAGTGCCCGCAGTGCGGTCACCTCGGCGCGCAGGCCGCGTGCGGCCCACAGTGCGGCCGTACAAACGGCCAGAGCGAGCCCGGCGGCGAGCATCAGGATGAGGGATATGGCGCTCACAAAGCATCTCCTGGTCGCGGTGTCCCCCTAGTTCCTATCCCACGTTTCCGCACCGGTGCCACGTGGTGCAGAGCGGAACGTCACGAACCTGGAGGGTATTTGGTCCCTCAGCCTCCTTTGCTCGACGCCCCGCACCGCGCTGACCTGCGCGGATGCGGGGCGTCTTCTGCTGGGTCACATCACGGGGCCGCTTCGGTATCGCTGGTGTATACCGAGCGTCCCGGAGTGACGTGGGTCACCTCTAGCTCAGGCGTTCCAGGACCATGGCCATGCCTTGACCGCCGCCCACACACATAGTCTCCAGTCCGAACTGCTTGTCGTGCCACCGGAGCGAGTTGATGAGCGTGGTGGTGATGCGGGCCCCCGTCATGCCGAAGGGGTGGCCCACGGCGATGGCGCCGCCGTTGACGTTCAGGCGGTCCAGGTCGACCCCGAGGTCGCGGTAGGACGGGATGACCTGGGCTGCGAACGCCTCGTTGATCTCGACCAGGTCGATGTCGCCGATGGTCATCCCGGCACGGGCCAGCGCCTGGCGCGACGCGTCGACCGGGCCCAGCCCCATGATCTCGGGGGAGAGAGCGGAGACCCCGGTGGAGACGACGCGGGCGAGCGGGGTGATGCCGAGCTCCCGGGCCTTGGTGTCGGACATGATCACCAGGGCGGCGGCGCCGTCGTTCAGCGCGCAGCAGTTGCCGGCGGTCACCAGGCCGTCGGGGCGGAAGACCGGCTTGAGGCCCTGCACGCCCTCCAGCGTCACGCCCGCCCGGGGACCGTCGTCGGCGCTGACGACCGTGCCGTCGGGGGTGGTGACCGGGGTGATCTCCCGCTCCCAGAACCCGGCGGCGATGGCCGCTTCCGCCAGGTTCTGCGAACGGACACCGAACTCGTCCATCTCCTGCCTGGTCACGCCCTTGGCGCGGGCCAGGTTCTCGGCGGTCTGGCCCATCGCCATGTAGACGTCGGGGACGTCGCCGCGCTCGCGCGGGTCCGTCCACCCGTCGCCGCCCTGCTCGGCGCGGCGCGCGGTCCGGGCCTCCGCGTCGGCGAACAGCGGGTTGTGGGTGCCGGGCATGCCGTCGGACGAGCCGTGGGCGAACCGCGACACCGTCTCGACACCCGCGGAGACGAAGACGTCGCCCTCCCCGGCCCGGATGGCGTGCAACGCCATGCGCGTCGTCTGCAGCGAGGAGGAGCAGTAGCGGGTGATCGTGCAGGCGGGCAGGTGGTCCATGCCCAGCTGCACCGCGACGACCCGGCCCAGGTTGTGGCCCTGCTCGCCGCCCGGCAGGCCGCAGCCCAGCATCAGGTCGTCGATCTCGCGAGGGTCGAGCTGGGGCACCTGGTCCAGGGCGGCCCGGACGATCGCCGCGGTCAGGTCGTCCGGGCGCACGTCCTTCAACGACCCCTTCCCGGCCCGGCCGATCGGGGAGCGGGCGGCGGCGACGATGACGGCTTCGGGCATTGCTGGCTCCCAGGGCCGGGGCCGGCGACTTCGCCGGCCGGGCGGTTTGGCGGGTCGGGCGGTGGTGCGTGGAGCTGGCGCCGCGTGGAGCGGATTCAGCGTTGAGCTCATGGTGCGTGGTGCGTGGAGCTGGTGCTGTGACGAGCGTTGGCGCGGTCGTGCGGGCGGTCGTGTCGGGCGGTCCTGCGTCGGGCCGTGGCGCGCCCGGCGGTGGTGCGGACGGGGTGCGGTGCCGGCCCGGGTCGCTCGCCGTGGGGCGGAAGCGGCGCCGGGGCTGACGGCCGCACCGCGAAGTTACCCGCGCGTAGGGCCGTCGTCACGGATCGCGTCGTGTGACGCACGCCGCATTCGCCCACCGGGCGGCGCCGACCACCGCCTCCCGCCACCGCCTCCCGGGGCGCCGGCCCGCTCGCCCGCGCTACGGGCGCCGACCGTCGGTACCGGGGGCGCCCGTGGCTGTGCCGCCGTCGGGAGCGACGGGCAGGGGGCCGGCACGCCCCGAGCC
>NZ_JAAVJB010000230.1 GCF_012034385.1 Streptomyces spiramenti
CAGCAGCCGCATCCCCAACGGGCCCGAGGAGAGCGGCTGTTCCGGCACGGCTCCACCGTACGCCGCGGCCCCGCATGCCCCGCGCCCTTCGGCCGCCGCTCCCCCGGCGGCGGCGGACCCTGCGGGGGCCGATCCGCGCGGCTGCTGCCCCCGCGACGCGGCGTGCGGTGGAGCCGTGCCGGAACAGCCGCTCTCCTCGGGCCCGTTGGGGATGCGGCTGCTGGCGTTCGCCACGGTCCCGGAGGACTCCCCGCCGTCAGACCACGAACTGACGTACGCCATCGTCGCCGCGCACCACGACGGCCGGCTGCTGCTGGTCCGCGAGCGCACCCGGGGTTGCTGGGAGCTTCCGGGGGGCGGGATCGACCCGGGCGAGACCGCCCGGGAGGCCGCCGCGCGTGAGCTGTGGGAGGAGGCCGACCAGTGGGTGGAACCGTCCGCGCTGCGCTTCGAGGGGTTCGCCCGCACCGCGCTCCCCGACCATCTCACCCGCTACGGCGCGCTCTTCTCGGCGGAGATCACCGACCCGGCACCGTTCACCCCCAACGAGGAGATCTCCGGCATCAGTTGGTGGGCGGGGGGCGACGCTCCGGCGGGTGGGCCGCTCCAGACGGTGGACGTGTACCTCGCTGGGCTGACCCGCCGCTGACGCCCGGCGGTCGGCGTCCCACGTCCTGACCGGCCCCCGGGTCCTCGCCGGCCCCACGCCCGTCCCGGCGCACGGTCCACCGTGGCACCCCGCGCAGCGGGCGGGGGGGTGCGGTGCCGCGGTGCTGGTGGCGGGCGAACGGCTCCCGGAGGGCCGGTGAGTCGCCGCCCGCGCCGTCAGCCGACGTTGACCGGTGCGCCCAGGTAGTTCCGCCACAGCTCGGCGTAGTGCCCGCCCCGGGCCACCAGCTCGCGGTGGGTGCCGTCCTCCACGATCCGGCCCCGGTCGAGGACGACGACGCGGTCGGCCCGCGCCGCGGTGGTGAGGCGGTGGGCGACCACCAGGGTGGTGCGGCGGACCGCCAGGCGGTCGGTCGCCTCGTTGACCAGCGCCTCGGTGGCGAGGTCCAGCGCAGCGGTGGCCTCGTCCAGCAGCAGGATGTCCGGGCCGACCAGTTCGGCCCGCGCCAGCGCCAGCAGCTGGCGCTGCCCCGCGGAGAGGTTGCGCCCCCGCTCGGCCACCTCGTGGAGGTACCCGCCGGGCAGGGTGGCGATCATGGCGTGCGCGCCGACGGCGCGTGCGGCGGCCTCCACCTCCGCGTCGGTGGCCTCCGGCCTGCCGTAGGCGATCGCGTCGCGCACCGGCCCGGCGAAGAGGTAGGGCTCCTGCGGCACGACCCCCAGCCGGCGCCGGTAGGCGGCGGGGTCGAGCTCGCGCAGGTCGACCCCGTCGGCGAGGACCGTGCCGTCGGTCGGGTCGTAGAAGCGGGCGGCGAGCTTGACCAGCGTCGACTTGCCCGCGCCGGTCTGGCCGACGAACGCGACGGTCTGCCCCGGCTCGATCCGGAGGTCCACCCCGGACAGCGCCTCCTCGGTGGTGGTGCCGTCCTCGGCGACGTACCGGAAGTGCACGTCGCGGAACTCCAGCTCACCGCCGAGGGCGGCCACCGGCCGCGGGTCGGTCGGCTCGGGGGTGCTGGTCCGCTCCGCGAGCAGTTCCCGGACGCGTCGCAGCGCCACCGCGGCCTGCTGGTAGCCGTCGAAGACCTGCGAGAGCTGCTGGACCGGCGCGAAGAACAGCTCGATGTACAGCAGGTAGGCCACCAGCGCGCCGGCGGTGAGGGTGCCGGCGGCGACCCGGGCGGAACCGGACCACAGCACCCCGGCGGTCGCGAGGGTGGCGAGGAGCTGCACGAAGGGGAAGTAGATCGAGATGAGCCACTGACCCCGAACCCGTGCCTGCCGGTAGCCGTCGGAGCGCGCGGTGAACCGGGCGACCGCGTCGTCCTGGCGGCCGAACGCCTGCACCATGCGCAGCCCGGAGACATGCTCCTGGAGGTCGGCGTTGACCCCGCTGACGCGTTCCCGGGCCAGTTCGTAGGCGCGGGTGGAGGCGCGCCGGAACCAGTAGGTGCTCAGGACCAGCGGGACGAGCGTGGCGAGCACCACCAGCGCCAGCTCGGCGTCGATGACGACGAGGGCGCCCATGATGCCGAAGAACGTCATGAGTGCCACCAGCGCCTGGACCAGGCCGGTCTGGAGGAAGCTGGTGAGGGAGTCGACGTCGGTCGTCATCCGGGTCATGACCTTGCCGGCCATGTTGCGCTCGTAGTAGTCCAGGCCCAGCCGCTGGAGCTGCGAGAAGATCTTGATGCGCAGGGAGTACAGCGCGCGTTCGCCGGTGCGGCCGACGACCAGCAGGCCGCCCGTCTGCGCCACCCACTGGATCAGCACGACGCCGAGCGCCAGCGCGGAGGCGGCCCACACGGCGCTCAGCGCGCCGCGGGAGACGCCGTCGTCCACGCCGTGGCGGATCAGGATCGGCACCAGCAGCGCCGCGAGCGCGTCGATGACGACCAGGAACAGCGCGAGCCCCATCGGGCGGCCGAGTCCGGCGAGGAGACGGCGCAGTCCGTACCCGTCGTGCTCGGGTGCGGCGGCCCGTTTCTCGTCGACGTCGGGGGTGTCGTCGGCCGGGGGCAGCGCAGCGACGCGCGCGAGCAGTTCCGGGGTGGCGGAGGCGCCGGCCATGGCGGCGGAGAACCCGCCCGCGGAGCCCGCCCCGGTGGGCGCGAGCACGCCGCGCTCGTCCTCGGCGGCGTCGGGGCGGACCCACAGCTCCGGGGTGGTGCCGTCCGGTGCCGGCGGGGCCTCGTCGGCCGGGCCCTCGTCGCCGTCGAGCCCGGTGCCGGGGCGGGCGTGCTCGAGCCGGTGGTCGTCGGTCTCGGCGAGGAGCCGCCGGTACAGCGCGCAGCGGCCCAGCAGTTCCTCGTGGGTGCCGCTGTCCACCAGCCGGCCGGCGTCGAGCACGGCGACCCTGTCGGCGAGCATCAGGGTGGAGCGGCGGTGGGCGATGAGCAGCGTGGTGCGGCCCGCCATGACGCGCCGCAGCGCCTCGTGGATCTCGTGCTCGACGCGGGCGTCCACCGCGGAGGTGGCGTCGTCCAGGACGAGGAGCCGGGGGTCGGTGAGGATCGCGCGCGCCAGTGCGACGCGCTGGCGCTGCCCGCCGGAGAGCGTCAGGCCCTGCTCGCCGACGAGGGTGTCGTACCCCTCGGGGAGGGCGGCGACGAAGCCGTCGGCCTGGGCGGCGCGGGCGGCGGCGCGGATCTCCTCGTCGGTGGCGTCGGGTCGCCCGTAGGCGAGGTTGTCGCGGATGGTCCCGGTGAAGAGGAAGCTGTTCTCCGGGACGAGGCCGATGGCGGAGCGCAGCGAGGCGTAGGTCAGGTCACGGACGTCGTGGCCGCCGATGCGGACCGTGCCCGCGTCGGGGTCGTAGGAGCGCGGCAGCAGCTGCGCGATGGTCGACTTGCCGCTGCCGGAGGTGCCGACGACGGCGAGGGTCTCGCCGGGTTCGATGCGCAGCGACAGGTCGCGGAGGGCGGGGTTGCCCTCGGTGTAGCCGAAGGTGACGCCGTCCAGTTCGACGGTGGCGTCGGCGTCGGCGGGAAGGTCGCGCGCGTCGGGCGCCTCGGTGATCGCGGGGCGGGTGTCGATCAGTTCCAGGATGCGTTCGGCACCGGCACGGGCCTGCTGTCCGACGGTGATGATGACGGTGAGCATCCGGACCGGACCGACCAGCATGGCGAGGTAGGCGGAGAAGGCGACGAAGGTCCCGAGGGTGATGTCGCCGCGGGTGGCCAGCCAGCCGCCGAGGGCGAGCATGGCGACCTGGCCCAGCGCCGGGACGGCCTGGAGCGCCGGCAGGTAGCGGGCGCTGAGCCGCACGCCTCGCACGCGGGCGGCGAAGAGGCGGTTGCCGGCGGCGCGGAGCTTGCCGGTCTCCTGGTCCTCCTGGCCGAATCCCTTGACGACGCGGACGCCGCCGACGGCGCCGTCCACGACGCCGGCGACGGCGCCGGCCTGGCCCTGGGCGTACCAGGTGGCGGGGAAGAGCTTGTCTCGGCTGCGGAGGGCGATGAACCAGACGGCGGGCGCCACGGCGAGGGCGACGAGCGTCAGCAGCGGGGAGAGGACCACCATCACGGTGAGTGCGACGGCGAAGAGCATGAAGTTGCCGATGGTCATCGGCAGCATGAAGAGCAGCCCCTGCACCAGTTGCAGGTCGCTGGTGGCGCGGCCCACGACCTGGCCGGTGGAGAGTTCGTCCTGCCGCCGCCCGTCGAGGCCGGTGAGGGCCCGGAACATGTCGGTGCGGAGGTCGTGCTGGACGTCGAGCCCGAGGCGACCGCCGTAGAAGCGCCGCAGGAAGGTCAGCACGTAGATGACGACGGCCGAGCCGAGGAGCGCTGCGAGCCAGATCTCCAGGCCGTCGCCACCGCCGACGATCACGTCGTCGATGATCACCTTGATGAAGAGCGGGGTGAGCGCCATCACGCCCATGCCCGCGAGGGAGGAAGCGAGGGCTATCAGCACGTTGCGGCGGTAGCGCCAGCTGTACGACGCCAGACGGCGCACCCATCCGGTGCCGCCGTCCTGCGTCGTCCCCGTCTCACTCACGCTCACGCGTCGTGCCTCCCGGTCTGCGTCTGGTGGTGCGGGGACGGCCCTGGTGGAGCGCTCCCGTCAGGCGATCAACGCTACCGGTGGGGTCCCACATTCCCCGGGGCGCGCAGGGTGCGCGAGGGGCGCGGGGAAGACCACGCGGGGTGGCGGCGCGCGCGCCGGGAGTGACCGATCGCGCGGAGGCGCCGGTGGGCGGCGGACCGGTCGCCCCGCCGGGCGGTCGGTGGCGGTCGGTGGCCGGCAGGCAGGGGTGCGGCGGACCGGTGAGCCCCGGGCGGGCATGCGCCCGGGGCCGGTTCGGTCAGCGGCAGAGGGCGAGGACGTCGTCCTCGAAGGTGGGGAACTCGGCGTCGGCCGCCGCGATGACCTCGGCGGCGGTGCGGCGGTCACCCGAGGTGAAGTCCTGCGCTAGGTCCACGAGTTCGGGATTGGGCAGGGAGCCGCGCTCGGGGTCGGTGGCGGCCTCGTACGGGCCGGAGCCGTCGGCGAGGACCCAGAGGAACCCCGCCAGGTCCGGTGCGAGGACGCCTAGTTCCCCCTCGGAGCCGAGGAACACCACGGGTTGCTCGGTCAGCGGCCGGCCCTCGCGGACCAGCCAGATCGCGGCGTGTCCGCCGGTCCCGTCCTGACCGAAGACGAGGTAGGCGTCGCCGGTGACCTCGGCGTTGCCGGTCCAGGCGCGGAACCAGTCCGTGGTCTCGTCGGGCGGGAGGAAGTCACTGTAAGGCTCGAAGTCGATCTGGCCGTCCTCACCGAAGGGGAACTCGATCTCGGCGACGGCGTCGAGGGCCGCCGGGAAACGGCGGTCGTCGGTGCTGCTCATGCGCCCAGGCTAACGACCGCTCCTGCCCCCGGGTGCGGGGCCCTCCCTCCCGCGCGGGGCCGGTCCGGGCCCGGGGCGGGGCGCATTGTTCACCTTGCCGGCGGCCTGCCTTCAGCGGGAGGTCAGCCCGACTGAGCTTTCGGCCGGGAGGCTCCCACCGGCGGGAGACCCGGCCGGGTACGCGCCACAGCTACCAGCACGCGGCCGGCGGCGGCCCAGTGGCCCGCCGCGCCCCACGCGAGAGGCGGGACGTCATGGGAAGCAACCAGGGTTCAGCAGGTGGCCCGGTCGGGGACGGCCGGGAGGAGTCGGCGCCGGTGGACGGCGGGGGCCGCGCCGGCGGTGTCAGCCGACGGTCGCTGATGAAGGCCGGCGGCACCGGTGTCGCGACCGCTGTGGTGGTCGGGCTCGGCGCCGACGGGGCCCTGGCCGCGCCGACCGGGACCCCGGCACACGCCGTCACGGCCGCGCCCGCCCCCCGGGCGCTCGCCGCCCGGGACCCGCACGTCGTGACCGGCCGCACCGGTCGCGGCGTCCGCGGCCGGGAGACCCCTGCGGTCCGCGTCCTGCCGCTGGACAACGCCAAGTTCCTCGCCGGTGCCCGGTTCGACCTGCGCGTCGAGGTCAGCGGGGTCGATCCGCGGACGGCCCGGGTGGAGATCTCGCTGCGCGGCCCGGACGGCCCGGCACCGCTGCTGCGGAACGAGCCCGAGCGCTCGACGCCTGCCCCGGACACGCTGGCGGTGACCTACCGCGGCGTCTCCTACCCGCGCGCCGGGGAGTTCACGGTCCGTGCCCGAGCGACCGGCGGCGGAGCCGCCAAGGCAGAGGCGACCGTCACCCACGAGGTGGTCACCGCCGACCGCGGCGAGGGCAAGGGGAAGGGCGGCGCGGGCCGGGCGAGGAACGTCGTCTTCTTCCTCGGCGACGGCATGGGCACCCCGGCCGTCACCGCCGCCCGACTGCTGTCGAAGGGCATCACCGAGGGCAAGTACAACGGACTGCTGGAGATGGACACCATGGAGTACCGGGGGCTGGTCTCCACCTCCGGCGCCGACTCCGTGGTCACCGACTCGGCCAACTCGATGTCGGCGTACATGACCGGCCACAAGTCCTCGGTCAACGCGATGGGCGTCTACGAGGGCAGCTCCGAGGACCCGGACGACCACCCGCGGGTGGAGAACATCACCGAACTGGTGAAGCGGACCCGCGGCATGTCGGTGGGCGTCGTCACCACCGCCGAGGTGCAGGACGCCACCCCAGCGGCGGTCTGGGCGCACACCCGGCGGCGCTCGGAGTACCTGGCGATCATGGACCAGGCGCTGGAGGACGGGCAGCGGCCCGACGTGCTGATGGGCGGCGGGCTGGCGTCCCTGCTGCCGCGCGGCGAGGAGGGGTCGCGGCGGGACGACGACCGCGACCTGGTCCGGGAGTACGAACGGCTCGGCTACACCCACGTCGCCACCGCGCGGGAGCTGAAGCGGGTCGGCCGGGGCCGCACGGTGCCCCGCAACATCCTGGGGCTGTTCCACACCGGCAACCTCGACGTCTACCTGGACCGCCGCCACGCCAGGGACCCGGAGCGGCTCGGCCGGTGGAAGGACCAGCCGACGCTGATGGAGATGACGGAGGTCGCGCTGCGGGCGCTGGAGCAGAACGGCGAGGGGTTCTTCCTCGTCGTCGAGGGCGCCTCCATCGACAAGATGGAGCACCCGCTGGACGGCCCCCGCGCCGTCTACGACACCATCGAGTTCGACCAGGCGCTGGGCGTCGTCAAGCGCTGGGCCGCGGACCGCGACGACACACTGATCGTGGTCACCGCCGACCACAACCACTCCATGTCGATCGTGGGCACGCACGACCGCCGGGAGACGGACGGGCGCGCCGCCAACGGCGTGTACGGCGACGCCGGTTTCCCGACCTACCGCGACAGCAACGGTGACGGCTTCCCCGACGACCCGGACCCCGAGGTCCAGTTGTTCTTCGGCTGGTCCAACCACCCGGACCACACGGACGACTTCCGCCACAACCCCGTCTTCGCGCAGCCCGCGCTCGCCGACCGGGACACCGGTGAGGCCGTGCCCAACCCCGACCGCGACGGTGACGCCGAGCTCCAGGTGGGCAACCTGCCGCCGGACCAGACCAACTGCGTGCACACCGTCGAGGACGTGTCGGTCTTCGCGTCCGGGGTGGGGGCGGAGCGGTTCAACGCCTTCCAGGACAACACGGAGCTGTTCTTCGGGATGATGCACGCCCTGGCGCTGGACCCGCTCCGGGAGAACTGATCCGCGGGCCGCGTCCCGCCTCGACGGCGGGCGGCGGCGCGCTCCGACGGCGCCCGGACCCGCGGTATCCCGACCGACGGCACCCGGGCATGCCGTCATCGACACCGCCGGGGGACGGGCACTCCCCCGGCGG
>NZ_JAAVJB010000231.1 GCF_012034385.1 Streptomyces spiramenti
AGAGCGTCGATCAGGCGGGAGACGGTCGGGTCGGAGGCGACCGGGCCGAAGACGGCCGGCTCACAGCGCAGTATCGCGACGTCCGCGAGGCAGTCCCCGCCCTGCGCGACCGCCAGCGCGATGTCCAGGAGGGCCTTGCCGGGATCGTGGACGGCCCGGGGCTTCCGCCACGGAGCCAGAGCTGCGGATATGGCCTGGTCAAGACCGGTCTTGCGGGCCGTCTCCACGAGCAGGACCGACCCGGCCTGCGAGACGACCTGACGACCGTCGTCCTGGACACGGGCACGCGGGTAAGACCCGATAGAGTGCTTCACCTGGAAAGTGCTCTTTTCCTTGCAGCGAACTGGACCCTCAGCAAGTCCTATCGTTGCAGGTCAAGGGCACTTTCTGCGTTCCTGATCAACCTCCGGACAGCCCACCGCGTGAAAGCGCGAGGCTAGGGGCCCTCGCCATCGGGACACGAACGGAGCTCCTCCCGTGTCCCGGTCAACCGGTGGTCTCGCGACGGATCGAAAGAAGCGCTGAGACCTACGCGGGCGGGGCCGCCGAGGTGAGGGAGCGGTCGGCGACGCTCTGAAGGTGGTCTGTGAAGAGCTTCCCCGCGTCGGGGTTGACGGTCGCCAGCGCGACCATGCCTGTGACGATGACGTCGCACAGTTCCTTCTCGACGTCGGTCCAGGTGTGGCTGGCGCCCTTGCGTGGGTTTGATCCCATGGCTCCGTGCACGGCCTCGGCGACCTCGCCGGTCTCTTCCTGGACCTTCAGGACGCGGAGGAGACGTGTCACCTCGGGGCTGTTGGAGTCGTGGGCGTCGAGCCATTCCACGAGTCGGTCGATCGTGGTCCAGGTCGCCGAGTCCATGTGTGCACCGTTCGTGATGGGGTGGGCGGGCGGTCCGAAGTGCGCTCCTGCGGTCGGGAGGGCAGAAGGGGCCGGACTGGCCCTGATTCTGGGTGACCGTGGAGCAACCTATTGTGCAGGTATCCGTCCGAAGGAGTCCGACGCCCATGACACCAGCACGCACGGTCGATCTGCGGCTGCATGCAGTTGATGACTTGCTCTGCCGGGTTGAACGGTATCTCCAGGTGAGCCTCGACCGTGGGTCCCTGGTCCGGAAGCGTCGCTCTGTGGGCGCGGCGACAGAGCGCGGGACGTGGGTGCGGATTGAGCGGCGGCCAGCCTCTCGGGTGGGTACTCAGGGGTGGAACGGTGCTGAAACGGCTGCGGCGTTGACCGGAATTTCGATGCCGGAGTGGTTTGCCGGGGTGTCTTGGCGGGAGGGTGACGAGGTGGTGTGGCGTGCAGACGAGACGTCTCTGCTACCCGATGCCCCGGTTCAGGCCGGCACCCTGACGGTCCGCCCCGACCTGCCGGAGGAGTGGTGGAAGCAGTTGTCCGCGTCGTTGGATGCGCTTGCTGTTCAGAGTACGAGCCGTGTCGCGACGCCGGATACGGTGACCATTACGCAAGTTCGGGTGTCGGAGGCGATCCGCCGAACGTTCTCATCAACGTTCGACACCACGATTTCGATGTGGGTGCCCGCTCACGCGGATCTGAACTGGGCGAACGTGACAGCTCCCAGTTGCTGCTTGTTCGACTGGGAGGACTGGGGAATGGCCCCACTGGGTCTGGACTCGGCCTCACTGTGGGCGAACTCCTTGGCGGTGCCCGACCTCGCCGAGCGGGTGTGGGCCGAGCGGCGCCGGGACCTGGAGAGCAGGGACGGGCTACTCATGGCGATGTTCTGCCTTGGCAAGATCGTCGGTGATTACGCTGATCCCGCTGATCCGAAGCTGCGGCCGGCAGAGCAGGCCGCAGCCCGGATCGTCGGTGAGCTGGTCGATCACTGAGGCGAGCGTGCTCGCAGGAGTCGCCGGTAGCGGTCCACCACGCCGTAGTCGACGCCCCACGAAAGTGTGCCCAGCAGCTCGCGGAGGTGGGTTTCGTTATCGGAGCCCACGGCGATCGTGCTCACCTCCGGAAGTGCGTAGGCCGTACGGAACGCCGCCCGCAGGGGCGTGCATCCCTCCGGCGGGTTGGTCAGGAAGACCTGTGGTCGAGCCGCCTCCCACACCGGGTCGTGAGGTGAGGCGTTGAACGGGCTCATGCCCCACACGTCGGTCGGCTTCCATCTGTGAACGAGTTGGTCGGCGGCGTCGAGTACCGGACCCGGCACGAGCAGGCCGGAGCGGATCATCAGCACGGTCGGGCGCGGGGTTGTGGTGTCGAGCTGCGGAAGGAGTGGCCGGGGGTCCCAGGTTGAGACACCCCACGCACGTGCGAGTCCGGCGCGTACGGCGTCGTCCAGGGCGGCGCACGCGTCAGCCAGGGGTTCCCCGTTCGTGCTGCGTTCGGGGTTGTGGAGGAAGACGAGGTCGGGGGGCCGGCGAAGGTCCCGGACGGTCTGTTCCACGGCCGCTCGAAGGCGTGCGGGGTTCAGGGTGTGGTGGCCGCCGGGGCGGTCGGGGAAGAACCCGACCTTGGTGGAGATGGTGAAGTGCCGGAGCAGGTCGCCGGCCTGTTCGGCGAGCGTGGTGTGCGAAGTGAAGCCGAGGTAGTTGAAGGCGGTGTCGAGTCGGCTGATGCCGAGGTCAAGGGCAGCCTTCAGAGGGCCGCGATCGTGACGCTCACGTCGAGCCCGGCGGCGGAAGCCGCGGCCCCCAGGGGGAAGCCGCCCTCGTACGGCCAGAGCCGCACCGCGAGGTCGCGCTCCTCGTCGGAGAGAAGGCCGAAGCTCCAGGCGACGGCTTCCTGCAACGTCGCGTGCGGGGTCATCGTGCTGTGCGGGATCCTGCCCAGCACGGTGAAACGGTCGTCCAGCTGCTCGGTCAGCGCCCGGACGCCGAAGGTCCGCACCCGCGCCGCGGCCAGTTCAAGTGCCAGCGGCAGGCGGTCCAGTGCTTCGGCCAGGCGGTGCAGCTCCCGGCGGTCGGTGTCCTGTTCGAGCCAGCCGGGCAGGGTCGCGCGGATGCGATCGGTCAGCAGCGCCACGGCGTCGTCGGCGGCCAGCGGCCCCAGCGGCAGGCTGTGCTCGCCGTCGACGCCGAGCGGGCTGCGGCTGGTGGCGACGACCCGCAACGCGGGAACCCGGTCGAGGAGGTCGGCGACGAGCCGTGCCACATCGTCCACGAGGTGCTCGCAGTTGTCGAGCACCAGGGGGCGCCCGTGCAGACGGAGCCGCTTGACGAGCGCCTCGTACGGGTCCCCGGTGAACCCGGTGACGCCGACCGCCGCGGCGATCGCCGAGACCAGGGGGGCGGGGTCGGTGACATCGGCGAGGCGGACGACGACGTCCCGGCCGGCCCATTCCACGGCCAGGCGGGTCTTGCCCGATCCGGCGGGCCCGACGACGGTGACGAGCCGATGCGTGTCGGCGAGACGGTCCAGCACGGCCAGCTCCGCGTCCCGCCCGATGAACGACGACAGCGGCCGGTCACCCGGCGGACGGGTCACGGCAACGGGGCCGGCCAGTGCGGGGTCCTGCGACAGGATGCGGCCTTCGAGCTCCCGCAACTCCGGTCCTGGATCGACGCCCAGCTCCTCGGCCAGCAGCGCCCGGACCCGGCGCACCGCAGCCAGCGCGTCGGCCTGGCGCCCCGAACGGTAGAGCGCCAACGCCAGCAGCTGCCACCGTCGTTCGCGGTACGGAGCGGCGTGCACCAGCAGTTCGAGCGCGGCCACCGCGCCGGGGTGGTCACCGGTGGCGAGCAGCGCCGCGGCGCTCTCCTCCTGGGCGGTGTCGCGCTGTTCCAGCAGGGCGGCACGGATCGCGGCCGTCGACTCGTCGTCGGCCAGGTCCTCGTAGGGCGTTCCGCGCCACAGCCGCAGCCCCGTCTCGAAAGCCTCGTGCGCGTCGGCGTGGCGGTCGTCGGCCGCCGACGCGCGGGCGCGGGCCAGGTGACTGCGAAACCGTTCGACGTCGGTGTCGGAGGCGGGGAGCCGATAGCCGCCGACGGAGCGCTGCAACGCCGTGCCGGGCAGTACCCGGCGGAGCCGGGAGACGTACACCTGGAGGGCTCCCGCGGGGTTGCGTGGCCCGCTCCCGCCCCACAGCTCCTCGACCAGGCTGTCCTCCGAGACCGGCCGCCCTTCTGCGGCGATCAGGATCGCCAGCAGCCTGCGGGGCAGCCGCCCTCCGACGTGGACCGGCCGGTCGCCCGCACGGACCTCGAGCGGGCCCAGCACCGCGTACGTCACCACCGCACCATGTAAGCCGATGCCGCCGGTGGCGGCATCGGCGGGGTTGCCGAGCGGTATCGATGTTGTAGGCGGATTGCAAGGCACGACCTCGAAGCTGCTCCCATGAGCAACGACACGAACGAGACGATGGCCGACAGCCGCGACATGGTCGGCGCCCACGACGCCATGCGGCGGGAGTTCAGCGCGCTGCCCGCGCTGATCGCCGGCGTGCGGGTGAGGGACACGCACGGCACCGGCGTCGTCGCCCGGCACGTCCTGATGATGGTCGACTTCCTGCACGCCCATCACACCAGCGAGGACGACCACGTCTGGCCCCGCCTGCGGGAGCGTTGCCCCGACGATGTCGAGCCTCTCATCGAGACCATGGACCAGCAGCACGCCTTCATCGACGACGAGCTGACGGCGCTCGCCGCGGGCGCCCGGCGCTGGCAGGAGTCGGCCGTCGCCGGCGACCGCGATGCCGCCGTCGTCGTCGCGGAACGACTGCTGGCGCCGCTGCACGAGCACCTGGCGCTGGAGGAGGAGCGGATCCTGCCGCTCATCGATCGCCATATGACCGCCGGCGAGTGGAAGGCCACCGTGGAGGCGTCCTTGAACAAGGTGCCCTTCGCGCAGCGACTGCTGATGCTGGGCATGGCCCTGCACGGCGCGGACGAGGAGCAGGCCGGGCTGCTGCGCGCCGCCGTCCCCGCAGTCGTCTGGCATGTGGGGCGCCCGCTCGGGACTCGCTTCTACCGCACTCACCGTGAGCGTCTGGCCTCCGCGAGCCAGGGCTCGTACCGCTGACCCCGGCCCACTCGCCCGCGAGCCGGGACCGTGGGCACCGGGTCGTTCCCGTCGGGTCCGGTCTCCTCGCCGGACGTTTCGCCGCGAGTGATCATGGAGAGCCCGGTCGAGGGCGGGCCCGGTCGGCCCGGGGTCACGGCCGGGGCCTGACGGACCGGGCAGCGAAGCGCCGGTCGAGCCGTTCGGGGCCGTGGCGGCTCCACCGCCCGAAGGATCCCCTCGCGGGGTTCCCGTGCCGCAGGACAAGCCCGAATTGCCTTACCAGGAGTGCCTGTTGTGACATGGCTGCTGCATGTCGGGCCCTGGCCCCGTTCCGGTGTCCGCCAGTAGGCATGAGACAGGTCACCCGATCAAGAATCTCCAGAAGGCAACAGATCTATGCACCGTTCCGAACATCGAAGAGCAGGGTCAGCCGAAAAGGAGAGAGCAGAGGCAAAGCCCTACGTAGCGGGCCTCGCCGGTCTCCAAGCAACGGCCGGTAACAGGGCCGTGGTGCAGACGCTCCGGCAGGCCGGGCACCCGTGGGCGCAGGACACGCACCGGCACAGCTCCGGCTGCGGTCACGGAGCAGGGGGCTCCGCGGTCCAGCGCACGGCCCGCGACCTCGTGGCGCAGCGGGTACCGCTGCAGGGCGGTGTGGACGACCACAGCCCTGAGGGCCAGCGGGGTCTGCTCGATCGGGCAATGGCGTCGCCCGGCCGTCCGCTTCCCGGACCGCTGCTGGCCGCGGCCGAGCCGTACTTCCAGAACGACAAGCTCTCCACCGCGACGCTTCACGACAACCCCGTCGCTCAGCGCGCCACCGAGGCGCTGGGCGCACAGGCCATGACCGTCGGCACGCAGATCTTCGCGGCTCCCGAGGCCGTCGGGAACATGCGCCTGATGGGCCACGAACTGAGCCATGTCAGCGAGAACCTCAAGGGCACTCGCGAAACGGGCAACGGCAACGGCGCCGGTGTGACCGTGACCGACCCGCGCCAGGGCTCCGAGCAGGCGGCGGAGAGGGACGGAGCCTCCTTCGCCGCAGGAGCGACCACCGCCCCCTCCGTCACCGCCCAGCGCGCCACGTCACCGGGAGCAGGTGGCGCCGGCGAAGCGCTCGGAGCCGGTGCGACCGTTCAGCGGTCCCCTTCCGGGTACGGGTGGGGGCGCAGCGGACCGCAGACGTACCAGGACGACGACGCCATGGTGATCGACGCCGAGCCCTCCTACGCGGCGAGCTATGAGTCGGCGCCCGTCGCCTACTCGTCGTGGACGCTGCCCCCGGGGCGCTGGGACGAGGCGGACAGCAGACAGGAACGTCCCTCCTACCCGTACGGCGACTCCCCGTACTCCTCCCGCCCGCCGGCTCCCTACCAGGGGGGCGAGGACGTGGACATGGACATGGACATGGACGAGTACGCGGCCCCCGCACCCCGGGGCCGTCGCTCGTCCCGCCCGCCAGCCTCGTACGACACCCGGGGCTACGACGTCGTGGACGCCGATCCGCGGCGCCGCGGATCCTCCCGGCAACCCGACCGCGAACCCCGGCGCACCTCACGCCCCCCGACCGCCTACCAGGGCGGTGAGGACCGGGAGGGCTACGCGCCCCGGGGCCGTCGCTCGTCCCGCCCGCCGACCGCGTACGACACCCGGGGCTACGACGTCGTGGACGCCGCTCCGCGGCGCCGCGGATCCTCCCGACACTCCTCGCGGCCCCGGACCGCCTACCGGGGGCCCGACGACATGGACGTGGACATGGGCGGCCCGTCCGAGTCCTCGAGATCCGGTTGGTCCGGGCCCGAATCGAGCCGGCGCGAGCGGTCGAACCGGAAGAGGGAGATGAGCTCGTCCCGTCCCAAGGGAGTGGTCAAGTCGGGCGACAGGGCCCTCAAGCCCCGCAAGAAGGAGCAGCTCTGGGACGTCGCCAACGAGGTGATCGCGAAGGTCAAGAGCACGATCAGCAAGGGTGCAGCCAACCAGGTGTCCGCGGCGGTGGCCGGCGGACTGGGCCATCGCCTGGGCGTCGCCCGCAGCGGGGAGTACCGTCAACCGGTGCCGAGCGGCCCGATGTTCTGGGGCCAGAGCGCGGCAGCGGCCAAGGCCCTCGGGGTCGGGAACTGCGGCGAGCACGCCGCCATGGCTTTCTGCATGCTCAACAAGAAGAAGCTCCCGGAGGGCGTGCGGATCTGGCACGTCGAAATGGACATCGACCATGTCTTCGTCGCGGTGGGATACCCAAGCAGGCCGCAGGAGATCATCATCGTCGACCCCTGGCAGGTGGGCGCCGGCGCTAGAGCGGCCGGGGACCCGAACCTCCACTTCCGCCTGTTCGACGAGCGGGGAAACATGCCGAAGAAGGCGACAGCGTTCACGCCCGACGGGGTCGACTACATGAAGCTCGCCGCCTCGACCATCAACACGGCCGAGATGCAGAACACGATGGACCTCGGCGGTGACCCGGTCCCACTGGACGAGTTGATGCGCCCCGGCCAGGGCATGTACCACCAGCAGATGACCGCTCGGCCCATGGGAGCGCCCGTACCGGACATCCCCCTCCCGCTGCCGCCGGCCTCCGGTCAGCGACTCCGGCGAAGCCGGGAAACCCGTGAGGACCTCGCGACGAAGTTCCGGCGGTACGACCCGCGCGACTGGACCTGATGCCCTGACCGCACGGGGCGATCGAGCGTCCCGACCGGCGTGCTCCCGCGCACCGTCGCCGGACTTCATCTCCAGGCCGATGTCCTCCCGCCGCGACAAGGCGACAGACAGCCGGGGAGGGCCGGGAAAGCGGGGGCGGGGGAAGGCAGCCCGGCGAGGTCCGGTCGGATGCCGCCCCGGGCGGTGAGAGACGCGGCTCGGGCGGTCGGCCCGGGCCGACC
>NZ_JAAVJB010000232.1 GCF_012034385.1 Streptomyces spiramenti
GGCCGGGCGGGGGGCCGTGGCCCGCCGCCTCCTCGGGCAGCGGCGCCATCGGCTCCATGCCGCGTCGGCGCCGGCTGCTGCCGGGCTTGCCACCGAGCGACCACCCCGTGGAGAAGCCGTTGCGGAACGAGAGGGTGACGAGGGTCTGCCCGGTGGCGAACGCCACGGCGCCCAGCGCGATCACCGGCACGTTGTGGATGATCACTCCGAAGACCACTCCGAGGAAACCGCAGAAGGCCAGCACCCGCCAGCGCAGTCTGGCCTTGTACTGGAGCAGCACCTCCCCGAGGAGCCACAGGGCCACCAGTCCGAAGGCGAGATAGAGGACTGTCCAGCCCATCTGCCGTCCTCTCGTCAGTGCGCGGGCCCACCGTCCCCCGTGGTGGCGGGGCGCCGGTGGAGGCCCAGGTTGCGGTAGATGTCCAGCGTGGCCGTGGACCGGTTGAGGGTGATGAAGTGCAGACCGGGAATGTCCTCGTCCATCAACCGCTCGCACAGCCGCGTCGCGTGCTCGATTCCCACCGAGCGTACAGCGCCCGGGTCGTCGCGGACCGCGTGCACGCGGTCCCCCAACTCCGCCGGGAACGTGGCGTTGCTCAGCTGCGAGAAGCGTTCGATCTGCCGCACACTGGTCACCGGCATGATCTCCGGGATGATCGGGGTGTCGCAGCCCGCGGCGGCGACCCGGTCCCGCAACCGGAGGTAGTCGTCGGCGTCGAAGAACATCTGCGTGATGGCGTAGTCGGCGCCGGCCCGGCACTTGTTGACGAAGTGCCGGATGTCGGTGTCCCAGTCGGCGGACCGGGGGTGCATCTCGGGGAACGCGGCCACGCCGACGCAGAAGTCCCCCGACTCCTTGATCAGCTCGACCAGTTCGGCAGCGTAGCTGACTCCTTCGGGGTGCCGCACCCACTCCCCCATCGGGTCGCCCGGGGGGTCCCCGCGCAGCGCGAGCATGTTGCGGATCCCGGCGTCGGCGTAGCGGCCGATGATGTTGCGCAGCTCCGCGACCGAGTGCTCGACGGCGGTGAGGTGCGCGACGGGGGTGAGGGTGGTGTCGGTGGTGATCCGTTCGGTGGCGCGAATCGTTCCCTCGCGCGAGCTGCCGCCGGCGCCGTAGGTCACCGCCACGAAGGTCGGCGCGACCGCCTCGACCCGGCGGATCGCCTCCCAGAGGACCCGTTCACCCTTGTCGGTGCGCGGGGCGTTGAACTCGAAGGAGTAGGAGCGCTCACCGGCCGCCAGCAACTCGCGGACGGTTCGCGCGTGATCATGTCGGACGGACGGGATTCCCAGGGCCATGCGGCCACGTTAGCCAGGGGCGCCGCCCCTTGGCGATCACCGTCCGTGGAGTGGACGTCGCGCCAGCGCGCGGACCAGCTCCGCGGTGGCGGCGGCCGGGTCCGGGGCCTCGGTGAGCGCGCGCACCACGACCACGCGTCGGGCGCCGGCGTCGAGGACGGCGTCGACCGTGCCGGCGTCGATCCCGCCGATGGCGAACCAGGGCACGTCACCCGCGCGGGCCGCCGCGTAGCTCACCAGCGGCAGCCCGGGGGCGGCGCGGCCCGGCTTGGTGGGGGTGGGCCAGCAGGGACCGGTGCAGAAGTACCCGGTCTCCGGGTCGGCGACCGCCGCGTCCACCTCGGCCTCGCTGTGGGTGGACCGGCCGATGAGGACGCCGTCGCCGACGACGGCGCGCGCCGCGGGCACGGGCAGATCGCCCTGGCCGAGGTGGAGCACCGGAGCGCCCGCGGCGCGGGCCACGTCGGCCCGGTCGTTGACAGCCATCAGTCTGCCGTGGCGGCGGCACGCGTCGGCGAGGACCTCCAGGGTCGCCAGCTCCTCGGCGGCCTCCATGCCCTTGTCGCGCAGCTGCACGATGTCGACGCCGGCCCCCAGGACTGCGTCCAGGAACTCGGGAAGGTCCCCTCGCTCCCTTCTGGCGTCGGTGCACAGGTAGAGACGGGCGTCGGCGATCGTGGGGTGCCCCTCGCGGGTGGCCATGGGTTTCTCCGGTCGGTGAGCAGCGGTCCGTGGGTCCGGCGGCTGGTCGGGGTGCGTCGGGTACGCCGGAGCGGCACGGCGGGGTAGGACCGTCGTGCCGCTCCGGCGCAGGGCTTCGGCGCGGGGCTCAGACCGCCAGGGCCTGCGCCCGGCGCTTCACCTCGGTGCCGCGGTTCTCACTCAGCGCCTGTGCGGGCGTGCCGGGGAGGGTGTCGTCGGGCGTGAACAGCCACTCGATCATCTCCTCGTCGGAGAAGCCGTCGTCGCGCAGCAGCGTCAGGGTGCCGGTGAGCCCCTTGACGATGCGGTCCTCGCCGATGAAATCGGCGGGGACGTGCAGTGCGCGGTTCTCGCCCCGGCGGATCGCGATCAGCTGGCCGTCCTTCACCCACTGGCGTACCCGCGTCACCTCCAGGTCGAGTCGCTCGGCGATGTCGGGCAGCGTCAGCCATGAAGGGACGAGGGCGTCAATCTTCGGATCAATCTCGGTCACACCCACAAGCGTGCCATCCCCGGGCGACACCGTCACCCAGAACCCCCGCGTCGCGGGCACCCGGAGCACCGGCGGGCAGGGGTGGAGGGCGGGTCGCGGACGGCGCCAGGGTCAGCGTGCCGCGCTCTTCAGGGGCACCGCGGGGTCCTCGACCCGCCCGGGGTCCACCACGGCGCCGCGCTCGACCAGGCGACGGCCCTGCGCCAGGTCACGGGGGCGGTCCACGGTCAGCACGGCGGTCAGTGCGCCGCTCGCCGACGTCCAGCACAGCGTCCAGCCGTCCCCGCCGTCCGGGGAACCGCGGCGCAGCAGCCGGTCGCCGGGCGAGTGCAGGCCCACCGACTGCACCATCCGCCCGAACTGCCGCGACCAGAAATAGGGCACAGGGTCGTACGGGGCGGGCGTGCCGCCGGTGACGCCCGCCGCGACCGCGGCGGGGCCGCGCAGCGCGTTGTCCCAGTGCTGGATCAGCAGCCGTCGGCCGTAGCGCGCGGAGGGGAACGAGGCGCAGTCGCCGACCGCGTACACGTCGGGGGCGGCGGCGCGCAGCCGGTGGTCGGCGAGTACCGCGCCGCCCTGGTCCAGGGGAAGACCGGAGCCGGACAGCCACGCGGTGTCGGGGCGCGATCCGACGGCGACGAGGACCGCGTCGGCGGGCTCGTGCCCGCCGTCGGCGAGCAGCACGCCGTCGGGGCGGACCTCGGTCACCGCGGTCCCGGTGAGCAGCCGCGCGCCCGCCTCTTCGTACCAGCGGCGCATCGGCTCGGCGGCCTCGGCCGGCAGGACGCCGTGCAGCGGGGCGCCGGCCGCCTCGATCACGACGACCGCGCACCCGGCCGCGCGCGCGGCGGTGGTGACCTCGGCCCCGATCCAGCCCGCGCCGACGATCACCAGTCGCGCGCCGGGCTTCAGCACGGCACGGAGGGCGAGCGCGTCGTCCAGGGTGCGGAGGAGGTGGACACCGTCGAGGCCGGCCGCGCCGGGGAGGGTGCGGGGGGCCGCGCCGGTGGCGAGCACGAGGTGGTCGTAGGAGAGCGGGCCGGCGTCGGTCGCCAGCCGCCGGGCGGCGGGGTCGAGGCCGGTGGCGGTGACGCCGGTGCGCAGCCGGGCGCCGAGGGCGTCGAGGTCGGTCTCCAGCCAGGCGTCGGGCGCCTCCCCGGTCAGCAGTTCCTTCGAGAGCGGCGGCCGGTCGTAGGGGCGATGGGGCTCGGCCCCCAGGAGGTCGATCTCCCCCTGCCAGCCGGCCTCCCGCAGGTGGGAGGCGGTGTGCACACCGGCCAGGCCGGCCCCGACGATGACGACTCGCTCGCTGTTCACGGCGGTCAGCCTCTCACGGGGCGACGGCGCGGCACGGGCTGCGGGCGGTAGCTGCACCTCTGGGGGGGCAGACGGACGGGCGGGTCACGCTGCCGAGGCCGTCCGCCTGCCGGGCGCGCCTCCGGGCCCGGTGGCTCAGCGGGCGTCGGGCGGGACCTCCACCACCCGGGAGGTGCCGCGTCCGGGGCGGGACTCCCATTCCCAGCTCTCGTCGACGGCGATCCGCCCGTCCGGCAGCTCGCGGACCTCGCCGACGCAGTGGCCGGAGGCGGTGGTGCCGTCGGTCAGCCGTTGCACGTAGCGGAAGTCGACGCGGTCGCCGTCCCGGGTGCCCATCAGCGCGCCGCGCTCGACGGGACCGCCCGCGTAGTCGGCGTGGATCCGCCCGCCCGCCTCCCGGTAGTGGAAGCGGGTGGCGGTGCCGACCTGGCCGGGCGCCTGGTCGGCTTCCGGGGCGAGGACACGTCCGTCGAGTGATGCGGCCATGGAGCTGCCTCTCGGTCGGGCCGCTCCGGCCGCCCCACCGTCCGCGGGGTCCCGGGTACTACGCTGGCGG
Source organism: Streptomyces spiramenti (assembly GCF_012034385.1). GTDB lineage: Bacteria > Actinomycetota > Actinomycetes > Streptomycetales > Streptomycetaceae > Streptomyces > Streptomyces spiramenti. The sequence continues at coordinate 4,371 of NZ_JAAVJB010000232.1, forward strand.
CAGACGGGTTCGCACCGTACCCCGCCCCGGAGCGGGGCGGCCCGCGGACCCGCGTCCCACGGGAGCCCGGACGCACCGGGCTGAGAGGGAGGCTGCGGCCTCCGACCGCACCACCTGATCCGGATCATGCCGGCGTAGGGAGAGGAGCAGCTCACCATGGCGTACCCCGAGCAGCAGCCGACCGGAGCGCCGCCGCCCGCGGCCCCTCGGGCCGGGAACGGCACCGCGGACCGGGCGAGCGCGGACACCGCGGCGGACGCCCCCTCGGCGACCGCCCTCACCACCGACGTCCTGGTGGTCGGCGGCGGCATCGTCGGGCTGGTCGTCGCCTGGCGCGCCGCGGGCCGGGGGCTGTCGGTGACGGTCGCGGACCCGGAGCCGGGCGGCGGTGCGGCGCGCGTCGCGGCGGGAATGCTGGCCGCCGTCACCGAACTGCATCACGGCGAGGAGGCGTTGCTGGAGCTCAACCTCCGTTCCGCCCGGGCGTGGTCCGGGTTCGCCGCCGAGCTGACCGAGGCGGCGGGTATCGACACCGGCTACCGGCCGTGCGGGACCCTCGCGGTCGCCCTGGACTCGGACGACCGGGCCCAACTGCGGGAGCTGCACGCCCTGCACGAGCGGCACGGGCTCTCCTCGCAGTGGCTGACCGGCCGGGAGTGCCGTCGGTTGGAGCCGATGCTCGCCCCCGGAGTGCGCGGCGGGCTGCGGGTGGACGGGGACCACCAGGTCGACCCCCGGCGGGTGACCGACGCGCTGCTCGTCGCCTGCCGCCGCGCCGGTGTGACGGTGCGGCGGGCGTCCGTGCGGCGGCTGACGATGCGTGGTGACCGGGCGGTGGGCGCCGAGTTGTCGGACGGCCGCCTCGTCTCCGCCTGCGCGACCGTCGTCGCCTGCGGCAGCCGCAGCGGTGAACTCCCCGGGCTGCCACCGGAGGCACGGCCGCCGGTCCGCCCCGTCAAGGGGCAGGTGGTGCGGCTGCGTGTGCCGCCGTCGCGGGCGCCGTTCCTCTCGCGGACCGTCAGGGCGGTGGTGCGCGGCGGCGCGGTGTACCTGGTGCCTCGGGCCGACGGCGAGTTGGTGATCGGTGCCACCTCGGAGGAACAGGGCTGGGACACCACCGTCACGGCGGGCGGCGTCTACGAGCTGCTGCGCGACGCCCACGAACTGGTGCCGGGTCTGACCGAGTTGCCGTTGACGGAGACCTGCGCGGGGTTGCGGCCGGGTACGCCCGACAACGCCCCGCTGCTCGGCCCGTCGACCGTCCCCGGGCTCCAACTCGCCACCGGGCACTACCGCAACGGCGTGCTGCTGGCCCCCGTCACCGGGGACGCCCTCGCGGAGTCGCTGACCACGGGTGGGCTGCCGGCGCACGCCGCCCCGTTCGGCCCGGGTCGGTACGCCGCCGGAGCGGCGGAGGCCGCCCCCGCACGCCACGAGGCGCGCGGTGCACACGACCTGACGGGAGCACAGGCATGAACGACCCCTTCGCGACTGAACCCCCGACATTCGCGGCCCAAGCCCGGACGACGGGCGCCGCCCCGGTACGGCTGTCGGTGAACGGCGCCGTCCGGGAGGTGGCTGCCGGCACCACGCTGGCCGCCGTGGTCGCGGAGCTGACCGGCGGGAATGCTCCGGTCGGTTCCGCCGACGGGCGGCGCGCCGCGGGGATCGCCGCGGCGCTCAACGAGGCGGTGGTGCCGCGCGGCGCCTGGGACCGGACTCCGGTCCGGGACGGCGACCGCGTCGAGGTACTGACCGCCGTGCAGGGAGGCTGAGATGACGGAGACCACGAGGCCGACGGGTCCGGCGGGCGCCACGGACCGGCCGGACACTCCGGCGGCCACGGTCGCGAGCCCCCTCGCCGGGACCTCCCCCGGTGAGGACCCGCTGGTCATCGGCGGACACACCTTCACCTCGCGGCTGATCATGGGCACCGGCGGCGCCACCAGCCACAGCGCGCTGCGCGCCGCGCTGACCGCGTCGGGGACCGAGCTCACGACGGTCGCGATGCGCCGGCTCGACCCGGGGGTGCAGGGCACCGTGCTGTCGGTGCTGTCGGAACTGGGCGTGGCGGTGCTGCCGAACACCGCGGGCTGCTACACGGCCGGTGAGGCGGTGCTCACGGCCCGGCTCGCCCGGGAGGCGCTCGGCACCGACCTGGTCAAGCTGGAGGTCATCGCCGACGAGCGGACCTTGCTGCCCGACCCGGTGGCGACGCTGGACGCGGCGGAGGAGCTGGTGGACGACGGGTTCACCGTGCTGCCGTACTGCGGTGACGACCCGGTGGTCGCCGTGCGGCTGGCGGAGCTCGGTTGTGCGGCGGTGATGCCGCTGGGCTCCCCGATCGGCTCCGGGCTGGGCATCCGCAACCCGCACAACTTCCGGCTCATCACGGAGCGGGTGGGCGTACCGGTGATCCTCGACGCCGGCGCGGGTACCGCCTCCGACGTCGCGCTCGCCATGGAGCTGGGCTGTGCCGGGGTCATGCTCGCCTCGGCAGTGACCCGTGCACAGCGCCCGGCGGTGATGGCGGCGGCGATGCGCGACGCGGTGCGGGCGGGGCGGCTGGCCGCGCTGGCCGGACGCATTCCCCGGCGGCACTTCGCGGAGGCGTCCTCCCCGCAGGACGGCATGGCCCACCTGGACCCGGAGCGACCGGCCTTCACCTCCTGACCTAGCCCGGCCGGGATGACCGGGCAACGCCCCTGGTGAACGGCGGTGTTGGCGGGTTCGGATATTCTCCGGCCACCGGCGTGGGCCGGTACCCGGGTCGCTGCGCGAACAGGTACCCCGCCGGGGACGGCGGGTGGTGCCGGGGGCGGTGTCGCGAACGGGTCGTCCCGAGGAGACAGCTGTGACCACACCCCCCGACGACCGCGGGAGCACGGGAGCGGAGAGATCGGAGCGGGAAGCCGAGGCGGTGGCCGAGGCATCCGGGGAGCCCGTCGGGACACCGGGCACACCGGGCACACCGGGCACACCGGGCACACCGGGCACACCGGTGAGTGACGCGGGCGGCGCGGCGCGGCCGGTCACCGGTACGCCCGACCGGCTCGCCAAGCGCGGCCCGGCAGGTGCCGCGAAGCCGGTCCGCCCCGCGGGCGGCGCGGCCGACACCGACGACGACCTCGACGCGAAGGACACGGCTGCCCCGGGCACGTCGCAGGCGGCGAGCGGCGCGACGCCGGAAGGCGCGCAGAAGGCCCCCGCCGGTTCACCGCAGCCCCGGGGCACCGTGGCCGCCGCACCGGTCCCGACCGCCCCGGCGGTGGAGCGGCCGACCGAGGACACGTCGAGCACGGGCAGCGGGCCGGACACCGGCGGTGGGCCGGGCGGGGGCAGCGGGGCGCTCGACCTGGCCAAGCCCCCGACGGCCGACCCGGTGACGGCGAGTGCCCCTCCCCCGCCCACCGCTCCGCCTGCTGTGGCCGCCCCGACGCCAGGCGCGGTG
>NZ_JAAVJB010000233.1 GCF_012034385.1 Streptomyces spiramenti
GACGGCACGGCGACGGGCGGCGGACCGTCGGCCGCCGGTGGCGGGCCCTCGCCGGGCGGCGGACCGTCGGCTTCCGGCAACGGAGGGGCGGGGTCACGGGGGCCGCCGGTACGGGAGCCGGGGCCGCCCGCGGCGAGGTCGGCGCGGCGAGGCGCGGCGCGGTCACCGGCGGACGTCTCCTGTTCCCGCCACCAGCTGCGGAAGCTCCGCTCGGGCAGTCGCGGCGCGTCCCGCGTGTCGGTCCACTCCCGACCGGCGCCCGGCAGCCTTGCGGGTACGTGGTGACGGACACGGCCCGCGGCCCACTGGGCCCGTGCCAGCAGCGCGGGGCGGTCCAGCAGCAGGCGGGCGGCGCGCATCGCCGCGCGTTCCCCGCGGTGGCCCGGGGCCGGCGGCTGTCGGAAGCGCCGCCCGCCGAGCGTGACCGGCCCGCCCTGGACCACCCTTTCCCGCAGGTGGACCAGGACCTCGGGGATGTCGATCGCCACCGGGCAGACCTCGTGGCACGCCCCGCAGAGCGAGGAGGCGAACGGCAGTGAGGCGTCGAGCTCCCCGGTGGTGCCGCGCAGCTGCGGGGTGAGGATCGCGCCGATCGGGCCGGGGTAGGGCGATCCGTACGCGTGGCCGCCGGCGCGCTCGTAGACGGGGCAGACGTTCAGGCAGGCCGAGCAGCGGATGCAGCGCAGCGCCTGCCTCCCGACAGTGTCGGCGAGGGCGTCGGTGCGGCCGTTGTCGAGGAGGACGACGTGGCAGCTCTGCGGTCCGTCGCCGGGGGTGACGCCGGTCCAGGTCGAGGTGTAGGGGTTCATTCGCTCGGCGGTGGACGAGCGGGGCAGCGTCTGGAGGAACACCTCCAGGTCCCGCCAGGTGGGCACCACCTTCTCGATGCCGACGACGGAGATCAGGGTGTCGGGGAGTGTCAGGCACATCCTGCCGTTGCCCTCCGACTCGACGACCACGAGGGTGCCGGTCTCGGCGATGAGGAAGTTGGCGCCGGAGACGGCGACCCGTGCCCGCAGGAACTTCTCCCGCAGGTGCAGCCGGGCGGCCTCCGCGAGCGCGCGGGGGTCGTCCGTCAGCCCTTCGGGGGCGGGGCGGCCCCGGTCCGCCATCCGCTCGCGGAAGATGTCGCGGATCTCCGACCGGTTGCGGTGGATCGCCGGCACCAGCAGGTGGGAGGGGAGGTCGTCGCCGAGCTGCACGATCAGCTCGGCGAGGTCCGTCTCGTGGACGGCGATCCCCGCGGCCTCCAGGGCCTCGTTGAGCTCGATCTCCTGCGTGGCCATGGACTTGACCTTGACGACCTCCGGCTCACCGGTGTCGCGGACCAGGCGGGTGACGATCCGGTTGGCCGCCGAGGCGTCCGAGGCCCAGTGCACCCGACCGCCGGCGGCGGTGATCGCGGCCTCCGCCTGCGTCAGGTAGCGGTCGAGGTGGCGCAGCGACCGGTCTTTCAGGGCGGCGCCGGCGGACCGCAGCTCGGCCCAGTCCGGCAGTTCCGCGACGGCGCGGGCGCGCTTGTCGCGGATGGTGTGGGTGGCGTGGCGGAGGTTGCCGCGCAGCGTGGCGTCGCCGAGGGCGGTCTCGGCACCGCGCGGGAACGGCGGCATTCCCAGGTGGACGGGGCTCACGGCGCCTCCGGTCGGTGGGGTTCGGCGCGGGTGGCGGCGAGGATCTCCGCCAGGTGCAGCGGACGCGTGGGCGAACCGGCGCGGCTGAGGGTGCCCCCGATGTGCATCAGGCAGGAGTTGTCCAGCGCGCAGAGGGCCTCGGCACCGGTGGCGGTGACGCTCGCCGCCTTGTCCGCCCCCATCGACGCGGAGACCGCGGCGTTCTTCACGGCGAAGGTGCCGCCGAAGCCGCAGCACTCCTCAGCTCCCGGCAGTTCCCGGAGTTCCAGCTCCTCGACGGCGGCAAGCAGCCGTCGCGGCCGGTCGCCGAGGCCGAGCATGCGCAGCCCGTGGCAGGTCGGGTGGTAGGTGACGGTGTGCGGGAACCAGGCGCCGACGTCGGTCACCCCGAGGACGTCCACGAGGAACTCGGTCAGCTCGACCGTGCGTCCGGCCGCCTCGGCCGCGTCCTCCAGGGCCGCCGCCGCGCCCGGCCGGCCTTCCGACGACGCGCGCCGCCGCAGTCGTGGGTAGTTGTCGCGGACCATCGCCGCGCAGGACGCGGAAGGCGTCACCACGTGGTCGTACTCGGCGAAGGCCCGCGCGTACCGCAGCGCCAGCGGTTCGGTCTCGCGGCGGTAGCCGGTGTTGAACTGCGGCTGGCCGCAGCAGCTCTGGTCCTGCGGGAACTCGACGTCCACCCCGAGACGGCGCAGCAGCCGCACGACGGCGCGCCCGGTGGCGGGGTAGAGGGTGTCGTTGACACAGGTCACGAAGAGCGCAACGCGCATCACCGCTCCTTCCGGGTCTGTGCGGCGCGTTCGGCCGCACGCTGCCAGTCCGCCCCGCTGCCCCGGGGTCGGTACCGCACCAGCGGCAGCGCCCGCCGCAGCAGCGCGCGCCCGGCGTCCGGTCCCCCGGGGACGATGCCCGCCGTCCGCGCCTGGCAGAGCACGTTACCGACAGCGGCGGCCTCGGCGGGCCCCGCCACGACAGGCCGGCCGCAGGCATCGGCGGTGAGGCGGCAGAGCAGTTCGTTGCGGGCGCCGCCGCCGACCACGTGGACCACGTCCACCGTGCGGCCCGAGAGCCGTTCGGCGTCCGCGATCGCTTCGCGGTGGGCGAGGGCGAGTGAGTCGAGGACGCACCTCACCGTTTCCGCGCGGTCGCGCGGCGCGCGCTGTCCGCCGCGACGGCACGCCTCCGCGATGCGTGCCGGCATCCCGCCGGGTGCGACGAAGGCAGGGTCGCCGGCGTCCACGACGGGGCCGGGCCCGGGCACGAGGGCCGCCTGCGCCAGCAGGTCGGCGAGGGGCGCGGGCGGGCCTTCCGCCTCCCAGGTGCGGCGGCACTCCTCCAGCAGCCAGAGTCCCATGATGTTGCGCAGGTGACGGACAGTGGAGTCCAGGCCCAACTCGTTGGTGAAGTTAGCGAGTCGGCTCGCCTCGGTGAGCACCGGAGCGTCGAGTTCGACACCTGCCAGCGACCAGGTCCCGGTGGCGATGTAGCCGAAGCGGGGCGAAGCGGCGGGGACGGCCGCCACCGCTGAGGCGGTGTCGTGGGACGCGACGGTCGTCACGGGGACGGGGCCCGGCAGTCCGGTCCCGGCGAGGACCTCGGGCAGCAGCTCCCCCGCCGGGTCCCCGGGCCGCCGCAGCGGTGGGAACAGCGAGGTGTCCAGCCCGATCGCCTCGGTGACGCGTGGCGACCAGTCGCCGGTGCGCGGGTCCAGCAGCTGGGTGGTGGAGGCATTGGTGAGCTCGGTGCCGAGCAGGCCGGTCAGCCAGTAGCTGATGAGGTCGGGCAGGAGCACCACGCGGTGGGCCTCCCGGAACGCCGGGGTGCCTCGGGTCGCGAGGAGCTGGTAGACGGTGTTGAAGGGCAGGTGCTGGATGCCGGTCGCGGCGTAGAGCTCCGCCGCCGGCAGCAGCGCCTCCAGTTCTTCCCGGGTCCCGGCGACCCGGCCGTCGCGGTAGTGCACCGGGTTCGACAGCAGGTTCCCGTTCTCGTCGAGCAGGCCGTGGTCGACCGCCCAGCCGTCGATGCCGACCCCGGCGGGCCCCGCCCCGCCGGTGAGGCGGCCGGCAGCTCGGAGCCCGTCCAGAACACCCCGGTAGAGGTCGAGGACGTCCCAGTACAGGGTCCCCCGTACCTCGACCGGCCGGTTGGGGAAGCGGTGCGCCTCGCGCAGTACCAGCGCGTCCGGGCCGTCCGCGTCGGGGCGGACGCTGCCGAGGACGACCCGTCCGCTGGACGCGCCGAGGTCCACCGCGGCGAAGGTCGCGTCGCCGTCACGCGCGGCGGGCGGGGCGGGGCGGCGGTGGCTGGACACGGATGGCTCCCTGGACGGCGGGCGGGACGGCTGGGCGGCGGACGAGGCCGCTCGGCGGCGCGCAGGCGAGCGCGCCGCCGAGCGGGATCACCGCAGGAACGCGGCGGCGACCCCGGCGTCCACCGGGACGTGCAGCCCGGTGGTGTGGCTGAGGTCGCCGCCGGTGAGCGCGAAGACGGCGTTGGCGACGTGCTCGGGCAGCACCTCGCGCTTGAGCAGGGTGCGCTGCGCGTAGAAGGCGCCGAGTTCGGACTCCGGCACGCCGTAGACGGCCGCGCGCCGCGCGCCCCAGCCGCCGGCGAAGATGCCGGACCCGCGCACCACGCCGTCGGGGTTGACACCGTTGACGCGGATGCCGTGCTCGCCCAGTTCCGCGGCGAGCAGCCGCACCTGGTGCGCCTGGTCGGCCTTGGCCGCCCCGTAGGCGATGTTGTTGGGTCCTGCGAAGACGCCGTTCTTGGAGGAGATGTAGACGATGTCCCCGCCGACCCCCTGGGCGGTCATCACCCGGGCCGCCTCGCGGGAGACCAGGAAGGAGCCGCGTGCCATCACGCGGTGTTGGAGGTCCCAGTCGTCCGCCGTGGTCTCGGCCAGGGGCTTGCTGACGGAGAGTCCGGCGTTGTTGACGACGAGGTCGACGCCGCCGTACGCGAGGGAGGCCGCGCGGAAGGCCGCGGCGATCCCGCTCTCGTCGGTGACGTCCAGCGGCACCGCCACCGCCGCGTCCGGTCCGCCGAGTTCGCCGGCGACCCGCACCGCCGCCGCCTCGTCCCGGTCGGTCACCACGACGGCCGCGCCCTCGGCGCGGAGGCGGTGCGCGATCGCCCTGCCGATCCCGGAGCCGGCTCCGGTGACCAGGGCGACCCGTCCCGCCAGCGGCGCGGGCGGCGGCATCCGCCGGAGCTTGGCCTCCTCCAGCTCCCAGTACTCGATGCGGAACTTCTCGGACTCCTCGATCGGCGCGTAGCGGGAGACCGCCTCCGCGCCCCGCATCACGTTGACGGCGTTCAGGTAGAACTCGGCGGCGACCCGGGCGGTCTGGGCGTCCTTGCCGAAGGAGAACATGCCCACCCCGGGGACCAGCACGATCGCGGGGTCGGCGCCCCGCATCGGGGGCGAGTCGGGGGTCGCGTGACGCTCGTAGTAGGCCCGGTACTCCTCCCGGTATGCGGCGTGGAGTTCCCGAAGCCGGTCGAGGAGTTCGGGCAGCGGGGTGTCGGCCGGCCGGTCGAGGACCAGCGGTCTCACCTTGGTGCGCAGGAAGTGGTCGGGGCAGGAGGTGCCGAGCGCGGCCAGCCGCGGGTGCTCCGTGGCCCCGAGGAAGTCGAGCACCGCGGGAGCGTCGTCGAAGTGGCCGATCTGCTGCCGGTCCGTCGAGGCCAGACCGCGCAGGACCGGGGCGAGGGCGGCGGCGCGCTCGCGCCGCTCGCTCGCGGGCAGCGCGCCGTACCCGGGCAGCGGAGGTCCGAAGGGGGCGCTGCGGCCGTGCTCCGCGAGGAAGTCGGCGGCCGTCCGGATGATCTCCAGCGAGTTGGCCTCGCACTCCTCGCTGGTGTCGCCCCAGGCGGTGATGCCGTGGCCGCCGAGGACGCAACCGACGGCGCGGGGGTTGTCCCGACGGACCGCCGCGATGTCCAGGCCCAGCTGGAAGCCGGGGCGCCGCCACGGCACCCAGACCACGCGGTCGCCGAAGCACCGGCGGGTCAGCTCCTCGCCGTCGGCCGCGCAGGCGAGCGCGATCCCGGAGTCCGGGTGGAGGTGGTCGACGTGCGGGGCCTCGACGAGCCCGTGCATCGCGGTGTCGATGGAGGGGGCCGCGCCGCCACGGCCGTGCAGGCAGTGGTCGAACGCGGCGACCATCTCGTCCTCGCGTTCGACGCCCGGGTAGACGTCCACCAGGGCCCGCAGCCGGTCCAGCCGCAGCGCGGCCAGACCGTCGGCGGTGAGGGTGCCGAGGTCGCCGCCCGAGCCCTTCACCCACAGCAGCTCGACGTCCCGGCCGGTCGCCGGGTCGGTCGCGGCGCCCTGGGCGGAGGTGTTTCCACCGGCGTAGTTGGTGTTGCGGGGGTCGGCGCCCAGGCGGTGGGAGCGGGCGATGAGCTCGGCCACGGCGCGCGGCGGTTCGGAGGCGGCGGTCGATGCTGCGGTGGTCTCGCTTGTCATGCGTCCGGTGGCTCTTTCGCGGTCGGCGCGCCGGCGTGGCGCGGGGTGGGCCGATGCCGCCCCGTGTTCGGGGCGGGGGGACGACGGGGCGGGGGTGTCAGGCGCCCCAGCCGGCGGCGGTGCCGCCGGCGCGCTCGGCGACGGTGGCCTCGGCCCAGCCGGAGCGGCGGTAGGCGGCCATCGGGTCCGGGTCGAGCCCCGCGTCCGCGCGCAGTTCGGCGAGCAGCGGTCGGACGTCGGTGTGGTACGCGTCCATCAGCACCGCGTTGGCCGCCAGCACGTCGCCGTCGGTCTGGGCCGCGGCCAGCGCCGGGCGGTCCACCAGCAGCGCCTTGGCCGTGGCCTCCTGCACGTTCATCACCGAGCGGATGACCGCGGGGATCTTCGGCTCGATGTTGTGGCACTGGTCGAGCATGAACGCCGTCTGCTCTCCCAGTCCGCCGCCTCCGATCACCTCGTGCATGATCCGGAAGAGCTGGAAGGGGTCGGCGGCGCCGGCCATCAGGTCGTCGTCCGCGTAGAACCGGGAGTTGAAGTCGAACCCCCCGAGTCTGCCGGCGCGCAGCAGGAACGCGACGATGAACTCGATGTTGGTGCCCGGCGCGTGGTGGCCGGTGTCGACCACGACCTGGGCCTTCGGGCCCAGCTCCAGGCAGTGGGCGTGGGCGGTCCCCCAGTCCGGCACATCGGTGGTGTAAAAGGACGGCTCGAAGAGCTTGTACTCCAGCAGCATCCGCTGGTCCCCGCCGAGCCTCGCGTACACGGCCCGCAGCGCCTCCGCCAGGCGGTCCTGGCGGGCGGCGATGTCGTCCTGGCCCGGGTAGTTGGTGCCGTCGGCGAACCACAGCTTCAGGTCGCGGGAGCCGGTCGCGTCCATGATGTCCACGCACTCCAGCAGGTGGCCGAGGGCCTTGCGGCGGACCGCGGGGTCGGGGTGCGTGACGGAACCGAGCCGGTAGTCGTCGTCCTGGAAGACGTTGGAGTTGACGGTTCCCAGCCGCACCCCGCGCGAGGCGGCGTGCGCTGCCAGCGCGGCGTAGTCGTCCACCCGGTCCCAGGGGATGTGGAGCGCCACGGAGGGCGTGACGCCGGTGTGGGCGTGGACGCGGGAGGCGTCGTCGATCTTCTCCTGGGGCGTGCGCGGTACTCCCGCCTGGGCGAACACCTTGAACCGGGTGCCGCTGTTGCCGTAGGCCCACGACGGCGTCTCGACGGTCTGCGCCCGCAGCGCTGCCCGTACCTCCGGTCCGGCTGCCATGAGGGGCTCCCGTTTCCGCTCGACGACATGAAACGTTTCAACGAGCGAAGCTAGGGGCGGGGCGAACCACTGTCAATGCCCTCGTCATCGATCCGCGGAAACTGCTCTCTCCGAAGGGAACACGCGGGAGCCTACGGCGGCCGCTGCGCCAGTGAAAGGATTCAACGCTGGGGAGTCTCCCGCACGGCGGGGTCCGGTCGCCCGGCGTCCCCCACCCCCCGCCCCGCCCTCGGTCGGCCATGGCACACCGCCCGCCGCAGCCACCAGGCGCCGGCGAGGAGCAGCCCCGAGCAGACGAGCGCCGCCCCGCCCCCCTTGGCCAGGTCCGCCACCACGGCCTCCACGGCATCCCGCCGTGACGCCGCGACGTCGGGGCCACCCAGGCCGTAGTACGCCGCGGGGCGCACCGCGAGCGTCGCCCCCGCC
>NZ_JAAVJB010000234.1 GCF_012034385.1 Streptomyces spiramenti
GCCCGGACCGGTGCCCGCACACGGTCCGGTCCGGGCGGCGGCAGCCGCACCGCGCCGCGGCGGTGAACCGTCCGGGCGGTCGGCCCCGCCGCCCGCGGCGCGACATCGTCCGCCGGAGCCGGGGCAGGGGTACCCCATGAGCACCATCGCGTTGAAGAGCGTCACGCTGGACAGCGGTGTCCGGCTTCCCTACGCCGAGTCCGGCTACCCCGGCGGCATCCCCGTGGTGTTCGTCCACGGCCCGGGGGAGTCCTGGCGGTCCTTCCAGCCCGTCCTCGACATGCTGCCGACGACCCTGCACGGCTTCGCCCCGACCCAACGCGGCCACGGCGACGCCTCCAAGCCGACCGACGGCTACCGTCCCGACGACTACGCCGCCGACCTGGTCGAGTTCCTCGATGCCCTGGGCCTCGAACAGGCGGTCCTGGTCGGCGGCGGCAGCGGCGGCGTCGCCGCCCGCATAGTCGCCGGCGGTCACCCGCACCGCGTCGCGGGGCTGGTGCTGCTCGGCACCCCCGCGACCCTGGAGGGCAAGGAGTGGGCGGCCGAGGCGCGCCGCGTCACGGACCGGCTCGGGGAGCACGACGGGCCGGACCCGGCCGAGCTGCTGCCCGACGACGCCGGGGGCGGCCCCGACCCGGAGTGGTTCTCCACCGCGATGGCCGAGGACGCCCGCGCCACGCCGCCGCACGTGTGGCGGGAGACCATGGGCGGGTTGCTGGACTCGGAGGTCGCGACGACGCTCGGCGGCATCCTCGTGCCCACGCTCGCGCTGCGGGGCGACCGCGACCCGCGAGTGACCCCGGACGACCAGGCCCGCATCACCGACACCGTCCCCGGGGCGCGGCTGGACGTGCTGGAAGGGGCCGGGCACGCCGTCCACTGGGAGCAGCCGGCGTCGGTCGTCGGCCGGCTCGCCGAGTTCGCGGAGGCGGTCACCCGACGGGCCGCCTGAACCCCAGGGGTTCCCGGGGCCCGCCCCGGGAACCCGCGCGGGAGGCGGGGTGGTGTCAGAGCGTGTGTGAGACCCCGTACCGGGCCCGCGACGCCGGCTACGGCCCTCTGCCGCGTTGGCAGGAACGCCCGAAGATGCCCCGGTATGAGGGCGCCCCTCCGCCCTGCAGCAGACCGCATCCGACGCTGCGAGCCGATCCGACGCGGGGTCTCACACGCGCTCTCAGCTCAGAGGGAGAAGGACCCGATGACCAGGATCAGCAGCGCCCAGAACGCGAGGCCCAGGTAGCCGAAGACGAGGCCGGTCACCGCGAGGCCGTCGCCCTGCTCGCGGTTCTGGCGGATCTCCGCCCGCGCCTTGTGCCCGAGGATGACGGCGGGGATCGAGGTGAGGCCGTAGAACATCCCGCCGAGCCCGCACAGCAGCGCGCCGATCGCCAGCCGGTTGGTCTGCGCGGTCGGCGGCGGGACCATCCAGCCGGGGTGCGCGGGGCCGGGATAGACACCGGGGACGTGGTAGTTGGGAGCGGGCGGCGCCGGGTAGAACGTCGCGGGCACCTGCGACTGCGGCACGGCCGGCGGGCCCATGAGCGGTCCGTTGGGCAGGTCGAGGATCAACTGCTGGAGGTCGCCCTGGGTGACGGCTCGCGCGCTGAGGTCCACGCGGCGGTCGAACTCCGCCTTGTCCAACCGGCCCTCGGCGAACCCGGACCGCAGGACGTCGGTGGTCCGCTCCCGGTCCGCGTGCGAGGCGCGCATCCCGCCGTGGCCGCTGGACTGGTGCTGCCAGCTGGACATGCCATCACCCCATCCGTCGCGCCCGCCTCTCCCCGGGGGCGCCTGATCTCCCGGCCCATCATGCAGGAAAGGCCGATCGGGGCGGCTGTGTGGGGGCGGACTGGTGCGGATCGGTTACGAACGTCGGGGCGCGCGCCCCGCCGTCGTTCGGGCGCGCCTCGCGGAGCTCTCGCGCGCCGTGCGCTCCGCTCAGGCCCGCAGCGCGGCGAGCTGCGCCAGGAACCACGACTGCGGGGGCAGGGCGGTCGCCGCCGCTGCCAGCCGCCGGGAGCGTTCGGCCCGCTCGCCCGCCGGCATCAGCAGCGCCGCGTGCAGCGCGGCGGCGGTACCGGCGATGTCGTACGGATTGACCTCCAGCGCGTCGTCGCCGAGCTCCGCGAAGGCGCCGGCCTCCCGGGAGAGCACCAGGGCGCAGCCGCGTTCGGCGAGGACCGGGATCTCCTTGGCGACGAGGTTCATCCCGTCCCGGATCGGGTTCACCAGCGCCACGTCGGCCATGCGGTAGGCGGCCAGCGAGCGGGCGAAGTCGTCCTTGACGTGCAGCACCACGGGCTGCCAGTCGTCGGTGCCGAACCGCTCGTTGATCGCCGCGGCCACTCGGCCCACCTCCTCGGTGTACGCCCGGTACACCGCCAGGTCCTGCCGCGAGGGGTAGGCGAACGCCACGTGCACCACCCGGTCGAGCCACTCGGGGTGGTCCTCCAGCAGCCGCTCGTAGGCCAGCAGGCCGCGCACGATGTTCTTGCTCAGCTCGGTGCGGTCGACCCGCACGATCGTCCGGCGGTCACCGACCTGCTCACGCAGCGCGGCCAGCCGCTCGTCGACGTCGGGCCGGGAGGCGCGCTCCCGGAGGAAGGCGCCGTCCGCGCCGAGGCCGTGCACGCCGATCCGGGTGGTGGAGCCGTCGTGGCCGATGCGCAGCTCGTGTCCGTGGTCGGTGACCTCGGCGCCCAGCAGCACCCGGCAGCACTCGGCGAACGCCTCCGCCCACCGCCAGGTGAGGAAGGCGGCCCGGTCCGCGCCGAGGATGCCCAGCAGCACCTGCCGGGCGATCGGGTCCGGCAGCAGCCGGAAGGCGTCCACCGGGGCCCACGGCGTGTGGGAGAAGTGCCCGACCCGCAGATCCGGCCGAAGCGTGCGCAGCAGCCGGGGGACCAGCGAGAGGTGGTAGTCCTGCACCAGGACGGTCGCGCCCGCCGCGGCCTCCTCGGCCAGCGCCTCCGCGAACGCGGCGTTGTATCGCTGGAACTCCTCCCAGCGGTCTTCGAACGCGCGATCGAACACGGGTTCGACGGGGCTCTGGTACAGCATGTGGTGCACGAACCACAGCACGGAGTTCGCGACGCCGTTGTACGCGGCGTCGAACGTCGCCTGCGGGATGTCCAGCATCCGCACGGCGCGCCCCCCGGTGTCGGACCGGTCCAGGGTGCCGCCGCCCGCGAGGCGCGCGGCCTCCCGGTCGGCGTCGGAGAGCGCGGCGCAGACCCACGTGCCGGAGTCCTCGTCCAGGGCGCTGAGTCCCGAGACCAGCCCGCCGCCGCCGCGCCGCGCGGTCAGGGTGCCGTCCTCGGCGAGCGAGTAGCTCACCGGGCCGCGGTTGGACGCGACCAGTACCTGCCCGGCGGTCCTGCTGCCGGGGGCGGCCCCGGACCGCCGGTCGGAGGTACCGGGAACGTCGGTCGTCTGCCGATGGGTCGCCATGCGCGGAGCTTTGCCCGCGACACGGGGTATCAAACGTGTGTCCGCGTACCGCGCGCCCATCGGGCCCCGGGCCCCACCTGCACGGGGGCCGCCGGAGAGCCGGTGCGCGCCGCCGGCGGCCCCGCCTCGCCCTGCCCGCCGGGGGGTGTCAGGCGGCGCGGCGGGTCGCGACGTACTCGGGGACCTCGACCGCCGGCGGGCGTTCCGCGGTGTCCACCCGGTGGTGGACCGGGGTGAAGCCGCCCGCCGGCGCCCGGTCGAACTGGGTGAGCCCCGCCCACAGCGGCGGGCCGCCGCCGGGCAGCCGGGCCTGCGCCGTGCGGTAGATCGCGGCTGCCATCCGCCCCAGCGCCCGGCCGTCCTGGTGGCGGTGGCGGCGGACGCCGACGTCCACCTGTGCGATGGCGTCGAGTCCCGCCAGGTGCAGAGTGTCGACCAGCGTCCCCAGTTCCACCCCGTACCCGACGGGGAAGGGCAGCCGTTCCAGCAGCGAGCGCCGCGCCGCGTACTCGCCGCCCAACGGCTGGACCACCCCGGCGAGGAGCGGCCAGTGCAGGTTCAGCAGCGGCCGGGCGACCAGCTCGGTGACCCGCCCGCCCTGGCCGGCGCCGTCCGGCCCGCCCCCCAGCGGTCGGTCGTACATCGCCTTCACCAGCTGCACGCCGGGGTCGGTCAGCAGCGGCCCGACGATCCCGGAGACGAACCGGGTGTCGAACTCCCGCAGGTCGGCGTCGACGAAGCAGACGATCTCGCCGGTGGCGGCGAACAGCGACCGCCACAGCACCTCACCCTTGCCGGGCAGCGCCGGCAGCCGGGGCAGCACCTCGTCCCGGTGGACCACCTTCGCGCCGGCGGCGGCGGCCACCGCGGCGGTCCGGTCGGTCGAGCCGGAATCCATGACCAGCAGTTCGTCGACGAGCGGCACGCGTTCCACCAGCTCGGTGCGGATCGCCTCGACGATCGTCCCGACCGTGGCCTCCTCGTTCAGCGCGGGCAGCACCACGCTGACGGTCCCGGCCGCGCCCGCACGCCGCTTGGCGGCGAGCAGCCGGGGCAGCGGGCGGTCGTCGGCCGACCAGGACCGCCGGTGCAGCCAGCTCTCGGCCTCTTCCAGCACGATCTCGCTCCTCGCGCTCGGCGTGCGTCCCCCGGACGGGTGTCTCGGAGGCTGGACAACCCGCCTCATTGTCCTAGCCGTCCGTTACAGTCTCGAACAGTGCTTGTGACCTCCGCATATCGGGGTCCGCGGCACGGCTGGCGACAGTCACAACCACATACAGCTCATCCAGAGGGGCAGAGGGAACGGCCCGTTGAAGCCCCGGCAACCCTCCCGCCGGTCTCGCGTCCGAAGCGAGGTCCCCGGTCGGGGAAGGTGCCAATTCCGTCCTGCGGCGAGAGCCGCCGCGGGGAAGATGAGGAGAGGGCCTCGCACCCATGTCTCTGCTCACCGAGCACCGCTCCGGAACCGTCGACCTCGGCCCCGCCGCAGCCCTGTCCTGTCGGGAGTGCGGCCAGCGGTACCCGTTGACCCCGATCTTCGCCTGCAACGAGTGTTTCGGCCCGCTGGAGATCGCCTACGACCTCCCCACCGGTGACCCCGAGGCGCTCCGCCGCCGCATCGAGGCCGGCCCGAACTCCGTCTGGCGCTACGCGCCGCTGCTCCCCGTGCCCGCGGACGTCGCCGAGAAGCCGAACCTCAACCCCGGCGGCACACCGCTGGTGAGGGCGGACCGGCTCGCCGCCGAACTGGGCGTCACCGGCGAACTCCACGTCAAGGACGACTCCGGCAACCCCACCCACTCCTTCAAGGACCGCGTGGTCGCCTGTGCCGTCGAGGCGGCGCGCGCCTTCGGCTTCACCACCCTGTCGTGCTCTTCCACCGGCAACCTCGCCGGTGCGGTCGGTGCCGCCGCGGCCCGCGCGGGGCTGCGGTCCTGCGTCTTCATCCCGCACGACCTGGAGCACGCCAAGGTCACCGCCGCCGCCGTGTACGGCGGAGAGCTGGTCGGCATCGAGGGCAGTTACGACGACGTCAACCGCTTCTGCAGCGAGCTCATCGGCGACCCGGCGGGCGAGGGTTGGGGCTTCGTCAACGTCAACCTGCGGCCCTACTACGCCGAGGGCTCCAAGACCCTGGCGTACGAGATCTGCGAGCAGCTGGGCTGGCGCCTGCCGGACCAGCTGGTGGTCCCCATCGCCTCCGGCTCCCAGCTCACCAAGATCGACAAGGCGCTGCGGGAGCTCATCACCCTGGGGCTGGTCGAGGACAAGCCCTACAAGATCTTCGGCGCGCAGGCCGAGGGCTGCTCACCGGTCTCGCAGGCGTTCAAGAACGGCCAGGACGTGATCCGGCCGGTGCGCCCGGCGACCATCGCCAAGTCGCTGGCGATCGGCAACCCGGCCGACGGGCCCTACGTCCTGGACATCGCGCGCCGCACCGGCGGCGCCGTGGAGGACGTCACCGACGAGCAGATCGTCGACGCCATCAAGCTGCTCGCCCGCACCGAGGGCATCTTCGCGGAGACCGCCGGCGGTGTCACCGTCGGCGTGACGCGCAAGCTGCTCGCCGACGGCGTGCTGGACCCCTCGCTCACGACGGTGGTCCTCAACACCGGCGAGGGGCTGAAGACGCTGGACGCCGTCTCGCCGACCACCGGCCCCACAGCGGTCATCCGACCGGACCTGGACGCGTTCCGCGACGCCGGGCTGGGCTGAACCGCGCCGACCACCGACGCCGACTGCCGACCGCCGCTCGGGCGGCGGTCGGCAGTCGCCCCGGGGCCGGCACCGCCCACCAACGACGGGCACCCCGCCACCGACGGGCGGACCGAACCGGTCCGTCCGGGCACTCACCGCTTCGGGCCGCCGGGAGCCCCGACGCGATCCCACGCCCTCCCGCACGGACTCCTCGCGCGTTCGGCGCGTCCGATTCCTCCCGGCCGCCGGCGCGTGCCACCACTCGTCCCGCACCGCAGAAGGAGCCACACCATGAGCGTCACCGTCCGCATCCCGACCATTCTGCGTACCTACACCGCCGGTCGCTCCGAGGTCCCCGCCGAGGGCGCGACCCTCGGTGACGTCCTGGCCGACCTGGAGCGCAACCACGCCGGGATCGGCGCCCGCGTCCTCGACGACGCGGGGAAGCTGCGGCGCTTCGTCAACGTCTAC
Source organism: Streptomyces spiramenti (assembly GCF_012034385.1). GTDB lineage: Bacteria > Actinomycetota > Actinomycetes > Streptomycetales > Streptomycetaceae > Streptomyces > Streptomyces spiramenti. Next base: position 6,622 of record NZ_JAAVJB010000234.1, read on the forward strand.
GTCAACGACGACGACGTCCGCTTCTCCGAGGGCCTGGCCACGGAGACCCCGGACGGCGCCGGGGTCTCGATCATTCCGGCCGTCGCCGGCGGCTGAGAGCGTGCCTGAGACCCCGAGTCGGATCAGCCCGCGGCGTCGGATGCGGTCAGCTGCACGGCGGAGGGGCGCTCTCATACCGGGTCCGGCGTGGGGCCGCAGACACGCTCTGAGCCCGTGACCGCCCGGGGAGAGGCGTCTGATCGGGGCTGTCGCCCCCGGTCGCGGCCCGAGCCCCGCGCCCCGCGCGTGAGCCGGGCGCGCACGCCCCGCCTCTCGAAACCGGAACGCACCGGCCCTCCCGTCAGGAACCAGACGGGAGGGCCGGTGCGTCTCACGGTGTCCGGACCACGCTAGAGTGGCCGGAACACTCGCTTCCGCCTCACCCGGCCGGCGTGCGCGTTCGTGAAGCCCTCCGGACACTGCCCAACTTTTACCCGGGTGATTTGTCCACTTGGTGAGTCATGTCCCGGTGGATACATTCTCATTTATGGTCACTTTGAGTAGTTTGACCGTTCTGATGCGTCAAGATTTCTCGCTCGTATGACCTGTTGCACAGGGCGTCCGGGCAGATACATTCAGCGGCGGTCGGTGCGTTCGGTGCACGCCCCCCTACTGTCTGGGTGCGTACTCGGAGCCTGGCCCGGTCCGCGAAAAGCGGGGTCGTGAAAGGCCGGCAAAAGGGGAGTACGTAATGGCTCAGGGCACCGTCAAGTGGTTCAACGCGGAGAAGGGGTACGGCTTCATCGCGGTCGACGGTGGTGCGGACGTCTTCGTCCACTACAGCGCGATCCAGATGGACGGTTACCGCACCCTTGAGGAGGGTCAGCGGGTCGAGTTCGAGATTTCGCAGGGCCAGAAGGGCCCGCAGGCCGACATGGTCCGGATGACCGCCTGAGCCGGCGGTCGTCCGGCCGACAGGTCTGAGTCGGGGCCCGTTCCTCCTGGGTTGGGGAACGGGCCCCGGTGTGCGTCGCCCCGGCCGGTCGCCGTGCGCCCCGCCCCTCGTCGCCGCCTCCCGGTCCCGGCGCCCTCGTCACCGCACCTGTGGCGCCCCGTCTCGCCGCGCCGGCTCGCCGCCGCGCCGGCT
>NZ_JAAVJB010000235.1 GCF_012034385.1 Streptomyces spiramenti
CGGTGGACACGCGGCACCGCCCGAGGCGCGCCTCGCGGGCGCCCCGGGCGGTGCGGGGGTGTCGGACGGTGTCGGGTCAGCCCGCCGGTACAGGCGGCACCGGGGCGGTGGACGCCGTCGCGGTCCCGGTCAGGGCCGCTGACCCCGACCCCCTGGAGCCACCGGAGCCGTCACGGTCACCGCTCCGCTCGAAGGGGCTCGCGAACGGGAAGTACGAGCGCAGGAAGGGCTTCATCACGGCGAGCTGGTCGGCCAGGTCCGCCTCGCTGGAGACGGTGTCGTTCAGGCAGAACACCGAGCGGTCCCGGGCAGCGAGCAGCCTGCCCAGCCGTGCCGGGGTGTGGGGGTGCGCCATGTCGAAGTAGTTGTAGACCATCTCGCCCGGCACCGCCCGCCCGGTGAGGAAGGCGTAGTAGTGGTGGAGCGAGGAGGTCACCGACAGGTCGTTCAGCTCCCGGAAGCGGTTGGCCGCGGTCGTGCGGTGCCGTTCGGCGAACTCCTCCTCGATCTCCTGGAGCACGCTGCGCTGGAGCGCGTGGGGCACGTGCTTCATCTTCTGGGTGATGACCGAGCCGAACCGCTCCTCGATGACGGTGCGGTTGTTCTTGCCCGCCACCGACACGGGGACGTCCTCGGTCGAGGGCCGCCCGAAGGGGACGTGCGCCTTGGAGAGGAAGAACTTCGACAGCCCGTTGGCGAGGAAGAAGTCCTGCGGGGTCGCGGGCCGCCCCAGGAACACGTCGTCGTTGAGGTACAGGAAGTGCTCGGAGAGCCCTTTGATGTGGTGCAGCTGGCTCTCGATGGCGTGGGAGTTGAAGGTCGGCAGCACCGATGGGTCGGCGAAGATCTCCCGGTGGCTGACGACGGTGATGCCGGGGTGGGTGGTGTCCAGCCAGTCGGGCGTCTGGTCGTCGGTCACCAGGTACACGTGGTTGATCCACGGCGCGTACTGGGCGAGGGAGCGCAGCGAGTAGCGCAGCTCGTCGCGGCTGAGGAAGCGCGCGGCGTTCGCGGCCTCCTCGTGGTAGCCCTCGCCGGTGTGCTCGGCGCGGCGCCGGAGCCACGCGGGGTCGGAGCCGTCCACCCAGGTGTACACCGCGTCCACGGGGAAGCGGATGTCGTCCGGGAGCGGGTGGGAGAACTCGGGGATGGTCCGCACCTCCGCACCGGGCAGCGCGGCCGGCGGCAGCAGCGGGTTGACGCGGGTCAGCGGGACGGTGACGGTCTCCTCGTCCGGGGCGACCTCGTCCGTGCAGCGGTTGGGGCGGGGGGCGAGGAGACCGCCGTGGTCGTCGGGGGACCAGAACTCGACGTCGCACCCGAAACGGTCGCCGACCGCGGCCTCCCCGGCCGCGTCCGTGAAGTACCAGCACAGCGGGAGGACGGCGGACTGCTGCGCGCGGCGGCGCAGCAGGCTCTCGACGGCGGGCGCCGTCCGGGGCCCGGTGCGGCCGGAGCCGTCGGTGGTGAGGTAGCCCGCGGTGCGGCCGGCGAGACCGGCCAGCACACCGACGGCGGCGTCGCGCTGGGCGGCGGGGACCCCGACCACGCCCGAGGCGGGGTCGTTCCCGCGCACGGCGAAGTGCTCGATTCCGGCCTCCTCCAGCGCCTCGCACACCCAGTGGACGGCCTGGGCCTGCGCCTGGACCGGGGAGGGGTGGGGCCGGACGTGGGCGGCCTTGGGACGGCGGTCGACCGTCACCAGGCGCCGCCCGGGGGCCGCGAAGGTCTCGGGGGAGCGCCGCAGCGCGTGTCCCGCGCGCTGCTGGGCGATGCGGTCGGGCAGCGCCTGCGAGAGGGTGAGCGACCGCTTCACCGCGGACCGCAGCCGCAGTGAGGCACGGCCCGCGACGGCACGGCGAGCCGCCAGCGGCACGACTCTGCGGTAGATCGCTACCAGGGTGGACGCCTCGGGGTTGCGGGCCGCGCCGCCTGCGCGGCCGCCCCCCTGTTCCGGTTGTGCGCTCATCGCACCGGCTCTCCTCCCACGTGCACGCCCGGCCCACGGCTCTCCGGGGCGGTGCGAAATGTCACCATCGTCGTCAGTCTGCCGCACGTCCCCGACGACCTCACCGTCTCCGGCGGGGCCCGGTGTACGGCCGGGTGCGACCACTCAGCCGCACGGTACTCCTTCCCAGCCTTCCGGAAAGGAGGCATCACCGATGTGCTTCCCGGGTCGCCCGTGAAACGGCGCCGCCCGGGGAACGGAAATGCCCGTTCACTCGTGTGAGTGAACGGGCATCGCCTGGTCGGTGGTTCCGAGGAGGGCCGACTACTTCACCGCGCCACCCATCATCCCCGCGACGAACTGCTTCTGGAACGCGAAGAAGATCGCCAGCGGCACCAGCATCGACAGGAAGGCGCCGGGCGCCAGCACGTCGATGTTGGCGTCGAACTGCCGCATCTGCTGCTGGAGCGCCACCGTCATCGGCGGGGTGCTGGGGTCTGCGAAGACCAGCGCCACCAGCATGTCGTTCCACACCCACATGAACTGGAAGATCGCCAGCGCCGCGATGGCGGGACCGCCCAGCGGCAGCACCACCCGGGTGAAGAGACGGAACTCACCGGCGCCGTCCAGCCGCGCCGCCTCCAGCAGCTCCCGCGGGATCTCCGCGAAGAAGTTGCGCAGGAGGAAGATCGCGAACGGCAGACCGAACGCCGAGTGGAACAGCACCACCCCGATCGTCGTCTCGAAGATCCCGAGGGTGTTGAAGAGCCGCGCCACCGGGATCAGCGCCACCTGGATGGGGACGACCAGCAGCGCGACCACGCCGATGAACCACCAGTCCCGGCCGGGGAAGTCCATCCACGCGAAGGCGTACGCCGCCGCCGCGCCGAGGATCAGCACCAGCAGGGTGGCGGGCACGGTGATGACCACCGTGGTCCACAGCGACCCCGTGATCGCGTCGTTCTCCAGGATCCGGGAGTAGTTGGCTCCGGTGAGCGACCCGGGGTCGGTGAACACCGTCCACCAGCCGCTGGAGCTCATGTCCCGGGGCTCGCGGAACGACGAGATCAGCAGCCCCGCCGTCGGCATCAGCCACAGCAGCGCCAGCACCACCAGCACCACGCGGACCGCGGTCCCCGAGAGCAGCGAGACCAGCCGGGAGGCGACCGACGAGCGGGGAGCCCCCTTCCCGGCGTCCGCGTCCGCGGTCGCCGGGGGTTTCGTCGCGGGGGTACTCATCGCTGGGCCTCCTTACGCAGCCGGCGCACGTTCACGATCATCACCGGGATCACCAGCAGCAGCAGGAAGATCGCGATGGCCGAGCCGAGCCCCTGGTCCGCGCCGGCGCCGAACGACACGGTGTACAGCTGGAGCGCCAGCACGTTGGCATCCGGTTGCACCGAGCCCGGCGCGATGATGAGCACGAGGTCGAAGACCTTCAGCACGTTGATCATCAAGGTCACCATCACCACCCCGAGGACCGGGGCGAGCAACGGCACGGTGACCCGTCGGAAGACCTGCCACTCGTTGGCGCCGTCCACCCGGGCGGCCTCCAGGATCTCCCGCGGCACCCCGGCGAGACCGGCCGCGATGAGCACCATCGCGAAGCCGGCCCACATCCAGACGTAGGAGCCGATGATCGCGGGCGTCACCAGTGTCGGGCCCAGCCAGTCGACCCCGTTGTAGGAGGCGGCGAAGTTGGACGCGGCGAGCCGCAGCTCCGCGCCGTCCGCCTCCGCGGGCAGGGAGAACGTCCCGTCCGCCGCCGTCTGCGTGGACGCGACGGACAGGCCGTCGACCCATGCCTCGACGGTGACGCCGACGAGGGCCTTCTCGCCGTCGTCGATGACACCGGGCTCCCCACCACCACCCTGGGAGAAGTCGAGCCAGACGGTGCCGGTGACCTCTCCCGCCACGGGCTCCGCGGCGCGGGCGGGTTCGGCGTCGGCGACGTCCTGCGGCGCGACGCGCACCAGCGGCAGCAGGACGCTGTCGCCGGCGGCCACGGTCTCCTCCCGCACGATCGACCCGTCGGGCTGCTCCGACAGGCCGTCGTCGGGCCGCGGATGGGCGCCCGGCCAGGGGGCGCCCTCCGCGAAGGAGTCGTGCACCGAGGTGACGACCGCGTTGGCCACACCCCGGTCGGGGTCCGCCTCGTAGACGAGACGGAAGATGATGCCCGCGGCCAGCATCGAGATCGCCATGGGCATGAAGATCAAGAGCTTGAACGCGGTCGCCCAGCGGATGCGTTCGGTGAGCACCGCGAAGATCAGGCCGAGGCCGGTGGCGACAGCGGGCGCCACGGCGAGCCAGATCAGGTTGTTCTGCAGGGCCTTCCGGATGGCAGGGTCGGTGAAGAGCGACTGGTAGTTGCCGAAGCCGACGAAACCGTCCCCCGATGCGTCGAACATGCTCCGGTAGAGCGAGAAGACGATCGGGTACACCACCAGCGCGCCGAGGAGCAGCAGCGCGGGCAGCAGGAAGCAGGCCACGACCCAGGGGCGTCCGCGCAGGACGCCGGAGTCTTTCGCCATCGTCCGCAGTCCTCCCGCGGATCAGTCGCCGTAGGCGGAAGCGGCCTGCGACTCCAGGTACTCCTGCACGCCCTCGATGTCCTCGGGGTCGCGGAGGAAGTCCTGCAGCGCCTGCCACATGCCCTGGCCGGTGGTGCCGCCGAACGCGGCCGGCGCCAGGTCGGACATGTCGAAGCGGAAGTCGTCGCCGGCGGAGATCAGCGCCTCGGCGATGTCACGCTGCACGTCGTCCGGGTAGGCGTCGAGCTCCAGCGACTTGTTCGGGGAGAGGAACCCGCCCTGCCCGGCCCAGGTGCGTGCCGCGTCGGTGGAGGCCAGGAACGCCATCAGCGCCTGCTGCGCCTCGGTCGCCTCCTCGGCGTCGGGTGCGAGGGCCACGGCGACGTCGCCACCGGAGACCACCGGCGAGTCGTCACCCACGGCGGGGAACGGGAAGACGAGTGCGTCCTCACCGACGACCGCGTCGGTGGAGTCGCTGATGACCGAGGCGACGAAGTCGCCCTCGTAGACCATCGCCGCCGAGGGGGCGTCCAGGTTCGCGAAGGTCTGCGTCACCGAGGTCGGGAAGTCGGTCCGCAGCGCGCCGGCCGAGCCGCCCGCCAGCAGCCGCTCCTCGCCGAACAGCTCGCCGAGGGTGGTCAGCGCGTCGGTGACGCTCTGGTCGGTCCAGGGGATCTCGTGGTCCGCCAGCTGGTCGTACATCTCCGGACCGGCCTGCGACAGGTAGACGTTCTCGAACCAGTCGGTCAGCGTCCAGCCGTCCGCGCCGCCGACCGAGACCGGGTCCACGCCCGAGTCGGAGAGCACGCCGGCGGTGGAGACGAACTCCTCCCACGTCGTCGGCGCCTCGACGCCCGCGTTGGTGAAGGAGGTGGCGTTGTACCAGACCAGCGACTTGTTGGCCGCCTTCACGTACACGCCGTACTGCTCGCCGTCGTAGGCGCCGAGGTCCTGCCAGCCCTGGTCGTAGTTGGCCGCCAGCTGCTCCTGCGCCAGGTCGCCGACCGGCGCCAGCCAGCCGCGCTCCGCGAACTCGTGCACCACGCCCACCTGCGCCACCAGCGCCACGTCCGGGGCGGCACCGCCGTCGATCTTCTGTCCGATGAACGTCGCCAGGTTGTCGCCGGTCGGGACGAAGTTGACCGTGGCGCCCGTCTGGTCCTCGAAGTCGGCGATCGCGGCCATGAAGTTGGACTGCTCGGCGCCCGTCCAGACGCCGGCCACCTCCAGGGTCTCCCCGGAGAGGTCGGGCAGGTCCAACGCGGAGTCGCTGTCGCCGCCGCCACCACTGCCGGAGCCGCCGCCGTCGTCGTCGCTCCCGCACGCCGTGAGTACCAGGGCCGCCGCGACGGTGACCGCCGCGATTCGGCCGACTTGCCGCGTCCCGCCGCGGAGTCGAATGGCACTGCTCATGTTGACCGCCCTTTTTACCTGTGAACCATCATCGCTTCATCGGACAGGGCGCCGACGTGCGAGCCCGTGTCTGCGCAGGGGCAGGCCGGGCGCGGTGTGCCGACGCTGGTAGCCGTTACTACGCTGCGGCGGCGTCGCAGGCAAGAGCGTTCAACCTGTCAACGGCTCTTTCGTAATGGCTCTGTTACGAGCACGTCAAACTTCCGGTACCCGACGTACGGTCGGCCGGCTCTCCCGGAGCGGGCGGCGCCGGCGCGCTCCGGTCAGGCGTGGGAGGCGGCCGGTGTCGCCGCGGAGCCCTGCGCGGCCCGGGCCGCCGCGCTCGCCAGCAGCGCCACGTCGGTCGGCCCGTTGCCGAGTTCGCGGACCGTCCGCCGCGCCGGGGCGTCGCCCGCCCGTGCCCACTCCAGCGGCTCCACCGACGGCCGCAGCGTCGCGGTGCGGGGGATGCGGCCGGTGACGCGACCGACCTGGAACGCCAGGGCGCCGTCCGGTGTCACCAGCTCGGCCCTGCCGGAGGGGGTGCCGGTCAGCCGGATCCGCAGCGCGTCGGCGGCCGGCGCCGCCTCTCCCACCGAGATCAGGTGGACCCCGAGCGCCGGTCCGTCGCGGACCACCGCCTCCAGCACCCGCACCACCGAGCCGGCGGCCGGTCGGCCGGGCGCCCCGAGCGCCGGCGCCCGCAGCGACGCCACGTCGTCCACGACCACCACCAGACGCGGCAGCGGTCCGGCCCCGGGGCCCGCACCGACCGGCTCCGGCCCACCGGCGTCCTCCGCGGACCCTCGGCGCTGGCCGACGACCCGCAGCAGGGCGGTGGCGGGGTCGTCCTCCTGCCAGGTGACGGGCGACGGCCCCCCGAGCAGTTCCGCGCGGCGGGCCAGCTCCGCTCGCAGCGACTGCGCCACGGTCCGCATCCGCACCGGGTCGGTGGTGCGGAGCCGATCCGCGACCTGCGGCAGCTCGGCGCACGGGGCGAGCCCCTCGTCGGCGCCGTCGACCAGCAGCAGCGACAACCGGTCCGGGCCCGCCGCGGCGGCCAGGGAGGTCGCCAGCGAGCAGAGCAGCTCGGTCCGCCCGGACCGGGCGGGCCCCTCGACGACGATCGGGCCGGCCGCGGCTGCCAGGTCCGTCGCCAGCGGGCCGCCCACCGCGGCGCCGAGGACCAGCGGCAATCCCTCGGCGTCCGACCAGCGCTCCCGCAGCGCCGCGGGGGTGACGCGGGGCAGCCGCAGCACGTCCAGGAGTCGGGCCGCGTCCGGGAGCGCGGTGAACTCGGCGTCGCCGCCGACGGCCTCCCGTAGCGGGGCCAAGGCGCGGGCAAGCCGCTCCGCCCAGGCGGCGGAGACCCCGTCCGCGGTGGCAGGAGCACCCGCCTCACCGTCGCGGCCGATGAGCCGCACCGAGGTGGCCACCTCGCCCGAGAGGACAGCACGCAGCCCGCAGGCGGCGAAGGCGGGGGAGCGGTCGCCGGCGAAGGCCAGCGTCTTGGTGACGGGCGACGCCGGGGTCGCCGAGGGAGCCTCCGCGAGGCAGATCAGGTGGATACCGACGCCGCTGCCCTCGGCTGCCAGCCGTTCCAGGCCCCGGCGGACGCCGGGATCGGCGACCTCGCCGTCGACCACCACCACGGTGCGGCGCCCCCCGGGCCCGGTGAGCGAGCCGCCGGGCTCGGGGGG
>NZ_JAAVJB010000236.1 GCF_012034385.1 Streptomyces spiramenti
CGTTCCGGGGGGACGCCGCGCGGCGGTGCCGCGCGGACGGTCAGGGCAGTGGGCGGGGCGGGTGCGCGAGCGGTGGCGCACCCGCCCGACGGTCACTCAGTCCTCGGGCAGCGCCACCGGTTCGATGGATTCGTAGACGTCTCCCGGGCCGGGGTTCGAGGAGTCCGTTGCGCCACCGAAGTGGTGCATCACGCCCCACACGGCGTTGAGCGCGGTCTGCACCGCGCCCTCGGCCCAACCTGCGGTCCACGACACGTCGTCACCGGCGAGGAACAGCCCCCGGCGGTCGGCGGGCAGCCGGTCCTGCACGAAGTGGGTGAACAGTCGCCGCTGGTACCGGTAGTGGCCGGGCAGGTTGGCCTTGAAGGCCCCCATGAACCACGGCTCGTCCTCCCAGGAGACCGTGACGGGGTCGCCGATGATGTGGCGCCGTACGTCCACGCCGGGATAGATCTCGCGCAGCGACTTCAGCATGACCTCCAGCCGCTCCGCGGCGCTCAGTGGCAGCCACTTGGAGCTGTCGTCGCACCAGGTGTACGACAGGCACATCGCCGCAGGCCGGTCCGGACCGTTCTCCAGCAGGTAGGTGCCGCGCGTCATCCGGTCGGTCAGCGTCATCGACATGGTGTCCCGACCGGTGGGCCGGCCGTCGGAGCCGATCTCGGGGTCCCGCCAGAAGGGGCGGTCCACCGGGACGAACAGCTTGGAGGACTGCATGTAGTGCGTGCGCTCCACCGCCGTCCAGTGGTCGATGGGGAGCAGCGCCTCGTCGCAGTCGATCTTCGCGAGCAGCAGCCAGGACTGCGCCGTGAAGACCGCGGCGGGGTAGGTGCGCACGGCGCCGGAGGCGTCGGTGACGGTGACGGCCGTGCCGCCGTCGGGTGCGGCGGTGCGGGTCAGCCGGGTCACCGCGGGGCGGGGAGCGCCGCCGTGCAACGACCGGAGCGAGGTGCCGTGCGGCCAGTGGACCGGCTTGGCCGGGGCCCGGTCCCACAACCGCTCCGGCAGCTGCTGGCTGCCACCGACGATGCCGCGGTGGTCGTCGTCCGCGCCGGTGTACACGACCCGCAGGATCTCCAGCACGGAGTTCGGGAAGTCGGTGTCCCAGCCGCCGGTGCCGAAGCCGACCTGCCCGAATATCTCGCGGTGCCGGAAGGAGGAGAAGGCCGGTGAGTCGCAGAGGAAGCCGTAGAAGGTCTGGTTGTCCAGCCGCTCCACCAGCCGTGACCAGATCTCCCGCAGCCGGGGCACGTCGCGGTGGCGGATCGCGTGCTGCACGGCGCTGAAGTCCGCGCCCTCCTCCAGGCAGGTGTTCCACGCATCCATGACAGTCCGGTAGACCTCCGGGAGGTCGTCCAGCGTGCGGGCGTAGTGGGCCCGGCCCTTGAGGTCCACGACCGTCGAGGGGGTCGCGGGCGCCAGTGGGTTGGGGAACGGCTCCGTCCGCAACCCGGCGAGCCGGATGTAGTGCGCGAGCGCCGTGGAACTCGGCGGGAACCGCATCGCCCCCATCTCCGCGGTCAGTTCCGGCGGGCAGCCGGGGAAGGTGTCGGTGCGCAGCCGCCCGCCGATGCGGTCCGCCTCGTAGACGACGGGGCGCAGCCCCATGCGCATCAGCTCGTGGGCGGCGACGATCCCGGAGAGGCCGCCGCCGATGACGGCGACCTCCCGGCCGTGGGCGGTGGCGGGGACCTGCCCGATCCCCGCGGGGTGGGCGAGGTAGTCGTCGTAGGCGAACGGGAAGTCCGGGCCGAACATCGTCAGCGGCGGCTGGTCCGCCGCGGTGGCGTGCTGGTCGTCGTGGGCGGCGGTGGGCACCGTGGAGGTCATGCGCGGCTCTCCTGGCACAGGCGGGGCGGGCGGGGCGGTGGACATGGGCGTGGCGATGCGCCGCCACCCCGGGGCGGGACGCGGCTCGGGCGGTCGGGCGGTCGTCCGGCGGGCGTGGTATCGCGCCGGGCGGCGGTCAGCCGGGGTGCCGCCGGGGAGGTGCGTAGAGTTCGGGCCGCCGGTCGGCGAGGTACGGGTTCCGCGCACGGGAAGCGCTCAGGAGTACGGGGTCGACCGTGGCGAGGAGCAGCTCCGGGCCCGCCCCGGCGCGGGCCGGGGCGGTGCCGTCCGGCGCGGCGAGAACGCTGAGACCGGTGAACTCCAGGTCGCCCTCGCCGCCGCAGCGGTTGGCGTAGGCGATGTAGAGCTGGTTCTCCCAGGCGCGCGTCGGCACCAGGGCGTCGGCCACGAACCCGTACGGGCTCATCAACGCCGTGGGCACCAGCAGCAGGTCGGTGCCGGCCAGGGCGTGGGCGCGTACCGTCTCGGGGAACTCCACGTCATAGCAGATGAGGAGACCGACGGAGAGGCCGTCGAGCTCCGCCCGGACCACCGGCTCCTCGCCGGGGGTGAACGCCCCGCGTTCGAAGTCGCCGTAGAGGTGCGTCTTGCGGTAGGTCGCCAGCGCCCGGCCGTCCGCCCCGGTGAGCCGGACGGAGTTGTGGACGGTCCCGTCGTCCGGGTCGAGCTCGGGGAAACCGTGGACGACGGCGATCCTGTACTCGGCCGCCGCCTCGGCCACCACCGCGGCGGACGGACCGTCGGCGGTCTCGGCGCGGGCCCTCACCTCGTCCCCGAGTGCGTACCCCGTGAGGGAGAGTTCGGGGGTGACCAGCAGGCGGGCGCCGCCGGCGGCGGCGCGGGCGATCGCCTCCCGGAGCGCGGCGGCGCCCGCGGCGTTGTCGACCGGGGTACCGGACGGGCCCTGGAGCAGGGCGATGCGCAGCGGCGTCAGCGGCGACGTCAAGGCGACCTCACGGAGCGGGTGTCGGCGTGTGGGGGGTACACCAAGGACGGTACGGCCCGGCGCTGACCTGCGACAAGACACGTCTGCCACACCCCGTGCGGCGATCTGTTGCGTCTCGGCCCGCCCGGCCGGCGATTCGTTGCGCCATCGCTCACGGGGACCCCGACACACCCGGGCCCCCACCGGTCGTCGAACGTCAGCCGGGCGGGCCCGAGGTGTGGCGTCGCAGCAGCGGGGAGAGCACCAGCACGGACTTGGTGCGTTCGACGAACGGCTCCCCCGCGATGCGTTCCAGTACCTGCTCGAAGTGCCGCATGTCGGCGGCGAGCACCTGGACGACGGCGTCGGCCTCACCGGTGACGGTGGAGGCCGAGACCACCTCCGGGTAGCGGGCCAGCGCCTGCCGGATGTCCTCGGGGGCGGTCCGGGAGCGGCAGAACATCTCGATCATGCCCTCCGTCCGCCACCCGAGCGCGGCCGGGTCGACGGTGACGGTGAACCCGGTGATGGCCCCCTCGCCCCGCAGCCGGTCCACGCGCCGCTTGACGGCGGGGGCGGAGAGGCCCACCTCGGCCCCGATGTCGGCGTAGGAGCGCCGGGCGTCCTCGGCCAGCGCGTGGACGATCCGCTCGTCCAGTCCGTTCAGTCGCACCCCGGCAGTACACCACGACGGACGCACGGCGGGCTCCGTGCGTGCCGCGGTCCTGTCACCGCCGGCCGGCGGTGACAGCCGCCGGCCGGGCCGGGCGGATCACTGCCAGCTGGCGTGCAGCGGCTTGCCCTCCGCGTAGCCGGAGGCGGACTGGACGCCGACGACCGCGCGCTCCCGGAACTCCTCCAGCGAGGAGGCGCCCGCGTAGGTGCAGGCGGACCGCACCCCGGCGATGATGGAGTCGATCAGGTCCTCCACACCGGGCCGCGCGGGGTCCAGGAACATCCGCGAGGTGGAGATGCCCTCCTCGAAGAGCGCCTTGCGCGCCCGGTCGTAGGAGGACTCCTCGGACGTCCGGTTGCGGACGGCGCGCGCCGAGGCCATCCCGAAGCTCTCCTTGTACAACCGCCCGTCGGCGGCCTGCAGCATGTCGCCGGGCGACTCGTGCGTGCCCGCGAACCAGGAGCCGATCATCACGTTGGAGGCCCCGGCCGCCAGCGCCATGGCGACGTCCCGCGGGTGGCGCACGCCACCGTCCGCCCAGACGTGGCGCCCCAGCCGACGGGCCTCGGCGGCGCACTCCAGCACGGCGGAGAACTGCGGCCGTCCGACGCCGGTCATCATGCGGGTGGTGCACATCGCACCCGGACCCACCCCGACCTTGATGATGTCGGCCCCGGCCTCCACGAGGTCGCGGACCCCCTCGGCGGAGACGATGTTGCCGGCGACCACCGGGACGGACGGGTTCAGCGACCGCACCGCGGCCAGCGCCGAGATCATCGACTCCTGGTGACCGTGGGCGGTGTCGACCACGATGGCGTCGGTGCCCGCCTCCAGCAGTGCCGCCGCACGGCCGGCCACGTCACCGTTGACGCCGACGGCGGCTGCCACCCGCAGCCGCCCCGCGTCGTCGGTGGCGGGGGTGTACAGGGTGGCGCGCAGCGCCCCCCGGCGGTTGAGGATGCCGACCAAGCGGCCGTGTCCGTCGACCGCGGGCGCGATCCTGCGGTGCGCGGCGTCGAGCTGGTTGAACGCCTCGCGCGGGTCGAGCGCCGCATCGATGAGGAGCAGGTCGCGGGACATCACCTCGGAGAGCCGGGTGAACCGGTCCACCCCCGCGAGGTCGTGGTCGGTGACGATCCCGACGGGCTTCCCGTCGGCGACGACGACCGCGGCGCCGTGTGCGCGCTTGGGCAGCAGCGACAGCGCCTCGGCCACGGTCTGCGTGGGGGCCAGCGTGATCGGGGTGTCCAGCACCAGGTGGCGGCGCTTGACCCAGGCGATGACGTCGGCGACCACGTCGATCGGGATGTCCTGCGGGATGACGGTCAGCCCGCCGCGCCGGGCCACGGTCTCCGCCATCCGCCGCCCGGCGACGGCGGTCATGTTGGCGACGACCAGCGGCACGGTGGTGCCGGTCCCGTCGGGGGTGGCGAGGTCCACGGACTGGCGCGACCCCACTGCGGAGCGCGAGGGCACCATGAAGACGTCGTCGTAGGTCAGGTCGTACGGCGGCACGGTGTCGTTGAGAAATCGCATGCTGGGCTCTCTCACCTGCGGTCGGGTGTTCTCTCTGCGGGTGGGAGGCCGGTGCCGGCCGCTGCGGGTACGCCGCTCGGGGCGGGCCGGACTGCCGTGGCTCCTACATCAGTATCCCAGGCCGCGCGGGCGTACGGGAAACCGGCGCCCCTCCGGCTGCCGGCCGCCTCGTCTCAGGGCCGGTCCGGGTCCACCCGCTCCAGCGCCGGCCGGCTGCCGGGCGCGGTGCCGAGCAGCTGGTCGGCGGCGGCGGTGTCGGTGACGAGGCTGGTGACCAGCCCGGACCGCAGCACCGCGGCGATGGCCTCAGCCTTGCGGCTGCCGCCCGCGATGGCGACCACCTCGGGCACCCGGCGCAGCCGGTCGGCCTCGACGGTGATGCAGCGTTCGCCGAGGTCCCGGCCGATGCGGCGCCCCTCGCTGTCGAAGAGGTGGGCGGACATCTCCGCGGCGACGCCCAGCGAGGCGTAGTGGGCGCGCTCCTCGGCGCTGAGCATGTCGTGCACGGTGGAGATGCCCGGCTCCCAGGAACCGATGGACACGGCGGCGACGGTGACGCGGTCGAAGTACTCGAAGGCGGCGGCGATCGCCGACTGGCGGCGGAGCGCGGCGGCGGTCTGCCGGTCGGGCAGCAGCATGGGCGCGTAGATCGGGTGGGCGCTGCCACCGGAGACGGCGGCGGCGCGGCGCACCGCCTCGACCGAACCGCGCTCGGCGGTGCCGGCGTCGTAGACACCGGTCAGCTGCACGACCGTGCACGGGGAGAGCTGCCGCAGCGCGGCTGCCATGTGGATGGTCGAGCGGCCCCAGGCGAGGCCGAGGACGTCGCCCTCGTCCACCAGCTCACCCAGGAGGTCGGCGGCGACCTCACCGAGGTTCTCCGGGTCCGGGGTGTCGTCGGGGGCGTCGGCGGGCGACTCGGCGACCACGACGTGCCGCAGCCCGAACCTGGCGCGCAGCGCGTCCGAGCGGTCCGCGTCCAGCTCGGCCGGGACGCGGATCTCGATCCGCACCAGGTCGTGCTCGACCGCCGACTCCAGCACCCGCGCGACCTTGAAGCGGCTGACCCCGAACTCGTCGGCGATCTGGATCTTGGACTTGCCCTCCAGATAGAAGCGGCGTGCCATCGCCGCCGCCTGCATCAGCTCGGCGGGGCCCATCCGTGTGGCTGACCTTCCGGCCGACACCGCACTCACCTCACAGTCATCCGGCTGGTGCCGCTCGTGTTCCGCTGGTTCCCGGGTCGTTGCGCATCCTCATCCTCGCAGATGTGGCGAGCCCCGCGAGCCCATCGGTGCGGTGCGCACGGGTCGTCAGCCGCGCACCGGTTCCTGGTCGTTCCGCCGTCGCCGGGAGGTCGCCGTGCGGCCTCGGCTTCACCCCCGGCCCGCGGTCGGCCCCGCGGTCGCGCCGCATGACCGGTGCGGGCGGGCGGACCCGCCGGTCAGTGCCGGTGCGGCCCGCTCGCGCGCTCCGCCTGCTCCCGGAGCGCCGCGACGGCGCCGGCCGGGTCGTCGGCGTTGTAGACGGCGGAGCCGGCGACGAAGACGTCCGCCCCGGCCTCGGCGCAGCGTTCGATGGTGGAGGCGGAGACGCCGCCGTCCACCTGGAGCCACATCTCCAGTCCGTGCCGGTCCATCATCCGGCGGGCCCGCCGGATCTTCGGCAGCATGATGTCCAGGAACGCCTGGCCGCCGAAGCCCGGTTCGACGGTCATGATCAGCAGCATGTCCAGCTCGGGGAGCAGGTCCTCGTAGGGCTCGATCGGCGTGGCCGGGCGCAGCGCCATCGAGGCGCGGGCCCCCTGGGCGCGGATCTCACGGGCGAGCCGGACGGGGGCGGCGGCGGCCTCGGCGTGGAAGGTGACCGAGCCCGCGCCGGCCTCGGCGTAGGCGGGGGCCCAGCGGTCGGGCGCCTCGATCATCAGGTGGCAGTCCAGCGGGGTGTCGGTCGCCTTGCGCAGCGACTCCACCACCGGCAGCCCCAGTGTCAGGTTGGGTACGAAGTGGTTGTCCATGACGTCCACGTGGAGCCAGTCGGCGCCGTCCACCGCCCGTGCCTCCTCCGCGAGACGGGCGAAGTCCGCGGACAGGATGGAGGGGTTGATCTGTGCCATGCGGCCAGTATCCCGCACGGCCGGCCGCGGCCGTGCGGCAGGGGCCGCGCAGGGGCCCCTGCCGCCAGCCCGCTCAGGCGGTGCGGCGGAGCAGGGCCAGGTACATGGCGTCGGTGCCGTGCAGGTGCGGCCACAGCTGGACGTCGGGTCCTTCCCCCAGGTCCGGCACGCCCGGCATCAGCGGTCGGGCGTCCACCGGCTCGGCGGGGGTCTCCGCCCGGGTGGCGCGGAGCACGTCCTGCACCACCGCCCGGGTCTCGGCCGGGTGCGGGGAGCAGGTGGCGTAGGCGACGACCCCGCCCGGCCGCACGGCGCGATCCTCTTCCTCAGCCAGTGGGTGCCCTCGCAGCACCGGGCCAAGATCCTCGGCCTCTTCTACCTGGCCCAGCCGCTGACCACCGTCATCGGCGCCCCACTGGCGGGCTGG
>NZ_JAAVJB010000237.1 GCF_012034385.1 Streptomyces spiramenti
GGCCGGGCCCGGGGCCCGCCACGGCTGCCCGGGGACGGCACGGGTGCCGTTCCGCGTGGCGGGGCCGGCCCGGCAGTTCGGTGGGGGCGGGGTGGCCTGCGATCAGTCCTCGCCGACGGCGGCGAGTGTGGCCTGGGCGAGGAGTTGGTCCTCCGAGGTGCCGCTGCGCCAGTAGCCCGTGAAGGTGACCTGGCGGCGGTCGAATCCCCGCTCTCCGACCAGATGGCGGCGGAGCTGCTTCACGCCGGCCGCCTCCCCGGCGATCCAGGCGTAGGGGGTGCCCGAGGGCAGCCGGGCCGCGCGGATCGCGTCGTGCAGCTGGACGGCGGAGCGCCCGCGGCAGGTCCAGGTGACCTCGCTGCTCGCGCGGGTCGGCAGCCACCGCCGGTCGGCCGGGTCCGGGATCTCCAGGAAGACCCGGGCCTCGGTGCCCGCGGGGAGCCGGTCGAGGATGCCGGCGATGGCGGGGAGCGCGGTCTCGTCGCCGGCGAGCAGTACCCAGTCGGTGTCCGGCGGCGGGCGGAAGTCGATCCCGCCGTTGTCGGCGGCGGTCGGACCGAGCAGTACGGCGTGGTCGCCCGGGCGGGCGCGCGCCGCCCAGCGGCTGGCGGGCCCCACGTCACCGTGGAGCGCGAAGTCGACGTCCAACTCCTCCGGCGCGTGGCGCTGGTCGCGCACGGTGTACGTGCGCATCACCGCGCGGATGTCGGGGTCCATGGCGCTCCACTCGGGGTACCAGCGTTCGCCTGCCGCGGCGGGGACGAGGGCGCGCTCCTGGCCGGGGTGCGGCAGGAACAGCTTGAACCTCTGGTCCCGGCCGCCGGAGGCGAAGCCCGCGAGTTCCGGGCCGGCGAAGGTGACGCGCACGAAGGTGGGGCTGAGGGTCTCGGTGCGCAGCACATGGGCGTCGAAGAACGCGAAGGGCGCGTTGGTCATGGCGTGCGGGTCCTCTCGTGGGTGGACTTCGTGGTGCGTGGTGGCGGCGGGTCAGACGACGCGTCGGGCGTCGCGGACCGCGGCGGCGAGTTCCTCCAGAAACGGGGCGCAGCCGGCGTGCGAGAAGCGGGTTTCGGAGGGCCACGGCACGATCTGCCCGGCCGCGACCGCGGGCAGCCGCTGCCAGGTCGGCCGGTCGGTGAGGTCGTCCGGCTGGAGGGCGCTGCTGCGGTTGTCGAGGAGGACGAGGTCCGCCGGGTAGCGGTCGGCGTTCTCCCAGCTGAGGTTCTCGAAGAAGCCGCCCTCCACGCCGTCGGGTGCCACGACCTCCAGGCCCAGTTCGGCGAAGTAGGCGAGGTCGGCGTAGGCGTCCGGGGTGGAGGCGTAGAGCAGGTCGTCGGCGGCCGAGGCGGCGAGCACGCGGAGGCCGGGGTTGTCCCGGACGGCCGCGCGCAGTGCCTCCGACGCGGCGTCGAAGCGTTCGCGGCCCTCGGCCACCTCGGGGGAGTCCAGGTCGCCGCCGAGCGCGCGTGCCAGTTCCGCGTGGCGGTCGATGGCGGCGCGGAGGGTGGTGGGGGAGGCGGTCAGGCCGATGGTCGGGGCAAGGCGCTCGATCTGCTCGCGCGAGTCGTCGGGGACGTACCACAGGGCGTCCTCGGAGAACATCGTGGTGACCAGCAGCTGGGGCTCCATGGTGGCGTAGGCGTCGAGGTCGAACTCCCCCCACGCGTTGCCGAGACGGACGGGCCGGGTGATGTCGAGGTCGCCCGCCTGGACATCGGGGTTCCCATCGCCGTCGGCGGTGGGGCCGAAGACACCCGAGCACTCGACGCCGTAGTCGTGGAGGGCCGCGGCGGTACCGATGAAGGCGACGACGCGTTCGGGGGCGGCGGGGAGTTCGACGGTGGTTCCGCGGTCGTCGGTGAAGCTCCAGCCGGCTCCGTCGGCCGCGCCGACATTCCCGTCGGCGGCGTCGGTCTCGCCGGAGGTCCCCGTGGCCGGACCGGAGCCGCAGGCGGTGAGGAACGCGCCGGCGCCGAGCGCGCCGCCGGTGAGCAGGAGGGAGCGCCGGGTCGGGCGGGGGGTGACTGCGGGCATGCTGGCGAGCACCTCTCGGAGGCAGGTATTAAGGTTAGGCTAACCTAACGGCATGTTGATCCGTTGTCGTTCGGTGGGGCACCGGTGAGTGGCACCACCCTCACGAACGAACCATCGCACTCCCGTACGTCCGAATCGCGGCGGTCGTTCCGGGCCCGGACCGCCCGGCACCGAGCCGTGGGCCTGCTGCTGGCCGTCGTGCTCCTGACGCTCGTCGCGTTCGCCAGCGTCGCCCTGGGAGCCAAGGCCCTGCCGATCGACGAGGTCTGGCGCGCGCTCGTCGCGCCGTCGGGCAGCGACGCGGACGCGGTCGTCCGCGAACTCCGCGTCCCCAGAACGGTGCTCGGTCTGCTCGCCGGCGCCGCGCTCGGTGTCGCGGGGGCGGTGATGCAGGCCCTCACCCGCAATCCCCTTGCCGATCCCGGGCTCCTCGGCGTCAACGCCGGAGCCGCGGCTGCGGTCGTCAGCGCCATCAGCTTCCTGTCGGTCACCTCGCTCTCCGTGCTGGTGTGGTGGGCGATGGCGGGCGCCGCCACCGTCGCCCTGCTCGTCCACGCCCTCGGCGGCGGGCGCCGGGCCACCCCCGTGCGGCTCGCGCTCGCCGGAACCGCGGCGACCGCGGCGCTCCACGGCTATGTCAACGGGGTGCAACTCCTCGACACCACCGCGCTGGACCGCATGCGGTTCTGGGCCGTCGGCTCCCTCGCCTCCGCCACCGGCGAGGTCGTCACCCAGGTCCTCCCGTTCCTCGCCGTCGGGTTCCTGCTCACCGCCGCGCTGGCCCGGCCGCTCAACGCCCTGGCGCTGGGCGAGGACTCCGCCCGTTCACTGGGGGCGGAGCTCAATCGAACGCGTGCGCTGTCGCTGCTCGTCGTCACCCTGCTGTGCGGCGCCGCAACCGCGGCCTGCGGACCCATCGTCTTCGTCGGGCTGATGGTGCCGCACCTGGTACGCGCCGTCACCGGACCGGACCTGCGCTGGACCCTGCCGTACTGCGCGGTCCTCGCCCCGGTGCTGCTGCTCGGTTCGGACGTGCTGGGCCGACTGGCGGCCCGGCCCTCCGAGCTCCAGGTCGGCATCGTCACCGCCCTCGTCGGCGGGCCCGTCTTCATCCACCTCGTCCGACGCGCCCACCGGACGGTGGCGCTGTGACCCGGACGCCCTTCCGCCCCCGGGGCAGTGCCCCCGCCGCCGTCGCGCTGCGGCTCCCCGGCGGGACGTCCCTGCGGGTACGGCCCCGCACCGTCGCCGTCGTCGTCGCGCTGGCGGCCGTCACCACAGCCGCGGTCCTGCTCCTGCTGGGGACCGGTCAGGAGCGGCTCGGGCCCCTGGAGGTGATACGCGTGCTCAACGGGCAGGCCACACCCACCCAGTGGTTCGTCGTCCACGAACTGCGTTTCCCCCGCGCCCTGGTGGCCGTCCTCGTCGGCGCCGCCCTCGGCGTCGCGGGGGCCGTCTTCCAATCCGTCTCCCGCAACCCGCTCGGCAGCCCCGACATCATCGGCTTCACCCAGGGATCGGTCGCCGGCGCGCTGACCGTCATCGTCCTCTTCGGCGGCGGCCCCGGACCGGTCGCGGCGGGGGCCGTGCTCGGTGGACTCGCCACCGGCGCCGCCGTCTACCTCCTCTCCTGGCGCGGCGGCGTCCAGGGGTACCGGCTGGTCCTCGTCGGCATCGGCGCCGCCGCCACCTTCAGCGCCGCCAACGGCTACCTGCTCACCCGTGCGGGGGTCGACGAGGCGGCCCGCGGCCTGCTCTGGCTGACCGGCTCGCTCCAGGGGCGGGACTGGAACCAGCTCTGGCCCCTGCTGGCCACCTGCGCCGTCCTCCTCCCGGCACTGCTCACCCGGGGCAGGTCGCTGCGGCTGCTGGAGATGGGCGACGACACCACCCGCGCCCTGGGAGGCAGCCCCGAACGCACGCGGCTGACCGCCCTCGCCGGCGCCGTCCTGCTGACCGCCGCCGCGACGGCCGCCGCCGGCCCGATCGCCTTCGTCGCCCTGGCCGCACCGCAGCTCGCCCGGCGGCTGACCCGGGCCACCGGCCCCGACCTCCTTCCCGCCGCGGCGATGGGCGCGGCGCTCACCACTGTCGCCGACTGGACGGCCCAGCACGCTCTCCCCGCCGTCACCCTGCCCGTCGGCGCCGTCACCGGCGTCCTCGGCGGCCTGTACCTGATGTGGCTGCTCCACGCGGAACGCCGCGGCGGACGGCTGTGAGCCACCGCCCGTCGCCCGCCCACGGCCCGTCACCCACCCACCGCGGAGGCCCACCCGCGCCGCGCGCCGGGCACGCGACCCGCGCGCCTCCGACCGGACCACGCACCGGCCCCGAAGCCCACCGCACCCTTACAGGAGACACCCCGTGAACCAGCCGGCCCGCCTCACCGCAGAGGCCGTCACCCTCCGGTACGACCAGCGGGTCATCGCGGAGGACCTCACCGTCGCCGTGCCCGACCACTCGTTCACCGTGATCGTCGGCCCCAACGCCTGCGGCAAGTCCACCCTGCTGCGCGCCCTCTCCCGCATGCTGCGCCCGAGCGCCGGGCGCGTCCTGCTCGACGGTGAGGAGATATCGACGCTCCCCGCCAAGCGCCTCGCCCGCCGGCTGGGACTGCTGCCCCAGACCCCCGTCGCCCCCGACGGCATCACCGTCGCCGACCTCGTCGCCCGCGGCCGGTACCCGCACCAGGGGCTGCTGCGGCAGTGGTCGCGGGAGGACGAGCGCGTCGTCGAGGAGGCGATGGCCGCCACCGGCGTGGCCGACCTTGCCGACCGTCAGGTGGACGAGGTCTCCGGCGGGCAGCGGCAGCGGATCTGGATCGCCATGGCGCTCGCCCAGCAGACGGAACTCCTGCTCCTCGACGAACCCACGACCTACCTCGACATCGCCCACCAGATCGACGTCCTCGACCTGTGCGCCCGACTCCACGAGGAGGAGGGCCGCACCCTCGTCGCGGTCCTGCACGACCTCAACCACGCCGCCCGCTACGCGACCCACCTCATCGCCCTGCGCGAGGGTCGGGTCGTCGCCCAGGGGCCGCCCGGCGACGTCATCACGGCGGAGCTCGTCGAGGACGTGTTCCGCCTGCCCTGCCGTGTCATCCCCGACCCGGAGACCGGGACACCACTGGTGGTCCCCGCCGCACGACGGCGTGCCGCGGTGATCAGCGGGTAGCGTCGGGGCATGAACGACCCCACCCCCGGCACCGGCCCCGCCGTCCGGGCCGAGGAGACCACCGACGGCCACGAGCTCGCGGCCCGCCCCGACGGCACCGTCGGCACCGGGCCGACGGAGGCCGACGACGGCCTCGACGGCCCCGACGACGCGACCGGACCCCGACCGCTCGGCCTCACCGTCGAACCCACCGGCGACGCCACCGTGGACGCCCTGCTGGCCCGCCTGTCCGCCACCGACCACCTCGGCGTCGCGGGCCACCAGGAGGTGTACGAGGATGTACACGGCGGGTTGCGGGACGCACTCGCCGCGCTCGACCGCGCGCCCGGACCGACACCCCGCGGCGCGCCCCACCCGCCGCCCCACCCCAGGAGCTGAGACCCCCGTGGCAGCAGCGCCCCGCCGCCGCCTGACCCGGCTCGACGCCGAACTGGTCCGCCGCCGCCTGGCCGGGAACCGGGACGACGCCGACGCCCTGGTGGCCGACGGCCGCGTCACCGTGGACGGCGCCCGCGCCACCAACCCCGCCACCCGGGTCGCGACCAGCGCCGCCGTGGTCGTACGGGAGGCCGCCGACGGGTCCGGGTACGTCTCGCGCGGCGGACACAAGCTCGCCGGCGCGCTCACCGCGTTCGCACCGCGCGGGCTGCGCGTCACCGGCAGGCGCGCCCTCGACGCGGGCGCCTCCACCGGCGGCTTCACCGACGTCCTGCTGCGCGCCGGTGCCACGCACGTGGTCGCCGTCGACGTCGGCTACGGCCAACTGGCCTGGTCCCTGCGGAACGACGCGCGCGTCACCGTCCGCGACCGCACCAACGTCCGCGAGCTGACCCTCGACCACCTCGACGACCGCCCCGCCGAACTGGTCACCGGAGACCTGTCGTTCATCGCGCTCGGGACGGTGCTGCCCGCGCTCGCGCGCTGCGCCGCCGACGACGCCGACCTGGTCCTCATGGTCAAGCCCCAGTTCGAGGCCGACCGTTCACTGCTGGACGGCGGCGTGGTGCGCGACCCGGTCGTCCGCGCCGCGACCGTTCTGGCCGTCGCGGAACGCGGCGGCACGCTCGGCCTGGGGACCGCGGGCGTCACAGCCAGCCCGCTGCCCGGCCCCTCGGGCAACGTCGAGTATTTTCTGTGGCTGCGCGCCGGGGCGCCCCAGGTGGACCCGGCCGACATCCATCGCGCCGTGACGGAGGGCCCCCAGTGACCACGACCGACCGCGCCGTTCTCCTGCTGGCCCACACCGGCCGCCCCGCGGCCGTCCGCAGCGCCGAACTCCTCGTCCGCGGGCTGGTCGCCCACGGGCTGCGGGTCCGGGTGCTCGCCGAGGAGGCGCCCGACCTGCCGCTCCCCGACGGGGTCGACCGCGTGACAGCCGGGCCCGAGGCCGCCGACGGCTGCGAACTCCTCGTCGTCCTCGGCGGCGACGGCACCCTGCTCCGCGGCGCCGAACTGGCCCACGCCACCGGCGTGCCGATGCTCGGCGTCAACCTCGGTCGGATCGGCTTCCTCGCCGAGGCCGAACGCGACGACCTCGACCAGGTCGTCAGCCGCGTCGTACGCCGCGACTACGACGTCGAGGAGCGCATGACCCTCGACGTGACCGTCTACAGCGACGGCACCGCCGCCGGGCGCCCCGTCCACACCGACTGGGCCCTCAACGAGGCGTCCGTCGAGAAGGTCTCCCGCGAGCGCATGCTGGAGGTCGTCACCGAGGTGGACGGCCGTCCGGTGTCGCGGTTCGGCGGCGACGGCGTCGTCTGTGCCACCCCGACCGGGTCCACCGCCTACGCCTTCTCCGCCGGCGGCCCCGTCGTCTGGCCGGAGGTCGAGGCGCTGCTGATGGTCCCCATCAGCGCCCACGCCCTGTTCGCCAAGCCGCTGGTCACCGCCCCCGCCTCCGTCCTGGCCGTGGAGGTCCAGCCGCGCACCCCCCACGGGGTGCTCTGGTGCGACGGCCGCCGCAGCTTCGACCTGCCCGCCGGCGCGCGGGTCGAGGTGAGGCGGGGCGCCGTCCCCGTACGGCTGGCGCGGCTGCACCGGGCACCCTTCACCGACCGGCTGGTCGCCAAGTTCGCACTGCCTGTCGCCGGCTGGCGCGGCGCCGGCCGCTGAGCCGCTGAGCCGCGGGCTCTCGGCTGCCGGCGGTCGCCGGACGGCCTCCCGGCCACCGTCGGCGGGACGACACGCGCGGGTGAAAACCGGGATCGGCCGTGATCCCGGCCGATCCCGGGGCAGCGGCGGCGCGTTCCCGGCGCGGTCGGGGCCGCCGACTCACGGGCACGTCGCGGCCTGCGGGGC
>NZ_JAAVJB010000238.1 GCF_012034385.1 Streptomyces spiramenti
GCTCCCTGCCTCGCCTCACCCGGGGCGGGCGCCGCGCGGAGCACGTCGGCCGCGCCGCCGCTCGTGCCCGCGGCGCAGGCCGAGGCCGTGCCGGTGGCGTTGCCCGCCGGCACGCTGCGCGCGTCCTCCGCGGCGGCCTGAGCCCGCCGGGGCCCTCTCGCCCCGCCTCCCCCGCTCCGTCACGCCGAACCGGCCGGCCGCTTACCCCTCGCTGCCACCGTTCGGTGCTCGCCGCCGTGCTCCGCTCCTCGACCCCGGGTGTCCGTCGGTCACAGTGCGGGGCCGGCGGTTTCGCGCCTCCGTCCCGACGACCGGACGCGGCGGCGCGCCGGGTCGCGGCTCCGCCGACGAGGGTGAGGGGCCGTCCGGGGGCCCGGCGGAGCCGGCGGACGGGCGTCGTGCGCGTCGAATTCGACTGACGCCGCAGAGGAATTCGTGCGTCCCGTGAACGCAGCTGTTCCGCTTCCCGGGGGGCGGCACCGAATATGGTAAGCCTTCGCTTACTGGACGTAATCGGGTGGGCGGTGCCACCATGCGGGGCAACCGTTCCCTTCCGGAAGGAGCTCCGCGCGATGCAGGGCGACCCCGAGGTCATCGAGTTCCTCAATGAGCAGCTGACCGCCGAACTCACCGCTATCAACCAGTACTTCCTGCACTCCAAGATGCAGGAGAACTTCGGCTGGATCAAGCTCGCCAAGTACACGCGCGCCGAGTCCTTCGACGAGATGAAGCACGCCGAGGTCCTCACCGACCGCATTCTCTTCCTGGACGCCCTGCCCAACTACCAGCGGCTCTTTCACGTCCGTGTCGGGCAGACCGTGACGGAGATGTTCCAGGCGGACCGGCAGATCGAGGTCGAGGCGATCGACCGGCTGCGCCGTGGAATCGAGGTGATGCGCGCAAAGGGCGACGTCACCTCCGCCAACATCTTCGAGTCGATCCTCGCGGACGAGGAACACCACATCGACTATCTCGACACGCAGTTGGAGCTCATCGAGAAGATCGGCGAGCCGCTCTACATCGCGCAACTGCTGGAGCAGCCCTCCGAGGCCTGACCGGTCCCGGGAGCGGAGAGGGGACGTCCCCGGGCGGGCCGTGGGCCCGCCCGGGGTGGCGGTGCGACCGCTCCGGGCGGGTCTGTCACCATGGGTGCCATGGGACTTCCGGACAGAACGGGCGAGCGGGTCGCGCCGGGGCGGCTGCCGCCCGGTCAGCGCGAGCAGCGCGGCTGGCCGGTCACCCACTACGGCCCTGTCCCGCGTTTCCGTCCGGAGCGCTGGGATTTCCGGGTGTTCGGGGCGACCGCCGACAGTGTCGGCCACAGCTGGGACCTCTCCCGGTTCTCGGCTCTTCCCTACGCGACGGTCATCGCGGATCTGCACTGCGTGACGCGGTTCAGCATGCTCGACGCGGAATGGGGCGGGGTTCGGACGCGGACAGTTCTGGAGGCGGCCCCTCCCGCAGCGGGGGTGACCCATGTGATGGTGTGGGCGGAATTCGGTTACAGCGCCAATATCCGCCTCGCGGATTTCGCCGCCGAGAACGCGGTGTTCGCCACCCACTGCGGTGGTGAGGCACTCACCGCCGAGCACGGATTCCCGGTCCGCCTGGTGCTGCCCCACCTCTACGCCTGGAAGGGCCCCAAGTGGGTCCGAGGGGTCGAGTACATGACGGCCGACCGGCGCGGGTTCTGGGAGGAACGCGGCTACCACAACATCGGCGAGGTCCGGGCGGAGCAGCGCCACTCCTACCAGGAGGAGCCCGGCGACGGGCCGGAGCTCTGACCGCCGACCGTCGAGCCGTCAGCCGGCCTCGTCGCGCAGCTTCTTGAGCAGCCGGACGTCCCCGAGATGTCCCTCGTGGCCGCCCGGTGTCTCGATGACCAGCGGAACGCCCGCGGTGCGGGGGTCCGCCAGCAGCTCACCGAAGGCGTCGGGCCCGATGTGGCCGGAGCCGATGTTGGCGTGGCGGTCGCGCCGCGAGCCGACCGCCTCCTCCGAGTCGTTGGCGTGCACCAGCCGGAGCCTGCCGGGTCCGGTGGCGGCGTCCAGCCGGTCCAGCAGCGCGGTCGCACCCCCGGTCGCGGCCAGGTCGTGGCCGGCGGCGAAGACGTGGCAGGTGTCCAGGCAGACCCCGACACGCGGATGCCCGTCGAGCGCCTCCAGGTAGGGGCCGAGCTCCTCCGGCAGCGAGCACAGCGACGCGCCCTGGCCCGCCGTCGGCTCCAGCAGCAGCCACGGCGTCGTCCGGCCGTCGTCGTCGGGGTCCGAGCTGCCGTCGGCGCTGTCCAGTTCCTCCAGCAGCGGCAGCAGCAGCTCCCGTACCTGCGCCAGCGCCACCGAGCGGTGCCGCCCGCCGGTGGCCGAACCCGTGTGGACCACCACGCCCTCGGCGCCGATCTCCGCCGCCCGCCGCAGTGAGTGCCGCAGGGAGTCCACCGAGCGGCGAGCCGTCTCGGGGGAGTGGGAGCCGGGGTTGATCAGGTAGGGCGCGTGGACGAACGCGCGCAGCCCTCGCTCGGCGCACCCCGCGCGGAACTCCGCGTCCTGCCGGGGGTCGCCGGCCGGGGTGGCCCAGCCGCGGGGGTTGGCCACGAAGACCTGCACGCACTCGGCGTCCAGCGAGTCCGCGTGCGGCAGGCCGGTCCGCGCCAGCCCGCCCGCGACGCGGATGTGGCCGCCGACCGGGTTGCGGCTCCGGGGGGCGTGCGTGCGGCGGTCCCTGGTGCGCGGCGTACGCGCCGTACCTGTGGTCACGGTGCACCAGGGTGCCACGGCCGCCCGGGGGTGGCGGCAGAGGGGGCCGCGGCCTCCTCGGGACACGCCGCGGCCTCCTCGGGACACGCCGCGGCCCGGGCGCGCCGCGAGGGCGCCCCGGGCCGGGTGTGCGGGGGTCGGCGCTCCGGAGGGAGCCCCGGTCTCAGTAGGGGCCGTCGACGTTGTCGATGGAGCCGTAGCGGTCCCAGGCGTAGTTCGCGGCGGCGACCAGGTTGGCGACCGGGTGCCACACGTCGTGAGGGGTGCCGTCGACGTGGTACGCGTCGAAGGTCGGCTGGATCACCTGGAGCAGCCCCATGGACGGGGTGCCGTTGATCCAGTTGATGTCCCAGTCGTTGATGGCCTGGGGGTCGCCGCTGGACTCCCGCATGATGTTGCGGTGCAGCCCGTCGTAGGAGCCGGGGATGCCGTTGTCGGACATGATGTCCAGCGCCTCGGCTATCCAGCCCTCCAGGTTGTCGTCGTAAGTCGGGGCGGGCTCCGGCTCGGCCGCGGGCTGCGCCGGCTCCGCGGCGGCCACGACGGGCGCCTCGCGCTCGGTCGACCGGCTCGCGGTCTGCTCGGCGGCCTCACGCTCCGCCGCGGCCTTCTCGTCGGCGGCCAGCTGCTTCGCGGCCTGCTCCGCCTCGGAGGCGTGCTCGGCCTCGGCGCGGCGGACCTCCGCGAGGGCCTGCTGGGACTCCTCGGCGGCCTGCTGCTGGGCGGCCTGCCGCGCGGCGTGGTCCCGGAGCGACTCCTCGGCGAGGGCGCGGACGTCGTAGGAGTCGTCCTGCTGCGCCGGGACGGCGGCGTTGGACAGGTCCCAGGCGGCCGTCTCGGTGGAGAGGGACTGGGCGGGCCGCTCGTCCGCGGCGGCGGGGCCGGGGACGACGGTGAAAGCGAGTATTGCGGCGCCGGAGAGTGCAAGGGAGGCGGTCGCGGTTTTCTGCGTCACCTGCAGGCGGCGGGAAAGCTGACGAGCGGGCATTGCGTAAACCTCGATCGATTCATCGCGGAAACGGGGCGAGGTTCTTGGTAACAGCCGGGAAAAACCTGTGGCAAAGGTGTGACGTGCTACGCCGGATAGTGAAAGACCCCACCGCCGGAAGCCCATGGGACTTTCGGCGGCGGGGTGGGGCGGTGCGGGGTTTGGCGCGAAGCGGTAAGGGCCCTTTACTAAGGCGGTTCGTATGTGACGCAGCCCCTATGGTGCAGGTCACAGAATTACCGAGTTTGATCACCTGTCGCGCGCGGGGAGGTGTGCGCCCGCGTGCGGTGATCGGGAGCTATCGGACATACAGGGTGATGGTGGACCCGCGAGGAGCGCGGTCGCCGCTGTGCACCGACTGGTTGAAGACCGTCCCCGTGAGGAAGAAGCGCTGCACCTCGACCTCGAACCCCTCCTCCTCCAGGATCTCGACGGCCTCGTCCTCGGACCTGCCGCGCACGTCGGGCACCACGACCATCTCGGGGCCCTTGGAGACGGTGAGAGTGACGGTGTCGCCCTCACCGGCGACCTCCTCCGCCTCGGGCGACTGCGCTGCCACCTCGCCCTCCGGGTACTCGGAGTGCACCCGCTCGCTCTCCACCTCGACCTCGAAGCCGGCCTCGGTGAGCTGCTGCTTCGCGCCGCCCTCCGGTTCGCCGACCACGTCGGGGACGGGCAGCTCCGGGCCGCGGCTGACCACGAGCTCCACGGCGGCGTCGGGGCGCCGCTCCTCACCCGCGGCCGGGGAGGTGGAGACCACCGCGCCCAGCGGCACCTCCTCGTCGAAGGCGCGCTCGACCCGGCCAGGGGTGAGCCCCGCCTCGGAGATCAGCTCCCGTGCCCGCTCCAGCTCCTCGCCCGCGACCTCCGGGACCGTCGCCAGCTCCGGTCCGACCGACACCTCGATCGTCACCACCGCGTTCCGCCGCACCCGCTCGCCCCGCTCGGGGTCGGTGGAGATGACGTGGCCGGCCTCGACGGTGGCGGAGAACCCCTCCGTCGCCTCCACCCGCAGCCCGGCGTCGCGCAGCGTCTCCTCGGCTTCGGCCTGCGGCAGGTCGTAGACGCCGGGGGTGGCGAGGAACTGGCCGGAATTCACGTACCAGAGACCGCCGCCCAGCCCCAGGACCAGCAGCACCCCGGCGACCACCGCGACCACGGTGCGGCGCGGTCCGCCGTCGAGCAGCGCCCGCCACCCCCGCCCGTCCGGCGGCCCCGGCGGGCCGGACTCCTTGACCTCGATGACCGCGGTCCGCTCGCCGCCGGCCGCGACCGGGGCCGTCGCGGCGCCGCCGGGCCGGGCGAAGACGCGGGTGGCGTCCTCGCCCCCGCTCTGCGGATGCGCCCCCTCGGGGACCGCGTCCAGCTGGGCGTCGGTCAGCCCGGCACGCGCCGACCGCAGCTGCGAGAGCAGCGCCGCCGCGTCCGACGGCCTGCGGCCCGCGCGGCGGGCGGTCGCCTGGGCGACCAGCTGGTCCAGCTCGGGCGGGACGCCCGGCTCCAGCCGTGAGGGCGGCGGCACGTTGCGGTTGACGTGGGCCATCAGCACCTGGGCGGGGGTGGCGCCGGTGTGCGGCTTCTCGCCGGTGAGCAGCTCGAACAGGAGGATGCCGCAGGCGTAGACGTCCGCCGCCGGGCCGACGTTGCCGCCCTCGATCTGCTCGGGCGCCAGGTAGGAGACGGTGCCCAGCAGGGACTCGGTCCGGGAGGTGGTGTCGGTGTCCACCCCTCGCACCAGCCCGAAGTCGGCGACCTTCACCCGGCCGTCGTCCCCGATGAGGACGTTCTCCGGCTTGATGTCGCGGTGGACCATCCCGGCGCGGTGGGCGGCGCCCAGCCCGGCGAGGACGGGCTCCATGATGTCCAGCACCGCCCGGGGCTGGAGCGCCCCGGACTCCCGCAGCACGTCGCGCAGCGTGCAGCCGGCGACGTACTCCATGGCGAGGTAGACGTACTCCCCGTCGGAGCTCTGGTCGGTCACGCTGACCACGTTGGGGTGGTTCAGGCGGGCCACCGACTTCGCCTCGCGGATGAAGCGCTCCACGAAGGCGTGGTCGGTGGAGAGGGAAGGATGCATCACCTTCAGCGCCAGGGTCCGGTCCAGCCGGGTGTCCAGCGCGCGGTAGACCGTCGCCATGCCTCCGACGGCGATCCGCGCGTCCACGCGGTACCGCCCGTCCACGACATGGCCGATCAGCGGGTCCTGAAGGGTAGCGTCCACACCGAGAGAGTTTACGAGGGGTGACGGACACCCCGGGTCGCCCGGGGCGCCCACCGGCCGGAACCGGTGCGGAACGGTGACGTTCGCACCGGACCGGCCGGGTCATCTCCGGCCGATCCTCACCACTCGGAGGGCAGCCCGATCACCTCTCGGAAGGCGGCCTCGTACGAGACCGCTTCGTCCCAGGCATCCGTGTCCTCCAGGCGGTCGTGGAACGTGTCCTCGTCCGGGGCCGCAGCGACCTCGCGCCAGTAGGCGGCCTCGGCGTCCCGCGCGTCGGCCAGCTGCAACGCGCCGACCTGCGCGGGGCGGCTGTCCCACACGCTGCCACGCAGCTGTACCGACTGGGCTTCGGCCTCGTCCGCGATCCGGTCCGCCCACTCGCCGAGCCTGGCCAGGGTCGCGTCGTAGGGGTAGGACAGCACGGCGGTCTCCATGCCGTGGGTCAACCGGAGGTAGTAGCGCTGGGTGTGGTCGTAAGTGGCCGGGTCGCCACGAAGTCCGGAGGTCAGCGAGTTGTCGGCCTCCGGGCTCTCCAGGAAGCAGACGACATCCCGGTGCCCGGCCTTCTCCCAGTCCTCCTGCAGAGGCAGGTAGGCGTTGACCACGACGTCCCCCTCCGGCGACGTCAGCTTCCACATGTCCAGCACGTAGGGAGCGACCATGGTGTCGCACGCCTGGAAGGCGAGGTCGTTCAGCGCCTCCCGCCCCGGCCACTCGGCGCCGGGCGCGAGCAGACCCACGTACCCGAACGCCTCGGCGGAGTGGGGCGCGTCACAGGCGACCAGCTCCGCCAGTTCGACCACTTCCACTTCCTCGTCCTCCTCGCCGAGCACGCCCTCGTAGGGCCGGAAGCACTCCCCCGGCGAGAGCAGCACGGACAGCACCGGACCGGTGGCGGTCGGGCGGTCCGGGTCGGTCTCGTCGTGCCAGTCCTGCCACTCCTCGGCTGGTGCCTTCCCGTCGTCGTCGGGTGCGTCGTCGGCCGGGTCGACCTCGGGCGGATCGGTTTCCGGCGGGAGCTGTTCGGAGGCGACCGTCGTCTCGTCGCCGTGCTCCCAGGAGAGGGCGACCGGCACGGCGACCGCGGCCACGCCGAGCTGTGCCACCGCGATCGTCGCCGCCGCCACGGCCAGCGAGCGGCCCCGCGCCGGTCGGCGGCGGTGGCGGCGCAGCGCTAGGGCCGACAGGCCCAGGGCGACGGGGGAGAGCAGCATGCCGGCGGCGCCGATCGCCGCGATGGACAGCGGCTCCCGCGGCAGCTGCTCACCCGGCTGCGGCGCGCCGAACGTCGGCGGGACGGCCGGGGAGGGGGCAGCCCATGGGTGCTGGTGTGCGGTACTCGGCGCCGGGGCCGCCCAGGGGTTGTGGCCCGCGGGCACGGGGGTGGGCGCCGCCCATGGGGTGTGGGGCCCGGCCGGCGGTACGGCAGGCGGTGCGGACAGGGGGCGGGGCC
>NZ_JAAVJB010000239.1 GCF_012034385.1 Streptomyces spiramenti
GCCCCGGGGGCGGCGGCGCGGCGGGCGTGAACCCGCCGGAGCTCGGCGCGGGGTGCGGATGCGTGGCCGCGAACGGGTCCGGGGCCTCCGCTGGCTCCTCCGCCGGTGCGTCGTGCCCGGCGTCCTGGTCCCGGCCGCCCACGACGGACGGGCCGTCCGCCTCGTCGTCGTCCGCCGGGGGGCCGGTGCGGTCCTCGGGGCGGTTGTCGGGGATCCCCGCGCGGTCCGCCGCCTCCTGGAGCCACTGCGGCGGCGTCAGCAGGAAGGAGGTCGCCTCCAGGTCGATGGCCGGGGGCTCCTGCTCGGGCTCCGGTGCCTCCGGCACGTCGACGTACCGTGCCAGGTAGGCGTCTATCACGTCGTCGACCGGCAGCGCCGGCCACAGGGTGGTCTCCCCGCTGTCGCGGGCGATCACCAGTCGGCCGCCCGTCGGGTGCCCGGCCGGGCCCTCGGCCCAGGCCACGAAACCGAGGTCGAACTCGCGGACCACGACCGCGCGCCGCGCGTCCGGCGCGACCGAGGCGTTCACCCACCGCTCCGCGCGCTCCTGCGCCTGTGCGAACGTCACCATCGGTCTCTCACCTCTCCAGCGGGACGGCGTAGGCGAACCCGCCGTCCACCATCAGATTGGCGACGGTGTCCAGCTCCGGCGGGTTGGCCGCCAGCCGCAGCAGGAACGCGTCGAAGTCGGCGCCGCAGGGCAGCAGCAACCGCTCGACCCGCTCCTGGACCGTCAGGCCGTCCTTGTCCCGGGCGTCGTCCAGCGGGCACAGCCACACCGAGCCCACGTCCTCGCCCTTGACCTTCAGCGCGAGGATCCCGCCCTGGACGAACGCCACTCCCAGGTAGTCCTTGGTGAGGTGGTCCCGCAGGCACTTGTTGATGTAGACGAGGTCGTTGACGGCCGCCTCGTCGCGCAGCGTGAAGAACGGCTGGTCCACCAGCAGGCCCAGCTCCGCGTCGAGGGCGACGCCCTCCGGCGCGCCGCCGCCGGCCGCCTTGAGGAACATCCGGTACGCCTCGGGCAGGCGATAGCCCAACTTCGCCTCCGCGCCCGCGACCAGCTCCTCCGCGACGCCGATCGGCTGCGGCACGGCGAAGTGCACCGGCTGCGGCTCCGCCAGCGGTCGCGTCCCCCGCTTGTCCTGGTCGACGGAGGTGGTGGAGAGGCCGCCGTGGTGGCGCAGCAGCGCCTTGACCTCGGCAGGGACCAGCTCCATCCGCCGGGTGCCCGCCACGTGGTGCCAGGCCCACCCGTGGGGGGTCGCCACAGGGGGGACGTCCGCCCAGAGCTCGTGGCCCTGCGCGTGCAGTGCCGCGTTGGCCGACACGTAGTCGGTCAACCGCAGCTCGTCGACCCCGAAACCCTCCGGGGGCTCGGCGACCTCGGCCGCGGCACGGGCGTAGGGCGAGAAGTCCGGGTAGCCGTCGTCGTCCACCCGGATCCCCTGCGGGAAGCGGGCGGCGCGGACAGGGTCCGGGAACTGCACGACCTGTCCGGCGTAGGCCCTGTTCGGTGGCGCGGCCTGGTGCCCGAGCCGACCTGTCGTCATGGCGTCTGCCCCCTGCTGCTGATCGCTGTTCCGCCACAGCCTATGGGGTCCCAGGTCCGGAGGGCACGGTGTGGCAAGCTGACGGATATGAGGTCCACGCCTCATCGCGGGGGAGGAATCACCACCATGAAGACGATTTCGGACAGCGGGCAGCGCGCGGCAGGCGACCCCCGCCTCGGCTGGGCCCGTCCCGGCGCACCCCGGCTCCACCACCGCCGGGACGGCATCCTCCCCACCACCGCCGCCGCCCTCTCGCTGCCCGGCGAGGCCGTGCTCACGGCGACCGCCGCGCGCTCCGGACCGGCGCCCGAGCCGCACCCCCTGGTGCGCAAGGTGCTCGACGGCCTCGGCCCCGCGCAGCGCGACCGCCATCTCGGACGCTGCCCCGAGGTGACGCTGGTCTCCCGGCGGCTCACCGCCGCGGACGCCTCCAGCAACGGCCAGGGCCGCCGCGCCCTCAAGGGCGCCCGGATCACCACCCGCCACATCCGGGAGGACGGCGACCCGCAGCACGGCGAGTACGCGCGGCACTGCCACTCCTGCACGGCGCTCCTCAACCACTTCGGGGTGCGGTCCATCAGCCCCGTCACCGACGCCACCACCGCGCTGCGGCTCCCCGTCCTCAAGGGGAAGGCCGCCGCCGACGGTGAGGGCACCGCCGCCGTGGTCGAGCAGGCGCTCGTCGACGCCGGCTGGGCGCCCGGCCGGCGCGCCGAGGAGTCGGTGATCTGGGCGGCGGAGCTGCGCAACCACCTCTCCTCGCTGGGCCACCCGCACGTCGTGGTGCCCGCGGCCGAGCAGCTGTGGGAGGAGTTCGGTTCCCTCACCATCCTGCCGCGCGCCGGCGGTCGCGAGCACGTGCCGTGCCAGGTGACGGTGGCGCCGCTGCGGGGCCTGCACTGGGCCCGCACGCTGCGCGACCTCGGTCAGGCGCTCGGCACCGAGCTGACCCCGCTGGGGGAGGCCGGCCACCTCGGCCCCGACGCGCCCGGCGTCGGGGCGGGACTGCTCGCCGTCGACGAGGAGGGGCGCGTGTACTGCGTCGATCACACGGGCGACTGGTTCGCCGGTGAGGACCTCCGCTCGGCACTGGGAGCGCTGCTCACCGGTGGCCCACTGATCCGGCTCGACCCGCCCGCGGAGTGACCGGAGCACCTCCGCCGATGCGGCACGTCGGTCAGTCGGGCCCGTCGGTGAGGTCCGTGCGGTCCGTGTGGTCCGGCTCGGCCGCGCGGTCGACGCCCCCCGTCGCGGGCGGCTGACCCTCGGCGGCGAGCAGCGCCTCCCGGTAGACGCGGGTGGCCGCGCGGAGCGCGGTCTCCGGGTCGGTGCCGGCCGCTTCCGCCTCCGCCGCCAGCGCGAGCAGCCGGTACCCGACGCCCGTCCCGGTGGGGAGCGGCACGACGAGCCCGGCCTTGCGGGCGCGGCCGGTGAGCTTGGCGGCGAGCGCGAGCGACGGCTGGCCGAGCGGGACCCCCTCGGTGACGGAGTGGCGCCGCTTCTCCGCGGCCTTGGCCCGCGCCCACTGCTCCTTCACCGCCTCCTCGTCGTCGGCGACGGCGTCCCCGAAGACGTGCGGGTGCCGGTTGACCAGCTTGGCCACGATCCCGGCGGCCACGTCGTCGACGGAGAACGGCGCCTCGGGGTGCTCCTCCGCGATACGGGCGTGGAAGATCACCTGGAGCAGGACGTCGCCCAGCTCCTCGCGCATCTCCTCCCGGTCGCCCGTCTCGACGGCGTCGACCAGCTCGTAGATCTCCTCGATGCCGTAGTGGGCAAGGTCCGCGTGGTCCCGGCGCGAGGCCCACGGGCAGGCGACCCGGATGCGGTCCATGACCTCGACCAGGTCGAGCAGGCGTGCCCCGGGCAGGTCGTAGGAGCCCGGCAGCAGTTCCAGCGAGGGCATCGCCGCGGCGCGGCCGGAGCCTGCGATGCGGGCCAGGCCGTCCGTCAGTCGGGGCTCGCCCTCGGCGCCGGTGAGTACCACGACCGTCCGGAGCGGTGCCGCGTCCCCGGCGCCGGCCTGGGCGGTCAGGGCCGCGACCAGCTCCGCGGCCTCCGGCAGCTCGGCGCCCGGGTCGGTCACCCGCACGCCCGCCTCCGCCAGGTAGGGCAGCTGCGGGTGGTCGGCCCGGCGGCAGAGCACGCGGTCGGCGGCGCGCAGCGCCTCCCAGGCGGGCCAGGACAGCAGGCCGGGGGCGACGCGGTGGGTGGTCGTCAGCAGCACGATCCGACCGGGGCCGGGCGTGGCGGCCGGGCCCCGGTCGGTGGCTGCGGGAGAAGCGGGGGAGGAGGTGCTCACCCCTGCAGGGTATCGGCGCGCTCCGCCAGCCAGGGGGTGTCGCTGGTGGTGAAGCCGCCGGCCTCGTAGTCCCAGGCGCCGTACCGGGGGTTGATGTCGACGCCGAGTCGCTCGGCGGTCTCCGCGATGGCGGGGCCGAGTCCCTGCTCGCCGATCCGCTCCACCAGTCCCTCGATGAGCAGCTGCTCGCGCAGCACGTCGTCGAGCTGGTCGAGGGTGAAGGCGCCGCCCTCGTAGCTGAGGCCGAACTGCTCCAGCTGCTCGGTGTCGCCGAAGTTCTGCACCACCCGGTCGCGGGCCTCCTGGACCTGGCCGCGGGTGACGGTGACGTCGTTGTCCTCCGCGGTGCGCTCCAGCAGCTCGCGGCGGACCATCAGCTGCACGGTCTCCTGGGGGAGCGCGCCGGTGGCGGCGATCAGCTGGTCGGCGTTCTCGCTGGCCCGCTGGGCGGCGCGGACGTGCTCCACCTGGGATTGGACCTGCGAGACGCTGATGCGTTCGTCCCCGACGACGGCCGCGGCGCCCGGGTGCGAGTCGGTCGAGCAACCGGTGAGCAGCGGGGCGGCCACGAGCAGCGCGGCGGCCGAGACGGACAGTGCGGACGTGCGGCGCTTCACTGAGGATCTCCCGGCGGTGGGTCCGATGCGTGCGGTGATCTTACGGCCTGTACCCGTCGGCGCGGCAGGTGTCGGACGGACCTTCTCGGTGACCTCCCGGAACCGGCCCGTCACCCCCGGCCGCCCCCGGGGCGGCCGGAGCCGGAGCGCCCCGGGCGTGGCGCTCCCCGCAGCCCCCTCGGGCCGGCGGTTCCCCGACGGGGGCCCCGGACTTCGTGCGCCCCGCCGGTCAGCCCTGCTGCCAGCGGCGGACCGCCGGGGCGAGGCGGTTGCGGCCGAACCGGTACAGGTGGCCGGCACCGCGACGAACGATCCGCTTGAGGGCAGGCGGGCGCGCGGCGGCGGGGGAGGAGGCGAGCGGGGTGCCGTCGAGCGCGAAGCCCCGGCGCCCGACGAGGGTCTCCAGGTAGTCGCCGCTGCGCTCGGGGGTGTAGAAGGGCCGGGGCGGTGCCAGCGGTCCGTGGTCGCGGAGGCTCGCGAGGCGTTCCCGTGCGGCGCGGTAGGGGTCGGTGCGGCCGATGCCGTGCTCGGCGGCCCACTGCGGGCGGACGGTCGGTACGTGGCCGGCGTCGAGGTCGGCGAAGCTCGTCAGCAGCCCCGAGTGGACGAAGAAGTGGTTGCCGTGCGCCTCGCGGACACCGAAGTCACTGAGGACGGCGGTGGGGATGGAGCGGTGGACCGACTCGACCGCGGCGGTGGAGCTGACGGTGACCAGCAGGTCGGTGCGGTCCAGGACGGAGCCCATGTCCCCGTAGACCGGCCGCAGGTTCGGCGGTGCGTCGGGCAGCGACCGCAGCAGCTCCTGGTAGGGGAAGCGTTCGGTGTGGGTGACGGCCTCCCCCGGCTGGTTGCGGAGCTTGAGCAGCACCTCGCGGTCGGGGTGGAGGCGGGCGTGCCGGGCGAGGTGCCGGACGAGGGAGAGCCGGGCCGCCTTGGTCCCGGGCACGGAGGGCTGCACGGCGAACGTCACGGTGAACGGGCGGTCGCGTCCGGCGGCCCCGGGGTCGTGGGGGGCGCCGCCGAGGAACGGCAGCGCCGTCTCGACGACGGCGGCGGGGTCCACGTCCAGGCTGGTGTAGACGTCGCGGAACCGCGCAGCGTCGTGGGCGCTGTTGGCCAGCACCAGGTCCGATCCGCAGCGCAGCAGCAGGCCGTCGACCATGTTCTCGTAGATGACGCCGACGTAGCCGGTCACCAGGGCGGGGCGGGAGGGGTGGTCCCGCCAAGCCCGCCCCAGCGTGTGGATCATCGTCAGCATGGTGCCCCCGGTGGTGCCGAGGACGACGACGTCGGCGGCGGAGACCGCGGGGTCGCTGGGAACGTCGGTGTAGTCGAGCGTCGCGCTGGTGTCCGGCACGATCCCGACCTCGTCGATCTGCCGCTGCGAGGGCGCGGTGCCCGAGCGCAGGAAGCGGGCGTCGATCGCGTGGTCCGGGGCGATGCGCCGGGCGACCAGGGCGGCCCACTTCCAGCGGCTGTCGGAGTCGGCGAGGACGACGGCGCGGGGCGCGGCGCTTCCCATGGTGGTGTTCCCTTCGGACGCCGTCCGCGGTGGCCTCGGGGCCGCTGCCGCGGGGCGCGGTGTGTGGCGGTGCCGCGCGGGCCCGGTCGGGCGTCGTCGTGTCGGCCCGGTGCCGGGCACCGACCGTACCGGGTCGGGCGCGCGCGGGTGGGTTGTCGGATCGGCGGGGCTGCGGGGGTGCTCGCCCCAGGTGGACAGTGATACCGGGAGGGGACGACGCGGAACTTGCCGTCCGGTGAACCGGCGGTGGACCGGCGGCCACGCGGTGGCCACACCTGCTGGTGGCGGCGGCGCCGCGTGGTGGCGGTGGGCGGACACCAGGGGTGTGCGCCGGGGGCGAGGTGGGGGCGGTGTCCGGGTTCCGCTGGTCCCGTCGCGATCTTCCGCCTCCCGTCGTGGGTTTGTCGCGGCGCTGCTACAGGCCGCTCCCGGCGCTGGCGGGGAGCGCCCGGAGCTGGTGCGATGAGCACGCCGGTTCGAACGGGGGCCGGCGCACCAGAACATAGGGGGACGACCATGGCTCAGCTGCGTACTCTTCGCGGACGCCGGATGCGGATGGTCGCCGGTGTGGCAGTGGCGGCACTGGCGGTCGGCGGACTGACGGCGTGTGACGAGTCGGAGATGCCGCTGGACCGTGGCCAGGAGAGCCGCGAGACGGACGGGGCGGACGCCGAGGACGACGGGGCGGGCGACGCGGACACCGGTGACGGCGACGCGACCGACGACGCCGACGCCGACCAGGCCGACACGCCCGCCGAGGGCGACGCCGCCGACCGCGACCAGGGCGACTTCCTGGAGGCCGGCCAGACCTTCGTCACCGCCGAGGGCCTGGAGATCACGGTGGAGGCCCCCGAGCCGTTCACCCCCGCCGACTACGTGGACCACGAGGAGATTCCCACGAAGTTCGGCGTCTCCGTCACCAACGGCGCCGACGAGGACCAGGAGGTCGCCCTCCTCTACACCGTGCGGGCCGGGGACCGCGGCGTGGAGGCGGACCGCATCTTCGACAGCGCCTCGCTCACGTCCGACCCGCGCGGCACCCTCAAGCCGGGCCGTACCGCCGGCGGCGAGGTCGGCTTCGACGTCCCCGAGGACGCCGGTTTCGTCGATGTCACCGTCCAGGTCGTCGGCAGCCAGGACAAGGCGCACTGGAGCCTCGACGTCTGACCCGGCGACCGTCGGCCCGTAGCCGGTGGCCGGCGAGCTCCGACCGCCGGTCCGCAGACCGGTTCCGGGTGGCCCTCGGGCTGCCCGGTACCAGGGGAGGACGAGTCCCTCGTCCTCCCGGACGAGCGGGTCTCGTCCCCGTGAAGGAGGGGGCGGGCACCCGCCCGCGCCGGTGCCGCCCCACGGGTGCCGGGCGAGCGCCGCCTCGACCT
>NZ_JAAVJB010000023.1 GCF_012034385.1 Streptomyces spiramenti
GCACGCCACGGCCGAGGCGCTGCGCCCGGACGACGCGTTCCTCGCCGTCGGCTTCGACTCACTGACCGCGGTCGAACTGCGCAACCGCCTCGCCGCCCGGCAACGCGCCGCGCTCGCGCAGCGACAGCAGCAGCCGCACCGTGGCGATCCAGGTCAGTGTGGAGCCGAGCATGTGGATGCCGACCAGCAGCGGTGGCTCGTCGAGTGCGTACTGCACGTAGCCGATCGCGCCCTGCGCGAGAAGGACGATCATCAGGTCGCGGGCGCGTGCCCGGGGCCCGGGAGGCGCGTCCAACAGCCGCAGGCCCACCAGCACCGCCAGTGCGCCGATCACGACGATCCAGGCCAGCACGGCGTGGACGCGGGTGACGGACTCCCAGTCGAAGGGCATCCGCACGATCTCCCGGCTGTTGTCACCGGCGTGCCTGCCGGAACCGGTGACGGCGGTACCGGCGACGATCAGCGCGGCGGTCACCGCCGTCAGCCCGGCGACGGCACGCTGGACCGGGACGCCCACCAGCGGGCGTGGCCGGCCGTCGCCCTCCTTGCTGCGCAGCCACGCGACGGTGGTGACCGTGATCAGCGCGGTCGCGAGCAGGAAGTGACCGGCGACGACCCAGGGGTTGAGACCGGTGAGGACGGTGACACCGCCGAGCACCGCGTTGCTGAGGACGACCCAGAACTGCGCCCACCCCAGGCGGGTCAGGGACCGGCGGCGGGGCGCGGCGCACCGCGCGGCGGCGATGAAGAAGCCGACCGCCGCCGAGAGGACGTACGTCAGCATCCGGTTGCCGAACTCGATGACGCCGTGCAGGCCCATCTCGGGCGTGGTGACGTAGGAGTCCTCGGTGCAGCGGGGCCAGGTGTCGCACCCCAGGCCGGAGCCGGTGAGGCGGACGGCTCCGCCGGTGACGACGATGACGACGCTCATGACCAGGGCGAGGAGGGCGGCGCGGCGCACGGTCTCCGGCCGCGGAGTCCACCGCGCGTCGAGCCAGGCGAGCGGGGTACGGGGGGCGGAGGGCTTCTTCGGCACGTCCGCCATCGTATGCGCGCCGCTTGTGCATTCATTCACGAGGGGGGTCCGCAAGGGGTGTGGCCTGCGTCGCACCGGCTCGCGCCCCCACCGCCCGCGCCCCACGCGCGCGGCGCCGGCACGCGCGCCGTCACTCCCAGCGGAAGAAGCGGGCCGCCGCCGCGGTGGCCGCCACCGCCCAGCCGACGAGCAGCGCCACGGTGCCCCAGGGCAGGGGCGCGCCCTGCTGGAGCACCTCGCGCAGCCCCTCGGAGAGCGCCGCCACCGGCAGCAGCTCCAGCCCCCGGGCGACCGCGTCGGGGAAGTTCTCCAGCGGCACGACGACACCGCCGCCGAAGATCAGCAGGACGAAGACGAGGTTGGCCGCCGCCAGGGTGGCCTCCGCGCGCAGCGTGCCGGCCATCAGCAGGCCGAGCGCCGACAGCGCGACCGTCGCCGGCACCAGCAGCAGGAGGGCGGCGCACAGGCCGGCCGCGCCGCCGGTCGGCGACCAGCCGAGGGCGAGCGCCACGGCGCAGAGCAGGACCAGTTGCAGGAGCAGCGTCACCGCGACCGAGCAGCTCTTCGCGGTCAGCAGCGCCCACCGGGGCAGCGGGGAGGCGCCCAGCCGCTTGAGCACCCCGTAGCGGCGTTCGAAGCCGGTGGAGATGGCCTGGCCGGTGAAGGCGGTGGAGAGCACGGCGAGCGAGAGGATGCCGGGAGCGAGGAAGGCGACGCGGCCGGCGACCGTGTCGCCGCCGTCCCCGGTGTCGATGATGTCGACGGCGCTGAAGAGGACCAGCAGCAGCGTGGGGATGACCACGGTCAGCAGCAGCTGCTCGCCGTGGCGCAGCAGCATCCTGGTCTCCAGCGCCGCCTGGGCCGCGATCATGCGAGGGAGGGGCGCGGGGCCGGGCCGGGGGGCGAACTCCGCTTCGGTGGCGGGCACCTCGTCGCTCCGGTTCTGCGTGGCGGGGCCGGGGGCACGGCCGGGGCCGGCGTCGGCGCGGTGGTCGGGGGCGGTCACGGACGCAGCTCCCTGCCGGTCAGGTCGAGGAAGATGTCCTCCAGGCTGTGCCGCCGGGTCGTGATGCGGTCGGCGAGCACGTCGTGCGCGGCGCACCAGGCGGTGACGGCGGCGAGCAGCGCGGGGCCCCCGGCACCGGTGACGCGGTAGTGGCCCGCGGGCGACTCCTCGGCGGCGGCGCCGGCGGGGAGCGCCGCGTTCAGCGAGGCGAGGTCCAGACCGGGTTCGCCGACGAACCGCAGGACGTCGTCCCGGCCGCCGCACAGCTCGGCCGGGCTCCCGGCGGCGATGGCGCGCCCGCCGTCGACCACGGCGACGTGGTCGGCGAGGTCCTCGGCCTCGTCCATGAGGTGGGTGGTCAGCACGACGGCGACGCCGGCGGCCCGCAGCGAGCGGATCAGCTCCCAGGTGGCGTGGCGGGCCTGCGGGTCGAGGCCGGCGGTCGGTTCGTCGAGGAAGACGAGTTCCGGACGTCCGACGACGGCCAGGGCCAGGGCGAGCCGTTGCTGCTGGCCGCCGGAGAGACGGCGGTAGGGGGTCCTCCCGCAGGCGTGGAGGCCGAGCCGTTCGCCGAGTTCCTCCGGGTCCAGCGGGTGCGCGTGGAGTCGCGCGGTGTGCCGGAGCATTTCCATGGCGCGCACGGTCGGATACACGCCCCCTGATTGGAGCATCACGCCGATGCGGGGCCGCAGCGCCGCGCCGTCGCGCGCCGGGTCCAATCCGAGGACGCGGACCTCACCGGCGTCCGCGGTGCGGAACCCCTCGCACGTCTCGACGGTGGTGGTCTTCCCTGCGCCGTTGGGGCCGAGGACGGCGGTGACCGCGCCGCGTGCCGCGGTCAGGTCGAGGCCGTCGACGGCGGTGGTGTCGCCGTACCGCTTCACCAGGCCGGCGACCACTACGGCCGGTTCGCTGCGCATGGCGGGGAGTCTACGGTGGCGAGGCGGGCGGCCCCGGGCCCGCCCCCGGTGGCGTAATGTGCCCGGACGCCGTACCCGGCGGCGCCCGTCCGCCGGGCGGCCCCGATCCCGGTACCCGGCGGCGGTCGGCGGCAGGCGCGGAGCGGCGCGGTGACGCGGCGCGGTTCACCGCTCCGCGGATATACCCGCAAAGCTTAGGTTTACCTAAGTGATGCACGGCATTTCGCAGGCCAAAGCGGGCGGGTTGCCCGAGGATCGAGAATTACGCAACAATGGCGTTGTGAAAAACGTCGGCGAGCGCCCGCAGCTCCCGGTGGCCCCCGCGGCCACCGGAGCCAACGCGCCTGCCGCGGGCGAGGAGCAGCACGGGACGCGTCGCCGCGTCGCCCGCTCCATCCTCGACCACGGGCCCTCCACCGCCGCGGAACTCGCGGGGCGACTGGAGCTCACCCAGGCCGCCGTCCGCCGGCACCTCGACACGCTGGCGGGTGAGGGGATCGTCGAGGCGCGGGAGAAGCGGGTCTACGGTTCGCGCGGCCGAGGCCGCCCCGCCAAGGTCTTCGCGCTCACCGACGGCGGGCGCGACGCGTTCGACCAGTCCTACGACGAACTGGCCGTGGAGGCGCTGCGCTGGATCGAACGCGCCGCCGGCGGCGGTGAGGGCGGCGAGGCCGCCGTCATGGCCTTCGCCCGCGCCCGCGCCGAACGGATCGCCGAGCGGTACGCCGCCACGATGGAGGGCCTGCCGCCGGAGGAGCGCGCCGCCGCCCTTGCGGAGGCGCTCTCCCGGGACGGTTACGCCGCCACCGCGCGCGACGCGCCGGGCACCGCTGCCGGTGAGCAGCTGTGCCAGCACCACTGCCCGGTCGCGCACGCCGCCGAGCGGTTCCCGCAGCTGTGCGAGGCGGAGACGGAAGTCTTCTCCACCCTGCTCGGCACGCACGTGCAGCGCCTGGCGACCCTCGCCCACGGCGACGGCGTGTGCACGACCTTCGTACCCCGTAAGCCCCATGGGACCGAGCCGCCCCGCGCGGCCGGGTCCGCACCATCACGCACCGCCGGGAGGAACCCCGCATGACGCTCCCCACGGAGACCGCCCACCCCGAGCTCGACGGCCTGGGCACCTACGAGTACGGCTGGGCCGATTCGGACGCCGCCGGCGCCACGGCCAAGCGCGGCCTCTCCGAGGACGTCGTCCGCGACATCTCGGGGAAGAAGTCCGAGCCGGAGTGGATGCTGAAGATGCGCCTGAAGGCGCTGAGGCTCTTCGACAAGAAGCCGATGCCCAACTGGGGCTCGGACCTCTCCGGTATCGACTTCCACAACATCAAGTACTTCGTCCGGTCCACCGAGAAGCAGGCGCAGTCCTGGGAGGACCTGCCGGAGGACATCAAGAACACGTACGACCGGCTCGGCATCCCCGAGGCGGAGAAGCAGCGCCTGGTCGCCGGCGTCGCGGCGCAGTACGAGTCCGAGGTCGTCTACCACCAGATCCGTGAGGACCTGGAGGCCCAGGGCGT
The DNA here is from genome assembly GCF_012034385.1 of Streptomyces spiramenti. GTDB lineage: Bacteria > Actinomycetota > Actinomycetes > Streptomycetales > Streptomycetaceae > Streptomyces > Streptomyces spiramenti. The sequence continues at coordinate 4,483 of NZ_JAAVJB010000023.1, forward strand.
GCTGTTCCTGGACACCGACACCGCGCTGCGCGAGCACCCGGAGATCTTCCAGGAGTACTTCGGGACGGTCATCCCCTCCGGTGACAACAAGTTCTCCGCGCTGAACACGGCCGTGTGGTCCGGCGGGTCCTTCATCTACGTGCCGAAGGGCGTGCACGTGGACATCCCGCTCCAGGCCTACTTCCGGATCAACACCGAGAACATGGGCCAGTTCGAGCGGACGCTGATCATCGTCGACGAGGACGCCTACGTCCACTACGTCGAGGGCTGCACCGCGCCGATCTACCAGTCGGACTCGCTGCACTCCGCGGTCGTCGAGATCATCGTGAAGAAGGGCGGTCGCTGCCGCTACACGACGATCCAGAACTGGTCGAACAACGTCTACAACCTGGTGACCAAGCGCGCCGTCGCCTACGAGGGCGCCACCATGGAGTGGGTCGACGGCAACATCGGCTCCAAGGTCACCATGAAGTACCCGGCCATCTACCTGATGGGCGAGCACGCCAAGGGCGAGACGCTCTCCGTCGCCTTCGCGGGCGAGGGCCAGCACCAGGACGCCGGCGCCAAGATGGTCCACATGGCACCGCGCACCTCCTCCAACATCGTCTCCAAGTCGGTGGCGCGCGGTGGCGGTCGCACCTCCTACCGCGGCCTCATCGAGATCGGCGAGGGCGCGGAGGGCTCGAAGTCCAACGTGCTCTGCGACGCGCTGCTGGTGGACACCGTCTCCCGCTCCGACACCTATCCCTACGTCGACGTCCGCGAGGACGACGTGACGATGGGCCACGAGGCGACCGTCTCCAAGGTGAGCGACGAACAGCTCTTCTACCTGATGAGCCGCGGTCTGTCCGAGGACGAGGCGATGGCGATGATCGTGCGCGGCTTCGTCGAGCCCATCGCCAAGGAACTGCCCATGGAGTACGCGCTGGAGCTCAACCGGCTCATCGAGCTCCAGATGGAGGGTTCCGTCGGCTGACGGCGCCCTCCGGCGCGGGGGTGGCGGCAACCGGCCGCCCCCGCGACCCGCGGCCCCCAGGGACCCGGGAGAAGGCACCCCGGCGCACGCCGCCGGTCCGGGCGAGAGCCCGTGACCAGGAGGCCCGCGCGGGGAGCGAGAACCGAAGCAGAAAGCGAGCATCACGACAGCCATGGCTGAGGCCCTTGAGAACACGGCGGCGGCCGTCGAGTCCACCGTCGCCACCCGGATGAGCGCGTCGCCGTCCTTCGACGTCGCGGACTTCCCGGTGCCGCACGGCCGCGAGGAGGAGTGGCGGTTCACGCCGCTGGAACGGCTGCGCGGGCTGCACGACGGCTCCGCGGTCGCCGACGGCGCGATCAAGGCACAGGTGGACGCGCCCGAGGGCGTGACCGTCGAGACCGTCGGGCGCGACGACGCCCGGCTCGGCCGTGCCGGCACCCCGGTGGACCGCGTCGCCGCCCAGGCGTACAGCTCCTTCGCCGGCGCCACCGTCGTCACCGTCTCCGAGCCGCTGACCGAGCCGGTCCGCGTCTCGCTGCACGGCACCGGCGGTGTCTCCTTCGGCCACACGGTCTTCGAGTTGAAGCCGTTCGCCGAGGCGGTACTGGTCCTGGACCACACCGGCGACGCCGTGCGCGCCGCCAACGTCGAGTTCGTCGTCGGTGACGGCGCCAAGCTCACCGTGGTCTCCGTGCAGGACTGGGACGACACCGCGGTGCACTGCTCGCAGCACGACGCGCTGCTGGGCCGCGACGCCTCCTTCAAGTCCGTCGTCGTCACCTTCGGTGGCGACCTGGTCCGGATCCAGCCGCGCGTGCAGTACACCGGCCCCGGCGGCGAGGCCGAGTTCTACGGCCTCTACTTCACCGACGACGGCCAGCACCACGAGCACCGGCTGCTGGTGGACCACAACACCCCCAACTGCCGCAGCAACGTGGCCTACAAGGGTGCGCTCCAGGGCGCCGGCGCCCGCGCGGTGTGGATCGGCGACGTGCTGATCCGGGCCGCCGCCACGGGCACCGACACCTACGAGCTCAACCGCAACCTGGTCCTCACCGACGGCGCCCGCGTGGACTCGGTCCCCAACCTGGAGATCGAGACCGGCGAGATCGTCGGCGCGGGCCACGCCTCGGCGACCGGCCGCTTCGACGACGAGCAGCTGTTCTACCTGATGGCGCGCGGCATCTCCGCCGAGGAGGCCCGCCGCCTGGTGGTCCGCGGCTTCTTCGGTGAGCTGCTCCAGCAGATCGGCGTCCCCGACGTCGAGGAGCGGCTGACCCTCAAGCTGGAGGCCGAGCTCGCGGAGTCGATCGGATGACCGCGACCGAGTCCTTCGTGCGCGCCTGCGCGCTGGGTGAGCTGGAGGAGGACACCCCCAAGCGGGTGGAGATCACCGGCGTCCCGGTCGCGGTCGTCCGCACCGAGGGCGAGGTGTTCGCGGTCAACGACATCTGCTCGCACGCCAACGTCTCGCTCTCCGAGGGCGAGGTCGAGGACTGCGCGATCGAGTGCTGGCTGCACGGGTCGTCGTTCGACCTGCGCACCGGAAAGCCCTCCGGCCTCCCGGCCACCCGCCCCATTCCCGTGTACCCCGTAAAGATCGAGGGAGACGGCCCCGACGCGGCCGTGCTCGTCTCCGTCACCCAGGAGTCCTGACTTCCCCATGGCTACGCTTGAGATCCACGACCTGCACGTCTCCGTCGAGGGCGAAGGCGGCCCCACCGAGATCCTGCGGGGGGTTGACCTGACCGTGAAGCAGGGTGAGACCCACGCCATCATGGGCCCCAACGGCTCCGGCAAGTCCACCCTCGCCTACTCCCTGGCCGGCCACCCCAAGTACACCGTCACCGGCGGCACCGTCACCCTCGACGGCGAGGACGTCCTGGAGATGTCCGTCGACGAGCGGGCCCGTGCCGGCGTCTTCCTCGCCATGCAGTACCCGGTCGAGGTCCCCGGTGTCTCCGTCTCCAACTTCCTGCGCACCTCCGCCACGGCGATCCGCGGCGAGGCCCCCAAGCTCCGTACCTGGATCAAGGAGGTGAAGGAGACCATGGCCGGCCTGGAGATGGACCCCTCCTTCGCCGAGCGCAACGTGAACGAGGGCTTCTCCGGCGGTGAGAAGAAGCGCCACGAGATCCTCCAGCTGGAGCTGCTCAAGCCGAAGATCGCGATCCTCGACGAGACCGACTCCGGCCTGGACATCGACGCGCTGCGCGTCGTCTCCGAGGGCGTCAACCGCGTCCGCAACTCGGGCGACTCCGGCACCCTGCTGATCACCCACTACACGCGCATCCTGCGCTACATCAACCCCGACCACGTGCACGTCTTCGCCAAGGGCCGCATCGTGGAGTCCGGCGGCGCCGAGCTGGCCGACAAGCTGGAGGCCGAGGGTTACGAGCAGTACGTGAAGGGCGGCGCATCGTCATGACCCATCCCCGCCCTGTGCTCCCGGGCCTCCTGGACACGGAGGCGATCCGCAAGGACTTCCCGGTCCTGGACCGGGAGATCCACGACGGAAAACGACTGGTGTACCTGGACAACGCGGCGACCTCGCAGAAGCCGCGCCAGGTGATCGACGCGCTCAGCGGTTACTACGAGCGCCACAACGCCAACGTCCACCGCGGTGTGCACGTGCTCGCCGAGGAGGCCACCGCGCTCTACGAGGGCGCGCGCGACAAGGTCGCCGCGTTCGTCAACGCGCCCAGCCGCAACGAGGTGATCTTCACCAAGAACGCCTCGGAGTCGCTGAACCTCGTCGCCAACATGCTCGGCTGGGCCGACGAGCCGTACAAGGTCGACGAGCGTACCGAGATCGTCATCACGGAGATGGAGCACCACTCCAACATCGTCCCGTGGCAGCTGCTCGCGCAGCGCACCGGCGCGAAGCTGAAGTGGTTCGGGCTGACCGACGAGGGCCGGCTCGACCTCTCCGCGATCGACGAGGTGATCACCGAACGCACCAAGATCGTGTCGTTCACGCTGGTCTCCAACATCCTGGGCACCCACAACCCGGTCGAGGCCATCGTGCGCCGCGCCCAGGAGGTCGGCGCCCTGGTCTGCATCGACGCCTCGCAGGCGGCGCCGCACATGACGCTCGACGTCCAGGCCCTCCAGGCCGACTTCGTCGCCTTCACCGGCCACAAGATGTGCGGCCCGACCGGCATCGGCGTGCTGTGGGGTCGGCAGGAGCTGCTGGAGGACCTGCCGCCGTTCCTGGGCGGCGGCGAGATGATCGAGACCGTGTCGATGCACTCCTCCACCTACGCGCCCGCGCCGCACAAGTTCGAGGCCGGCACCCCGCCGGTCGCGCAGGCGGTGGGGCTGGGCGCCGCGGTGGACTACCTCTCCGCCATCGGCATGGACGCCATCGCCGCGCACGAGCACGCCATCACCGGCTACGCGCTGGAGCGGCTGTCGGCCATCCCCGGGCTGCGGTTCATCGGCCCGGAGACCGTCGAGGACCGCGGTGCGGCGATCTCGTTCGCGCTGGGGGACATCCACCCGCACGACGTCGGGCAGGTGCTGGACGAGCTGGGCATCGCCGTCCGGGTGGGTCACCACTGCGCCCGCCCGGTGTGCCTGCGGTACGGAATTCCCGCGACGACGCGCGCGTCGTTCTATCTGTACTCCACCCCGGCCGAGGTCGACGCCCTCGCCGACGGGCTGGAACACGTTCGGAACTTCTTCGGGTGAGGACACAGGTAGCGACGTGAAGCTGGACTCCATGTACCAGGACGTGATCCTGGACCACTACAAGCACCCCCACGGGCGTGGCCTGCGCGACGGCGACGCCGAGGTGCACCACGTGAACCCCACCTGCGGCGACGAGATCACCCTGCGGGTGCGGCTCGACGGCGACACCGTCGCCGACGTCAGCTACGACGGGCAGGGCTGCTCCATCAGCCAGGCCAGTGCGTCGGTGCTGAACGAGCTGCTCGTCGGCAAGGACCTCGACGAGGCGCGGCGCGTGCAGGAGGCGTTCCTGGAGCTGATGCAGTCCAAGGGGCAGCTCACCCCCGACGACGCCATGGAGGAGCTGCTGGAGGACGCGGTCGCGTTCGCCGGCGTCTCCAAGTACCCCGCCCGAGTGAAATGCGCCCTGCTGAGCTGGATGGCCTGGAAGGACGCCACCGGCCAGGCACTTGAGGAGAAGACCGCATGACCGACATCACTGCCAAGCCCGCCTCCGAGGAGGAGGTCCGCGAAGCGCTGTACGACGTCGTCGACCCCGAGCTGGGCATCGACGTGGTCAACCTCGGCCTCATCTACGGCGTGCACGTGGACGACGACAACACCGCCACGCTCGACATGACGCTGACCTCCGCGGCCTGCCCGCTGACCGACGTCATCGAGGACCAGGCGAAGTCCGCGACCGAGGGGCTCGTCAAGGAGCTCAAGATCAACTGGGTCTGGATGCCGCCGTGGGGCCCGGACAAGATCACCGACGAGGGCCGTGAGCAGCTGCGCGCCCTCGGCTTCAACGTCTGACGACCCCCGTCGGTCGTCCCGCCCGCCGCACCCGCCCCTCACCGGGCCGGGGCGGCGGGCGGGCGCGTTTTCGGCGGCTGGAGGCTTGTGACGGCTGAGCGGTGACGCGGGGCCGCGTGCAGCGGACGGGCAGGCCCGTGCTCCACCGGGCCTTGCCCCCGCCACCATGTCACCTGGTCCCGGCGGCGTGACGAAATTGGCCAGCCGCACCCACCGGTCATGCGGCCGCTATAGGTCGGGACAGTCGCTGCCGTCCCACCGCCAGTCCCTGTCGGCATCCGGCCCGCAGGCACCCACGATCGTCGGAACGCCGGAGACTGTCTCCATCACGAACACGGGCCTGGCGCTCGGCTCACTGCTGCCAGGCTCGAGCACGCCGGTGACCCCGACGACGTCTGTGTTGCCGCTGTGCAGTGCCTGGCGGACGTGTGAGTGGTCGAATTCCGCCCCTGCGCCCACGACGGATCTGACGGCTGCTTCCACGACCGCCATCGCGTCCCAGCCCAACGCCGCGCCTGCGTAGCCCTCTTCCCACGCGGCGTTGTACGCATCCCTGAACACCTCCGCGCGGCTGGTGTTGCCGGGGGCGCCGGGGACGGCGGGGGTGAGGTAGTGGATGGCGTCCCCGTCGCGCAGCGCGGACTCTTCGATTGGCGCGCTGGCGATGGCGTCACCGCCGAGTACGGTGACCGTGCCGCAGTTCTCCGTCGACCCGAACCCGTCCATGACGGTGACAAGGTCCCCCGCACGGCCGGCCCAGAAGAGCACAGTGTTCCGCTGAGGTGACGTGCGGCCGCAGATGGCCTCGGTGACCTTGGAAGGGTCCTGCAGCTGGGCCTCATCGTGACGGTCCGTGGGGTACTGGGCTGTGTAGGGAACGTTCTGGACCTCCTTGCCGTACGCGGCCCTGAACTGCTTCGCAAGGTCAGCGCTGTAGTCGTCTTCATCGTCGAAGGCGATCACGACGGTCTCCTCGACCGCGTTCCGGTCCTCGTCCGGCGCCGTGGCCATGAGATGACCCTCGGTGAAGGCCACCGCGACCTCCGCTTGGCGTCGGTTGTCCGGGGCTACCTGGAAGTAGTGCGGGTACTCCTGCATCTGCTGGGCGGTGGCGGTCGTCCCGACCATCGCCACCCCGGACTCATCCAGCGCCGTCATCGTCGTGTACGTGCCCTCGCGGCTCTGACCCAGCCCGACGACGGCGACGACCTCCTTGTCCTGCTTCACCAGGGAGTTCAGCCGCTGCGCGACCTCAGCGCCGGACTCGAAGCGGGGGCCGGCGTTGACCAGGACTATTTTCAGCGCCACTCCGTCCCATCTGGCTGACTCCTTGTTGAGATGCTCTTGAGCGAGCGCGATGCCGCGCAGTTCGTCGAGCGCGCTCTGCTGTACGAACTTCGACCCAACGTGGGCGCCCGTGTAGGAGGCGACGTGCGCCACCGTGCGTGTGTGAGTTCGCTCCTGCGCCGTCTCGTTGTTTTCGGCTATGCGTTCAAACTCCGCCTCGAACTCCTCGGCCATGCCCTTGAACAGCGTTCTGCCGTCACTGATGCCGACGCACAGCTCCCGCCCGGTGGCCAGGAACTGGCCGTCGGGGCAGGGGTTGCGGGCCGACTCCACGGCGAGTACGCCGCCCGTGCCCAGGAGACCGAGAACGCATAGCAGCGCCGCCACGCGCAGCGTGAGCCCGGCGGGCACGCCGAGTACCGCCCTGGGCGGCATCTTCTCGCGCCGGAAAACTCCGGCGGGCAGCGTTTCTGTCGGCGCGGTGACCGCCACCGCCTGAGCGTCGCGGTTCCGGGCGGCCGGTCCCGGTACCGCGTCGAGCGAGGCGTGCTCGGTCACTCCCAGCTCCGCGCAGCGCGCGGGCGTGACACGTGCGAACAGCAGGGTGGCTCGGGAGCCGAGGGCGCCTGTCGCCTGGCGGTAGTCGGCGATCAGGTTCCGCAGGACGTCCTCGCCGTCCCCACCCGCCTTGGCGAGGATCAGGTAGCGGGTGCGCCGGGCACGCCAGGGTGACCACAGCGCGCCGCGCACCGAGCGGTCCAAGTCGTGCAGCAGTGCGTGCAGTAGTGCGGCGCCGGTGCGGTCGGAGAGCTTCCCTCCCGGGGCGAGCTGGTGGGCCACGGCGAAGAAGTCGGCGCACGGGTTGCCGCTCTGGGCCTCGGACCAGCGCGCGAACCACGAACGACGCCCGGTCATCAGCCGGTTGGTCCTGCGGGCGAACATCCATTCCCCCACCCAGCGTCGCCACGTCCAGACCACTAGACCCAGTGCTCCGCCGAGCCAACTCAGCCTGTCCGGTAGCCGCTCGGCGAACTCGCCGTTCAGCTCCTCCCGGGAACGGCTCTCGTAGAGCTGCCGGCGCAGCTGGCGGGACCGGTGAGTCGGGGCGGTGGGGAGGTTCGTGGTCGAGGCAACCTGTCGCAGAAGCTCGTACTGCCGCAGGCGCAGCCGTCCCGCTCCCGACGGGAGCGTACTGAGGCTGTCGGCGCACTCGTCGACCAGCCCGACCAAGTCGTCGTCCGCACCAATGCTGAGCAGGACGCGGGGAGCGAGGACTCGGCCGTCACTGGTGCAGTGTTCGCGCAGCCCGCCCAGTAGCTGGGCGGCGGCCTGGCCGGGAAGCTCCTCTACTACCAGAACCAGCTCCGTCGCTCTTTCCCGCGGCGAGGCCAGGGCACGATCCAGGTTGCGGATGAAGCTCTCGACGCCGGGCCACGGGGGAATGCCGGCGGGGCTCTCAGGTAACTCCATGCCTCATTGTGCGCCGACTTGACGCGCTACGGGGCCGAACGTCGCAACAGCCGTGATATCCCCTGTTCACCCAGGTATCGGCACGAGGTCGACCGGTCCGACGCACCCCACGCCACCCGTCGACCCACGACTCGTCGTGCTGAGCCGTTCGCGCCCTCGGCTGCCGCGACCCGGAGGCCCTGGCCACGTTCTGGTGCGACGTCCTCGACTTCGTCGTCCTCGACCGTGAGGAGGGGTGCGTCGAGATCGGGCCGCGGGAGGGGTTCGGCGGGCCGCAGTCGACCATCATCCTCAGCTACCGCGACGAGCCGGAGCCGGGGAAGGCCCGGCTGCACATCGACGTCAACGCCACCGACCGCGACCAGGACGCCGAGCTGGAGCGGCTGCTGGCGCTCGGCGCCCGCCCCGCCGACGTCGGCCAGCGGGGCGACGAGGGGTGGCACGTGCTGGCCGACCCCGAGGGCAACGAGTTCTGCCTGCTCAAGGCGCGCCTCGCCCCGCTCTAAGGCGCGGGCCGGCCGGATCCGAGCCACGAGCCCGCCACCCGGGTGCGCCCCCCGTCACGGCCGGGGAGCACCCGCGGTGCGTCAGGGCCAGAGCTGCTGCCGGTGCCAGCGCCCGCCCTCGACGCCGTACCGGAGCCGGGTGTGCTGCCGGTCGCGGTCGCCCTGCCAGAACTCGACCGCCACCGGCCGCACCGCGTAGAGCGTCCACCCGGGCGCGACCAGTCCCGGTTCGCGTTCGACGCGGGCGCGGGAGGCAGCGACCGCTGCCTCCCGTTCCGCCGGGTCGGTCAGCGGTTGCGACTGGCGGCCGAGCAGGGCCTCGGCGCGGGCGCCGACGCCCCGCGCCAGGAAGTCGGCGGCGGAGCGCTCCGGCTCTGCCGTACCGACGGGCCCCCGCACCCGGACCTGCCGGCCGAGCAGCGGCCAGTGAAAGGTCAGCGCCGCGAACGGCCGGGCGGCGAGATCGCGGCCCTTGGCGCTGGCGGCGTCGGAGGCGAACCACCAGCCGTCGGCGCCGACGTCCTTGAGGATCAGCACCCGCGCGTCGGGCTCACCGTCACCGCCGGCCGTCGACAGCGTCATCGCGTGCGGCTCGGGCACCCCGGCGCGCAGCGCCTCGCCCAGCCACTCGGTGAACAGCGCCACCGGCTCCGCCGGCGCGGTCGCCGGGTCGAACCCCGGCAGCTCGCCCGCGAACACCTCGATGCCGCGCAGCAGTCGGCGGATCTCCGCGCCCATGACGCCCCCACTCCTCCTCGCCGGTGCGCCCCTGCCGGCTCCGCGTCGGGCGCGTCGTCGAGCACGAACCTACCTCCGGGCCGGTCACGGGCGGCGCCGGAGGCGAACCCTGCGCCACGGGCCGCCGCCTCAGCCGGCCGGGACCGCGCCGCCGTTCACCCACCGCGGGTCGGCGAGCAGCGCCTGCACCTCGTTGACCAGCCGGGCCGTGTGGAAGCCGTCGGCCGCCGCGTGGTGGACCTGCACCGCGAGCGGCAGCACGGTGCGGCCGTCCCGTTCCGCGTAGCGCCCGAGGGTGAAGATCGGCGCCAGATGGTCGAACCCGCCCCGGACGTTGAGGTCGAACCCGGTGAACGACGCCCACGGCAGGCTGGACACGTCGAACGTGTCGGGCGGCGGCGGGCCCTGCGGGAAGAACTCGGTGGCGCCGGCGTGCTCCGTGAGCAGCGCCGACGCCCGGTCGTGGAACGCGCCGAACTCCGCGTCGTACGCCGTCCACACGCAGGCGAAGGTCTCGCGCGCCGGGTTGAACACGGTGAACGCCGGGTGGACCACCGGCCGGACGGCGGGCGCACCGTCGGCCGTCAGGCACATGCGGAACTGTTCGTGCCGGTTGACCACCGTCGCCAGCGCCCACACCTGCGCGACGTACGTCCTGCGGGCCGAGCGGCGCAGCGCCGCGGCGAACGCGGTGGCGTCCAGCTCCACCGTCATCGAGTAGGTGCAGGGCACGACCGTGCGGTAGTGCTCGAAGTGCTGCCGCCGCGGCCAGGCGGCCAGGTCGATCGGGGTCGGTGCGTCCATCCCGCCATGATCCCAGCCGCACCCCGGCGGCTCCCGCCCGGGCGGACCGTGCGGCCACGCGCCGCCGCGCAACGTCCGCTTCATGCTCGTTGTGCCGCGGCGTTCACCCCCAGTACACCCCGCGCACCGCAGACGGTCACGACGGCTGCCTAGCGTGCCCGTGCCGACGCCGGTCCGTGGCGTTTCGGGGAGGAGAGCACGGGTGCAGCTGAGAATCGGAAAACCGGCGCGACGCCAGAGCGCGGCCCAGGGGGAGAGGCCGCCCACTGATGACGTGACGCCGGAGCTGGCGCGCCGGGTCCGCGACTGCGCGATCGCCGGCGGTCAGCAGAGCGGCAACCCCGACCCCGAGCGGGTCCGGTTCGCCGAGGCGGTGCGCGTCCTGCTCACCGCCTACGCCGAGGCCGCCGCCTCGCCGGGGAAGGCCGCGACGCTGCTCGGTGGCGGCAACCGTTGGGCGGGCGACCACCCCGAGGTCTTCGAGGCGCTGCTCCAGGCCGGCCGGGCAGCCGCCGCGGTCGGCACCGAGGACCTGCTGCGTCTCGCGCTGCGCGTCACCGACACCCTGCTGGAGGTCCGCGCCGGTTCCCGCGCCGCTTGGAGGCTCCGCGCCCGGGTGCTGGAAGGGCTGGGCGACGACTCCGGTTCCGTCGAGGCGCACGAGCGCTACCTGGCGCTGTGCGCCACCGACGATCACGGCACCGGTGCTCGGATCGACGCGCTGCGCGCCAGCCGCGACCACCTCGTCGAGGCGCTGACCCTGCTGCGCCGCCGCTACCCGCGCGCCGCCGCGCTGGAGGTCGACGGCGACCGCACCGACCTGTGGTCCGACGCCCTCGCCCGCCGCGGCGCCGGCGACGCGCCCGGTGCCGCCGAGCGGATGACGGCGGCGCTCGGTCTGATGGTCGCCGACAAGCGCCCGTTCGGGGAGCTCGGCGACGCCCTCACCGCGATCGTGGACCTGCTCACCGAGTTCCCGCCCGAGGGGGGCGAGCCGCCCGCCGCACTGCTGACCGCGTGGGCCGAGCACCGTCGCCTCTCCGAGCGGGAGGCCGCGGCCGACCCGCTGCTGGGCGGCGCCCGCGTCATCGGCCTCAGCGACCTCCGGAACCAGCTCGCCGGGCGCTCCATCTGCCTGGTCGCCAACTCGCAACGCGTCGCGGAGGGTCGCTGCGGCACCCGCATCGACGACTACGACCTGGTGGTGCGGTTCAACTCGTTCACGATCGACGCGCCCGCCACCGGCACCCGCACCGACATCCACGCCACCATCCACAAGCACAACTTCAACTGGGACGTGCCCGTCACCACCCGGTTGGTCTTCGGCGGCCGGCAGGCGGCGTGGCAGCACAGCGTCCGCCGCCGGCTGGTGCCCGGCGCCCAGCGCAACGTCGGCGACCGCACGCTGCGGTGGCCCGTGCGGGACATCGGCCGCCTCACCGAGGAGGAGTGGCCCACCATCCCGACCAGCGGCTTCAACATGCTGTGGCTGCTGGACTTCCTCGACGTGAACTCCCGCATCGACCTGATCGGGTTCGACTTCTACGCCTCCGGCGCCTACCGCCTCCCCGGCGCGATGAAGCTCCCCATCACCTCCGTCCACGGTTACCAGCGCGAACGCGACTGGGTGATGGCCCGCGCCCGCCACACCGACGAGATGAGGACCTCCCTCCGATGAGCACCGCCAGCCCGCTCACCGCGACGCCGCGCCCCGGCACCGCGGGCGCCGGTCACGCCCCGGCGGGGAGCCAGCCCCTCAAGCGCCGTATCGCGTTTGCTTCCTACGTGGACGAGAACTACCTCCCGGGGTTCCTCACGCTGCTGCGCTCCCTGGCGCTGACCAACCCCACGCTCTGCGAGGACTTCCTCGTCCTCCACGACGACCTGCGGCCCGAGTCGATCGCCCGTATCCGCGCCCTGCACCCCCGGGTGCGGCTGCGCGCCGTGCGCACCGAGCACTACGCCGACTTCGTCAAGGGCGACCAGACCAACTACCTGGTCCGCAAGGCGTACTTCATCCTCGACGTCTTCACCGTCCGCGACTACGACACGGTCATCACCCTCGACACCGACATGGTGGTCCTGGACCGGATCGACGAACTGCTGCGGCTGCGAGACGGTCTGGGCGCCGTCGCCCAGTTCTTCCACGGCGAGGACAAGCTCAACAGCGGACTCCTCGTCATTCAGAAGGAGTTCCTGACCGACGAGTTCTGCGCCCGCGTGGACGAGATCGGCCTCGCCGGCAGCTACGAACTCGACAAGCACGACCAGGGCATCCTCAACGCCCTCCTCGCCGGGGACTTCGTCCGCGTCGACGCCCGGTACAACTACGTCAAACGGCGGCTCGCGGGGAACAAGCCCGTGCCGGAGGACGTCGCCGTCCTCCACTACACCGGCCGTCACAAGCCCTGGCAGGGCGGCGAGACCGGCTACGCCCCCGCCGAGGAGGCGTGGCACCGCTACGACATCGACGACGCGGCGCTGCGTGCCGAGTTCTTCGCGCTGCCCGGCCGCAAGCACCCCGAACTCGTACGGCACTTCGGCCGCCAGGCCCACCGCGCGGGCAGCGGCCTCGACATCGCCGTGCAACTCGCCGACGCGCTCATGGAGCTCGGCGACTACCGTGAGGCCGTCGAGGTCCTCGGCCGCCACCGGATACCGGCGCGTGACGCCCGCGCCCACGCCCTCTACGGCAACGCGCTGATGGCCTGCGCCCGGTACGAGGAGGCCCGCACCCACCTGCTGCTGGCCACCGCCCACCCCCCGACCGCGCCCCGCGCCCACGCCCGCCTCGCGCAGCTGGCCTGGGTGCTCCACGACGACGCCACCGCCGCCTCGCACGCGCTGTCCGGCCTCTCCGCCGACCCCACGGACCGCATGTGCGGCATCCTCCACCGCCGCACCGCGCCCGTCTCCGGCGGCGGACGGCCCTCCGACGCGCCGCCCGCCGGACTCAACGGCGCCTCCGACCAGGGCGGCGACCGCGCCGGTCGACTCGCCCACGCAGCGTTCTACATGGACGGCCAGGGCAACGCCGGCGACAAGGCCCTCCCCGAGGCTGTGCGCCGCTGCTTCTCCGACGACACCGGCCCCGGAGCCTGGCAGAGCGAGCACGTCCACCGCTTCGTGGACGAGGCCGCGCTGGAGCGCATCAACCGGCAGCGCGGCCTGGTCATCGGCGGCGGCGGGCTGTTCATCCCCGACACCTCCCCGAACGGCAACAGCGCCTGGCAGTGGAACGTCACCGACGAGGCGATGCGCCGCATCGAGGTGCCGATCGCCGTCTTCGCCGTCGGCTACAACACGTTCGAGGGCCAGGGCTACGCCCGCGAGCGGTTCACCGACAGCCTGCGCACCCTGGTCGAACGCGCCGCGTTCTTCGGGCTGCGCAACCACGGCTCGGTGGAACGCGTCCGCGACCTGCTGCCGCGCGAACTCGCCGACACCGTCGTCCACCAGCCCTGCCCCACCACCGTCGCCCGGCAGCTGATCCCCGGCTGGCGCGACCCGGCGGAGCGCGACGACACCGTGCTGCTCAACATCGCCTACGACCGGGCCGGGCTGCGCTTCGGCCACGACTACGGCCACGTCCTCGCCGAACTCGCCACCGCGATCCGGCGGATCGGCGAACACACCGAGGTGCGGTACGCCTCGCACGCGGTCACCGACGACACCTTCGTCACCGACCTGCGCCGCGAGCACGGCATCAGCCTGCCGGTGCTGCCGATGTACGACTGGTCGACCGAGCGCATCCTCGCCGAGTACGCCCGCACCAAGCTCGTCATCGGCGCGCGCGGCCACGCCGGGATGGTGCCGTTCGGCGCCGGGACCCCGATCCTGTCGCTGATCTCCCACCCCAAGCTGGGCTACTTCCTGCGGGACATCGACCGGCCGGAGTGGGGCGTCTCCGTCCACGAACGCCACCTGGCGGAGCTGCTCACCGAACGGGCGCTCGGCCTGCTCGACCGGCACGAGGCGACCGTCGCGGACGTCCACGACCGGCAGGTGCTGCTGTGGAAGATCACCCAGGAGAACATGGGCCGCATCCGCCCGCTGCTGGGCGACCCGGCCTGACCGTCGGCCCGCCGGAGCGGCACCGTCCCCGGGGAGCTGGTCACCCCGGGGTCGGTGCCCCCCGGCGGGCCGTAACGCCCGTCCGGCGTGCGCACGGCACAAGCCCCCGCCGAACCACCGGCCGGACGTCGCGGCCCCCGGCGCCCGCCCCGCGCGCCGCTGCCGCACCGCTCCTGCCGCGCTACCTCGCTGTGTCCCCGACCGGTTGGCCCGGCGCTCCGACCGCCGGTTAGCGTGTGGACCATGACCGCACCTCACACCGCCTCCGGCGCCGTCGCCACCGGCCTCGCCACCGTCACCCCCGACGGCACCGTCCTCGACACCTGGTTCCCGTCCCCCGAACTCGTCGCCGAACCCGGCCCGGCCGGCAGCGAGCGCCTCAACCCGGTGCACGCCGGCGAGGCCCTCGGTGAGAGCGTCGGCCAGATCCTCGGCGCCGACCCGGTCCGCGGCGTGGAGATCGTCGCGGTGCGCACCGTCATCGCCTCCCTCGCGGACAAGCCGGTCGACGCGCACGACGCCTACCTGCGGCTGCACCTCCTCAGCCACCGGCTGGTCGCCCCGCACGGCGCCAACCTGGACGGCGTCTTCGGTCTGCTCGCCAACGTCGCCTGGACCTCCCTCGGTCCCGTCCAGGTCGACCGGGTCGAGGAGGTCCGGCTGCACGCCCGCGCCACCGGCGCCCACCTCGCCGTCACCAGCGTCGACAAGTTCCCCCGCATGACCGACTACGTCGTCCCCGCCGGGGTGCGCATCGCGGACGCCGACCGTGTCCGTCTCGGTGCCCACCTGGCGTCCGGCACCACCGTCATGCATGAGGGCTTCGTCAACTTCAACGCGGGCACGCTCGGCACCTCGATGGTCGAGGGCCGCATCAGCGCCGGGGTCGTCGTCGGCGACGGCTCCGACATCGGCGGCGGCGCCTCGATCATGGGCACCCTCTCCGGCGGCGGCAAGCAGACCATCTCGCTCGGCGAGCGCTGCCTGCTCGGCGCGGAGGCCGGTATCGGCATTTCGCTGGGCGACGACTGCGTCGTCGAGGCCGGCCTGTACGTCACCGCGGGCACCCGCGTGAAGCTGCCGGACGGCGAGACCGTCAAGGCCGTGCAGCTGTCCGGCGCGAGCAACCTGCTGTACCGCCGCAACTCGACCACCGGCACGGTCGAGGCGCTGCAGCGCACCGGCTCCTGGGGCGGTCTCAACGCCGCGCTCCACAGCCACAACTGACGCAGCCGGGGCGCGAGTCCGCCTCGTCTCCCGCCGCCGTTCGCCCTGCTTCCGGGCGCGGGCGGCGGTCGGACGGACCGGCGGAGTCCGCACGCGGTCGGTCAAGGGGCCGGGCGGGTCGAACCCCGCCCGGCCCCTCGCGCGTCTCCGGTGGCGGCCTCGCGCGCCCGTCCCGGAGCCAGGGCGGGGGAGGGGCGCGACGGGCCGCCCGGTGGGGCCGGCACCGGCCTTTCGGCTCACTGTCGGCGGCGTGTCGGCTGGACACGCGATCGCGTCCGTGGAGCGGGCCCGGGGTGGACAAATCCACACTAGGCTGGGGCACCGCCGAAGCCCAGCGCGACCGAGGAGCCCCGCACGATGACCCGTGCCGACCGTCCCATCCTGCCGCCCGTGCGGCTGCCCGCCGAGGCCGAGCTGGCGCGGGAGGCGCTGACCTCCCCGCTGCTCTCCCGTGCCGCACGGCTGGCCCGCTGGGCCGAATCCGGAGTGCGCGTCGGCGCCGGGGGCGAACTGCTCGACGCCGACCTCGTCCGCGCCGTCGCCCACCTCGAACTCTCCGACGACGAGGACGGCCCGGCGGCCACCGCCGAGGCGTGGTGCTTCGCCGTGGACACGGGGCTGATGGAGATCGAGGAGGACGAGGGGATCGACAGCGACGGCGTGCCGGACGACGGCGAGACCGCCGTCGGCACCGCCCGCGCCGGCGAGGAGCTGACCCTCCTCAGCGACGGTGCCCCGTCCGACGTGCTGGAGATCTGGGCGGGTGGCCTCGACGCCGTCCTCGCGGACGCGGCGACCCCCAGCTTCGAGTCGCTGCTCTCCGGGATGGAGGGCGCGGTGGACGACGCCGGGGAGATCGACCCGAACTCCATCGACCTGGACGCGCTGGACTGGGACCCGGAGGAGGAGGGCGAGTTCCTCGACACCGTTCTCGCCAACCTCTACATGCTCACCGCGGGCGACACCGACGTGGCCGAGGGCGCGATGGTGCCGCTGCCGGTCGTCGCCGCCTCCCTCGTCGTCCCCGACGACATGCGGGAGCCCACGGACGAGGTCCTCGAAGAGGTCTCGACCGTCATGATGCGGCTGGACGAGCAGTTCCGCGTCCTGACCGGGACCGGCCTGCTGGAGTACGACCCGGTGGACGACGCGCTCATCACCATGGAGGGCGAGCCCGAGGCGCCGCCGCTGCCCGACGAGGAGGAGGACCTCACCCGCTACGGGCAGGTCCGCCTCACCACGCTCGGCCTGTACGGGGTGCGGGAGCGCATGCTGGGCGCCGGGCTCCAGGTCCCGACCGTCGGTGAACTGGCGGGGGAGAAGGCCGAGGTGCTGCTGCTGGCCCTCACCGACCTGCCCGAGCCGGCCGCCCAGGCCGAGGCCACCGCGTGGATCGCCGCCCGCGAGCCGCAGGACGCCGCCCGCGAACTCCTCGACGCAGCCCGCGGCGACGACCCGCTCGCGCCGGGCCGCCGCCTCACCGCGCAGCTGGCGCTGTCGGTGCTCGGTCCGGAGGGCGAGCCGGCGCTGCGCGGCGTCCTGGACGACCGGCACCTCGGCGGCCTGGCCCGCGTCTGGCTCACCGAGCGCGGCGCCGCCGACGTGCCGCCGCCGTCCGAGGAGCTGATCTTCTGGCTCACGGTCGACACCCTCGCCGCCCAGCTCGACAACGAGGACCCGGCCGGGCTCCAGGAGCTGGTCAGCGGACTCTCCGCGCAGCACAGCAGCTTCTTCGAGCACGCCTGGCAGGTGGACCACCCGGCCACCACCGAGGTGCTGGAGGCGGTGGGCCGCCTGCACCCGGACGAGTCGCTGGCCAAGGAGGCCCGCGCCGCCGCCGAACGCGCCCGCAGCCGCACCACCGACTGACCCCGCGTAGCGCCGCATGCCGACCGCGCCGCCCCGGACCGGGCACCGAGCCTCGCCCGGGGCGGCGCGGGCGCGGTCGGTTGGCGCGGGGGAGAGGAATGGGAGAAATGCCGGAGTTTGGCAAAGTAAGTAAAATCCTGTTACTCGCCAGTTAACGCACCAGGTCACGCACTCTGCTCCCCGCACACGCGGGGGTGTTCCCCCGCGCGTCCCGCTCCGCCGTCCCGGCCCCGACTGCTCCCCGCACACGCGGGGGTGTTCCCTTCCCGCGTAAGCGAACCCGCTGGTCAGGCCACTGCTCCCCGCACACGCGGGGGTGTTCCCACGACGGCGGCGGCGAACCCGATGCCGCCGCCCTGCTCCCCGCACACGCGGGGGTGTTCCCCCGTCCGCGAACCGGCGCAGCACCGCCCGGCGCTGCTCCCCGCACACGCGGGGGTGTTCCCGACCCGTCGGACGCCCAACGGGAGTTGAGCAGCTGCTCCCCGCACACGCGGGGGTGTTCCCAGCTCCACGCCGGAGCCGTGGATGCGCACCGGCTGCTCCCCGCACACGCGGGGGTGTTCCCCCCCGGCGGAAGCGCGGGGGTTCGGGGTTGAGCTGCTCCCCGCACACGCGGGGGTGTTCCTCGCGCGAACACGGGGGGCTCCTAACGAGGTATCTGCTCCCCGCACACGCGGGGGTGTTCCCCTTCAGTGAGACCGCTCAAGCTTCGGTGAGACCTGCTCCCCGCACACGCGGGGGTGTTCCCGCTCCCCCTCCCAGCAGCATCTGCCGCCGAGGCTGCTCCCCGCACACGCGGGGGTGTTCCCGCCAAGGCCCAGCAGGACGAGCTGTACGACTGCTGCTCCCCGCACACGCGGGGGTGTTCCCTGGGCCGGAGACCCCATCTCGTCATGGGTGAACTGCTCCCCGCACACGCGGGGGTGTTCCCGCGTACAACAAGATCGCCTACCCGGAGCTGATCTGCTCCCCGCACACGCGGGGGTGTTCCGAGCTGATGAACTGAGCGGTGCACCGTCTGTCGCTGCTCCCCGCACACGCGGGGGTGTTCCCGCTGCGGCAACCTTCAAGCTGAAGATGACGCTCTGCTCCCCGCACACGCGGGGGTGTTCCCCGCGGCTTCGCCAGGCATCCGCGGTGCGACTGCTGCTCCCCGCACACGCGGGGGTGTTCCCTGCTCCGCGTGGATGCCGACGGCGACACGCGCCTGCTCCCCGCACACGCGGGGGTGTTCCCTTGCAGACGGCCTGGGGCAGGTAGACCGTCGCCTGCTCCCCGCACACGCGGGGGTGTTCCCGCCCTGCCGCCCACTACCGTCACCCCGTGGACCTGCTCCCCGCACACGCGGGGGTGTTCCCGGCAAGGGCGTCATCCTCAACGTCTTCCGGACCTGCTCCCCGCACACGCGGGGGTGTTCCCGGGCAACGGGCAACCCCCGCGACCGGGTTGCACTGCTCCCCGCACACGCGGGGGTGTTCCCGACGGCGGCGTGCGGCGCGGAGTTGGACACGGCTGCTCCCCGCACACGCGGGGGTGTTCCCGTGCCCGCCACCTTCGGCGGCCGATTCGTCAACTGCTCCCCGCACACGCGGGGGTGTTCCCACCCGTGAAGTCGCCGCTCTCCGGCTCGATCCCTGCTCCCCGCACACGCGGGGGTGTTCCCCGGCTCGGAGAAGTCGTCCCCGATGGACACGGCTGCTCCCCGCACACGCGGGGGTGTTCCCGCGGTGGCGTATGCCTGCCCGTGGTCCCGGCCCTGCTCCCCGCACACGCGGGGGTGTTCCCCAGCCGGGGCCCATGGAGCGGGCACGGTCCTCCTGCTCCCCGCACACGCGGGGGTGTTCCCGGGCGCTGCGCGAGTGGGTGCGTGCGCACGCCCTGCTCCCCGCACACGCGGGGGTGTTCCCCGACCCATGCGGAATTGACGAATTCGTCAAAGCTGCTCCCCGCACACGCGGGGGTGTTCCCATGGCGTCGCGTGCTCGTCGTGCTGGTCTGCCCTGCTCCCCGCACACGCGGGGGTGTTCCCCAGTCCTCATCAAGCGTGTCCGGGACAGCGCCGAGCAGCCGCAGCTCTGCCCAGACGTTCTCGTGATCACCGCTCAGGTACCGGTGTGTAGAGGACGTCACCGACGCACCTTGCCCGGGGAAGCGTTCACGGGCAAGCCGCGATGGCCGGCGGGCCGACCATCCGCCCACGGCGGCTCATGCGAGCGGTCCGCCGGCCTCAGATGTGAAGTTCCGGCGGGAGGCCGGTCCAGCGGATGTCCGCTGGGAGGTGGCCCGTGTCGTTGAAGAGGAGCACGGTGGCGGGGCGGTCCGGGGCGTAGCGGATGACGGTGAGGCCCGCGTTGGCGTGGTTCATGCCCATCCAGCGCCAGTTCGGCGCACTCATGGCGGCTCGCACGAGCCAGCCGATGAGGAAGGCGTGGGTGACGACGAGTTCGTGTCGGGGCTCGTCCCCGGACACCGGGCCGGTGAACGTCTCGACCGCTGAGGCCGCGAGTGCTGATCCGGTCTCGCGTTCCTCCGCGGTGAAGCGGTCCAGGAACTCGGTCCAGGGGCCGGCCACCGTCGGCGGCAGCTCCTCATCGGCTGGCCTGTCGGGTATGTAGTCGCCGGCCGCTTCGGACCGGTACCGGGGGAGCGCGCCGAGTTGTTCGCAGACCAGCTGAGCGGTCTCCTCCGCGCGCGGAAGTGGCCCGTGGTGGATCGCCGTCAGCGGCGTCTCGCGGAGGCGCCGTCCGAGGAGCACGGCTTGGCGGCGGCCGACATCCGTCAGCCCGGCCCCCTCCGGGGCTGCCTCGGCGTGGCGGGCGAGGTAGAGGATGCGGGTCGCACTGCCGGTCATGGAGGTGCCTTTCAGCCTTGATCAACGACCGGAGACCGCCGTCGCGCAAAGCGCCGCCACGCCGGTGGCGTGGCGGCGCTTCAGCCGCAAGGCGGTGCCAGTCAGTCCTGGGCGGGATTGGACTTGATGCTGTTCACGAAGCTGGCGAAGGCGGCGGCAGGCACTGCGAGCGCGGGACCTGCTGGTCTCTTGGAGTCGCGCACGGGGACCGTGCTGCGGGTCGCGACGAGGTCGGCGGCCACCTCGATGCAGTCGCCGCCGTTGCCGCTGTAGGAGGAGCTGAACCAGTCAACCGACGCATGGGACATGAGGGCTACCCTTCCTGGTCGTTCGCGATCGACTCCGGCCTTCCGCCAGGCGCCCGCGAGTCTCGCTGCTGCACATGGCTCGCGCCAAGGATCACCACAGGCAAGATCGGGGAACGTCTCGTTGCCCCGCGATTCCCCCGCTACGCGTGCCGCAGCGGGGGAGGTACACGCTGGTAGCGCGGTCAGCCGATGGCGGCGCTCGTCTTAACACCATTGATGAAGGCCGCGAAGGCGGTGGCTGGCATCGTGAGCGCCGGGCCGCTGGGGTTCTTGGAGTCGCGGACGGGGACCGTGCCGTGGGCCGCGACGAGGTTGGTGGCGACCTCGACGCATTCGCCGCCGCCGCCACTGTAGGAGGACGCGGACCAGCGGGGGAGTTCGGTCGTCACGGGATGTCCTTTCGTAACTGCTCGACCAGGGCCATGGACGATGCCGGGGACAGGGCTTCGCCTTGAAGCTGATGGTATGCCTTCAGTATCGGAAGCACCGAGGCGCTGGACCGGTCCAAGTGCCCCTGAGTCTGGGATTCGGAGTAGCAGATGACGGAACGATCCGACAGCGTGAGCAGGTTGACCGGAAGGTTGAACGACCGCCGTGCGCCGAGTGTGTGTGGAGCCACCTGGACGATCCAGTTCGGGCGCGCGGCGACGTTGATCAGATGCTGAAGCTGCGCCTGCATGACCTCCGAGCCACCGACCTGATGGCGGAGGCAGCTCTCATCCATGACAACGAAGATCAGAGGGGGACGAGAACGTTCGAGCGCTACCTGACGTTCGGCCAGGACTGACACCCTCTCCGTAGCTTGATCGGGAGAGATAGAGCCACGCTCCACGTGCCCGTCCTCCTGGGCCTGCGCGTACTCCGGTGTCTGCAACAGTCCAGGCATGATGCCGACGTTGTATGTCCGGATCTCCACGGCACGGCCCTCTTGAGTGACGTACTCGGGGAACCCTTCTCGGAGCGCTCCGTGCCGGATCTGGCCCCACTGCCGCTCAAAAGACTCTGTTGTCCCTACCAGCTCCAGGGCGATGTCCACGGCCACCGAGAACGGGCGGCTTGGCGACTTCCGAGTTGTTTCCACGCCCGAGACGTGTCGCCCCGAGTAGCCGATGCGGTCCGCCAGGTCGTCCTGGCGCCAGCCTCGCGCTTCCCGCGCGCTGCGCAGACGTGCTCCGTAGGCAGCCTCGGGGCTCGCATCCGGGTTGAGTTCCTTGCGGTTGACCAACGTATCCGCCTCCCCACGAACGTTGATGGGATGGCCGACAGTAGGCCACGCTGAGTCCGCTTGGTAGTGGAGAAGCTACGGAGAGGAAGCGGGCGTGGGTGCTGAGGTTGCCCCGGATGACGCGGATCGCCCTGTTCAGGCCTCGGAGCGGCCCGAGCCGCCGGCGTCGGGCGCTGGGATCGAACGGCTGTCCCTGGATGAACTGAGTCTGATAGTTGCCAAGTTGGGGGCCTCCGTCGATGCCCACTTCAAGGAGCTGGGCAAGTGACGTCCCGGTGCTCGGTCGGCGGCGCTGCGCACTCGCGCGCGACCCATAGAGATCCGGTCGTGGCTGCCGAGCGTGCTGTCGACGGCTACTGGGCCGAGGTCAAGGTCCGGTCGCCGGACGCCGGCGGGGAGTGGTACCTGGCCGGCGCCTGGTTCGGCGCCGCTTCCGCCGCCGTGGACTGGCTGCACGGCGAAGCGGAACGGCTCGCAGCCGTCTTGGAGTCGTTCGAGTCGGAGCAGAGCGTCCAGAGCGGATACTCAAGCCCGGTGTCCGCCGTCTTCCGGGAGTGGGCGGCGGACGAAGCGTTCCGAGTGGTGCAGTGCGCCGCGCTTGCGGACGGGCAGCCGATCAGTGCGAACGCCCGGGGACCGGACCGCGTCTGCGGGGCCGGGAATGTCGAAGTCCTCTACTCGCTGGCCGCGCGCCCGATCCTCCGTCCCGTTCTCACCCCTTTCGGGAGCAGTCGTGTCGATCGTCGATGACCCGCGCGCGGTAGCGATGTCCTTCCCCGCCGTCGAGATACGAGCCGGCGACTACATGACCCTGGCCGGCTCGTGTCTGCGCGTCACCGCAGCCGCTCACCGGGGCGGCGCCACCTGGTTGGAGCTCGACCGGAGCGTCCGGCTGCACCTGCCGTCGGACCGCGACGTGACGGTGATCCGGCCCGTCAGGCCCGCCCGACGCGCACGACACGCGCGGCCGGTGCGCGCCACCTGGGTGCGCTGACCCCAAGACCACGCGCTGTCCACCGTCACGCAGGTTCGGGCCGGGACCACCTCTGACGGCGACACTCTCACCCCGTCGCCGGGCCCCATCCGCCCGGAATGCCTGCCACGCGCCTCTTCCCGGCGTTGATCAACGTCCGAGTGGCGTTCGCCGCGAGCCGGCGCTACGAGCCGAACGCAGCCGGTCCGTAGTCGGCGCGCTCTGGCGGCCTCGATGCCAGCCCTCCCGGGGCCAGGACACAGCACGCCAGGGCTGGCGTCTCGGCAACCTGGATCTGGAGGTTGGGCCCGTACACGCCGCCGCGGATGCGGCAACCCACCTCCACCTCCGAATGGAGCCGGGCTCGGCCCCTGCTCCGGCGGCGAACTCGATCGAACAGCGGGCATGGGAGGCGCGGCTGTTCACAGACCTGCTGGAGTTCCGACACCGCTGCACCGCTGTCCTCGCGACGTCGCCGCTGTCAGTCCGGATCGCACAGGTGCCCGCCTTCCCGCTGCTGCGCAGAAACGAGGGCGTGCCACCCCAAGCCCGTTCGCCCTCCTGCGCTTCAGCGATCCCGGCGTCCGACTCACCCGTCATGCGCAGTCCGTGGCGAACTCTCGGTCAATCCCCTTCGGGCGTCTCGCTGTCGGGCACCCAGCGCAGCACGTCGCCGGGCTGGCAGTCGAGCGTGCGGCAGATCGCGTCGAGCGTCGTGAACCGGACGGCCTTGGCGCGGCCGTTCTTCAACACGGCGATGTTCGCGGGTGTGATGCCGACGGCGGCGGCGAACTCGCCGACCGACAGGTTGCGTTCGGCGAGCAGGACGTCGAGGTCAATGATGATCGCCATCAGACGACCTCGGCGATCTCGGTCTGCAGATCCGTCGCCTTGCGCAGCAGGCCCCGCATGACGACGACGAGCATCGCGAACGCCGCACCCACGCCGACGCACACGGCCGCCGCGCCCAGTTCGCCGATGGCCTGCATGGTGTTGTCGTCGGGCGAGGGGATGTCGCCCACGGCCAGATGCGCGGTGACCCCGAGCGCCAGCAGGGTCGCCACGAGCGAGGACCCGATGATGACGTCGACCCATCGGAAGGCCCGCGGGGTGAAGATCGCGTCGCGGCTGACCATGTCGAGCAGCATCCACGTGGCGACGAGCGCGACCTGGATGCAGGCGACCCCGATGATCGCCACGGTCACGTACGGCACGGCGAAGGGCTCGTAGGGCGGGAAGCGGTCGACCTCGTGGGCGGCCGTCGTCGGGATGACCACGAGCTGGCCGAAGAGCCCGCACGCGATCGCCGCTGCGATACCGAAGCGGAGCGTGCCGATGAAGAGCTGGTTCATGTATCGAGTATCGATAGATATCTATCGAAAGTCAATCGACGCCGTGTGTGGCTGGGGTGTCAAGGTGCACGCGTCGGGCAACGTCCGAGCTGGGTGTACTGGTCATGAGCGCTGCGCGCCGGCCGCTCGTGTGCCTCTCTGGTCAGGGGAGCGGGTGGTTCCGCGTTGCAGGACTCTCCCGGGTCCTGCGCGAACCTCTCCCTTCCTCAACCCGTCCGTGCTTCCTCAACCCGTCCGCGCGACGCCCCGCTCGCGCCGGAGTCGTCCCGCGCTGCGCGCGGATCTCCGCGCCGCCGGTGCGTTCGCGGGCCTCGACCGTCCGTGACGGTGCGGGAGTGCTCACCGCTCAGGCCGGCGCCGAGGGGGTCGGTTCGGTGAGCGGGGCGAGTCGTCGGCTCAGCTCCAGGACGGCGCGCACCGTCGCCGGGTCGGTGCTGCGGCGGTGGGGAGTGGTCGGCGTGCAGTCCGGGCCGAGCAGCAGCCCGGTCCGCCCGTCGAATGCGGGGTCGGTCGCGGCGGCGATCGAGGACCGGGCCGCGAGGTCGGCCGGTCCGGCGGTGGACCGTGCGAAGACCCGGCGCAGCACGGGCCACAGCGTGCGCATCGCCGGGTGGACGATCGCCGGTTTGGTCATCGTGGAGTCGGTCATCTCCGTCGCCGCCCCACCCGGGTCGGCGGCGAGGACGCCGACCCCGCGGTCCCGCAGCCGGTCGGCCAACTCCAGCGTCCACGCCAGGTTGGCCAACTTCGCGCGGCCGTACCAGTGGAACGCGTAGTAGCCGCCGCGTGGTTCGACGGCGTCGAAGCCCTGCCGGCTCGCCGCGCGCACCGACGCCGAGCTGACGTTCACCACGCGGCCGGCCCCGGAGGCGGCGAGTGTGTCGACCAGCAACTCCGTGAGGAGGTAGGGCGACAGGTGATTGACCGCGAACATCGCCTCGACGCCGTCCGCCGTCAGGCGTCGCTCCGCGGTGAAGGTGCCCACGTTGTTGACGAGGACCGTCAGTGGCCCCTCGTCGGCCAGTCGTCCGGCCAGTTCCCGTACCGCGCCGAGGGAGGCGAGGTCGGCGGCGAGGAAGCGCGGCGGTTCCGCCGTCGCGACCGCCGCGATCCGCTCGACCGCCTCAGCGCCGCGCTCGGTGTTCCGGCCGACCACCGTGACGGCGTGCCCGGCGGCAGCCAGCCCCAGGGCCGTCTGCAACCCGATACCGCCGGTCCCGCCCGTGACCACTGCTCGTCGTGTCATTCCCGACTCACTCCTCCGCCGTGCCGAACCACCTAAACGGATGGACATCCGTTTACCTTCGGGCAGGCTAGCAGAAGAAGCGGATGAGTATCCGCTTGTGGGTGGGGGAGGCAGGGCGGCGACAGTGGCACGGCGGGCCCGCGCAGCGCGTGCACCGGTGGACCGCTCGATCGTCGCGGCCGGTGGCAGGCCGACGGTGCCGAACCGTCAGGAGACCGGGCGCAGCCCGTCCAGCAGCACGGCGAGGTACGGCTCGGCGCGGTCCGGGCCGCCGGCGCGCACCGCCGCGGCGACACCGCACAGCAGCAGGCGCAGGTCCGCGGCGGTGACGGTGTCCTTCACGGCCCCGTCCCGCCGCGCCTGGTCCAGCAGGGCGCCGAGGACCGCGTCGACCTCCGCCGTCGACTCGGCGACCTGCGGGTCGCCGTCACCGGACTCCAGGACCGCCGCCAGTCGCGAGTCCTCCAGCATGAAGGACAGGGCGAGGCGGGCCACCCGGTGCAGGACGGCCATCGCCGCCCCGCCCTCGGCAACCGCAGCGCGGACCGCCTCCGCCAGCTCCTGGAACCGCTCGACGGAGAGCGCCGCCACCAGCGCCTGCCGGTCGGGGAAGTGGCGGTAGACCGTGCCCACGCCCACCCCTGCGAGCCGGGCGATGGTGTTGAGCTGCAACGAGTCGTCGCCCGCCGCCAACTGCTCACGGGCTGCCCGCAGCACGCGCGCGCGGTTCCGCGCGGCGTCCGCGCGGAGCCGCGGGGGCTGCTCTTCGCCTCGTGGTGCCACGCCAGCAGGATAGTCCGACACCCGACGGGCGGCCGATGCCGTCCGACGAGCGGCCGGCGGCCGAAGCCACCGGGCACCCCGCCACGGCTCAGGCCGAGTGGTCCTCGGCGTGGTCGTCCGCGGCCGAACGCTGGGCGACGATCGACGGCGCGGTGTCCGCGCCCGCGGCGAAGGCCGCTCCGTCGGTCATGGCGGCGATCTCCGAGCCCTGGGCCGGGTCCGTCACCGTGATCCCGGCGTCGTTGGTCGTGCCCGTCTCCTTCACGCCGCTGAGGTTGGCGTTGAGGTGGCTCGCCTCGTGCGCGAGGGTCTCCGTGTCGCCGATGGCGGAGGCCCCGAGGAAGATGTGGTTGTCGATCGTCATGGCCCGGGCGCCCATCGCCTCGGTCGCCCGCTGCGCCGTCGGGTTGCTGTGCACGCGCCCCGCGGACAGCCGGTCGTTCTGGTAGAACGACTGCGCCTTGGAGAGGAACGCGCCCGGGAGCTGGGTGCTCGGCGTCGCCATCGCCTCGTTGATGAGGTCGAGCTGCCCGGCCGGCGCGGCGTCCGCCTGGCCGTGGCCGCAGCCGGGGCCGTGCTCGTGCCGCGCCTCCTCGACGGCGCGCGCCACCGCCATGTTCCCCGCGGCCTGCTGGAGTCGCATCATCTGACGGATCGGAGCGCTCTGCTGCGGAGTGCGCCGCGACGACTGCCTGTCGGCGGGCTGCCGGCTCCCCGACCCGTGTGCGCGCACCACTTGCTCCCTCCGAGACAGGACTCCGACCCGCCCAGTATGACCGAGACCGCTCACGCTCCGGCACGTCCACCGGGGCAGTCACGAGGGCACACCTGCGGTCGTCCCGCGAGCGCGGTCCCCGGCTGCCGGGAGGTGCGCGACGTGGCCGCCGACGACGGAAGCGGCGTGAACCGACCGCCTTCGCGCTGCCGTGGACCACTCGCCGCCGCTTGCTCCCGGGCCGCTCGGCGCCCACCGCGTGCGGGAGGGGCGCACAGGCGCGAACCACGGCGCCCGATCCGGCGTCCTTGGAGTTCGAACGGTCTCACCAGGCGCTTCGCCGCCGCGCCACGCGCCGTCACGGGACACCGGCGGCCCTCGGCACCACCGGGCCACAACCGTGACCCTCCGGACGGGGCCGGCTGTCAGTGGTGGGTCGTAGCGTTCGGAGCACGTGACCGGGGCACCTGTTTCCGGTCGTCCGTCAGTTGTTCGTGTGGCGTGGGAGGCACGCAATGGGGTGGGTCGAAGCGGGCGGTTACGAGGTAGCCCTTGAATCGGGGAAGGTCGTCTGCCGCAACGCGTCGGGCAGGCGGCTGAAGAGCGTGCCGTCGAAGATCGGCGAGGACCCGGCCGTCGTCGGGCTGAAACAGCTCGTCGAATGGCTGGAGCGTCACGAACGCGACTGCCTGGACGACGTCGAGCGCTGGATGGTGCGGTCCCTCCCGGTGCCGCTCACCGCGTTGGGACAGGTCTGGCCGGACCCCGCCTGGCAGGCCGTGCTGCGGGACCTCGTCGTCACCGGTGAGGACGGTGCCGTCGCCGGCTTCCTCCGCGACGCCGACCCGGAGCGCGGCCTGGGCCTGGTCGACCTGGACGGCGACACCGTGCGCATCTCGCCGCCCCTCGTCCGCATCCCGCACCCGGTGCTGCTGGAGGACCTCGCGGAGCTGCGGGAGTTCGCCGTCGAGCTCGGTGTGGAGCAGCGCGCAGGCCAGCTCTTCCGCGAGGTCTGGCAGAAGCCCGCCGGTACCGACCCGGCCACCGCCCACGTCGACACCTACGCCGGCGGCGCCTACAAGGAGCTGCGCTTCCTCCAGGGGCGCACGGTCCAACTCGGCTACCGCGTCCGCGGCGGCTACGCCGTCTGCCCGGTGGTCGAGGCCGGCCGGGCGGTGGAATGCCGCGTCTGGATCGGCGACTTCGACACCTACGGCGAGACCGAGACCGGCTCTCTCGGCTGGACGGACACCGCCGGCCGTACCCTGCGCGCCGGTGACGTCGGACCGGTCGCCTGGTCCGAGGGCATGCGGATGGCCGCCGCCCTGCACGCCGGACGCGACACCGAGGACGAGGAGAAGGCAGCATGACCGGTCACGACGCCACCACCACGGCACTGATGCTCGACGCCGGCGCCGTGCTGCCGGCGGGTACCACCGACCGTGAGGACGCCGACGTCCTCACCGCCCGCACCTACACCCACCCCGCCCTCGACGACCGCCCCGTCATCCGCCTCGTCCCCGGCACCCTGGGCGAGGCGGAGGACCTCGCGCTGGAGTTCCTCGGCCTCGAACGCCGGGCCGAGCCGCCCGTCGTCGGCCAGGTACGACGCGAGACCCTCGGCTTCCCCGCCTGGGCCCTGGTCAACGACCCCGCCAACGGCCATCACGCCCTCGCGCTGGTCAAGGACGTCGAACGCCTTGCGCGGCAGGCCAAGTCCCGGGCAGGCGCCGCCAAGGAAGGGTTCGAGGCGCTCGCCGACCGCCTCGGCCGCGCCGTCCCGCACTTCCTGCCCACCTTCCACGAGCAGGCCGCCCGGATCTTCCTCCGGCACGAGAACACCACCTACGCAGCCACCTTCTTCGGCAAGGCCCGCGAAGCCGAGCGCGTCCACGGCCTCACCGTCGACGAGGACCGGCAGCGCGCCGTCTTCCTGGAGTTCGCCTTCGCCGGCGCCCTCACCGTCAAGGCGCTCAAGGAGTACGTGCGCGACCTCGCCCGGCGCCTCGACCCCGCCGAGGCGTGGCAGCAGTACCGGCAGCTCGCCGTCGAGCGCTGCGCGGCGGGCCTGCCCCCCTACTCCTCGCTGCCCCAGGACGCCCGCGGGCTGATCAAGGCCGCCGGGGTCGACCGGCAGGCCGCCGAGGAGTCCTTCCTCGCCGACCTGATCGCCTCGCCGTCCGTGGTGCGGGCCCCCGCCTCCTTCTGGAAGGCGTACCGCGCCGGGCTGGTGGAGCTCGCGCGCCGCGAACCCGCCGTCCGGGCACGGCTGCTGGAGATCATGCCGACCGAACTCGGCAGTTCCGTCGCGGACGACGAGTCCTGGCTCGCCCTGCTGGCCGACAGCGGAGCCACCGCGCTCCTCACCGACGGACCCGCCGCCGCTGACGGGGCACCGGACGGCACCGCAGCCGACGCGGCGGGGGAGGGCCGCCCCGGCGGCGAGTCCGCACCCCCCTGCCCGGCCGACTGGCTCGCCCGCTGGGCCGCCCACCGCAAGCACGGCGGCGCCACCTCCGGTCACTCCCCGGCCACCCTCGACCTGGTCCGCCGCATGGCGCCGCGCCTGCGGGAACTCGGCCGCCCCGTCGACATCTTCGCCGCCCGCTGGCGCAAGGGCGCCGACCTCGACCTCCTCGACGTCGCCGCCGCCGAGCGCATCCCGCTCGCGCTGCCGCCCGCCGGCACCGAGGTCCACCTCGACCTGGGCCGCTGGCTCCGCGAGGACCACCCCGACCGCCGCGACCTCACCGCTACCGCCGACGATCCCCGCCTCCTCCCGCTGCTCCACCGGGCCGTGGGCGACCTGGGCGACCAGCGCACCTCACGCGAGACCCTCCAGCGCCTCGCCGCCCACCCCGTCCTGAGCCGGGTCCTCCACACCTGGCTGGACGAGGCGGCCGACCGCTACCTCGCGGCCACCGGACTCCCCGCGGCCCGTGAAGCCCTCAGCCTGCTCCGGCCCTTCCGGCCGGTGGCCGTCACCAACAACCCGGAGGCGGTCTCCCGGGTCGCGACCCACCGCACCGCACCCGTTCTCGCCCGCACCCTGCGGGCCGGCATCCTCGACGAACTCGGCTGGCCCGCCCTCGACCAGGCGCTCGCCCGGCTCGACACCGAGACCCGACCCGCCTCCCGGCAGCACCACGGCAACGACACCCTGGTCGTCGCCGACGCCTGGCCCGCCCTCGTCCTCGCACGCGGACACAAGGCGCTCGTCGTCGGGCCCGACGGCATCCTCCTCGACCACGACCTGCGCATACCGCCCGGCCAGGACCACTACTACCGGCCCCACTTCCGCTACGTCGACGGCGAACTGCTGGTCCTCTGGTGGCAGGACAACAAGCTCCACGCCTACTGGTCCCACCGCCCCACCGAGGTGTTCACCCCCGACGGCGAGCCCGTCCCCCGCTGGTGGTCCGGCACGACGGAGACCGTCTCCGTCCCGCTGCCCGACGGCGGCCGGGCGACCGGCGGGCGCACCCTCCACGCCGGTGACACCACCCTGCCGCCGAACCGACCGGTCATCGGCGACGGCACCACACTCTGGCGCCAGGGCAGGCAGGGCACGCAGCAGGTCTGGCTGGAGTA
Organism: Streptomyces spiramenti; assembly: GCF_012034385.1. Lineage (GTDB taxonomy): Bacteria > Actinomycetota > Actinomycetes > Streptomycetales > Streptomycetaceae > Streptomyces > Streptomyces spiramenti. Next base: position 34,972 of record NZ_JAAVJB010000023.1, read on the forward strand.
CGACCCCGCCACCGGCACCCACGGCCGCGCCTCCCTCCCGGCGCTGCTCCGCGCCGGAGTCGACGAGGACGCCGACCTCCTCCACGACCACTGCCGGGTACTGCCCCTCCGGCCCGGCCTGGAGAACACCCCCTTCGGCACCGACGGAACCTTGCTCGGCCGATGGGTCCGCGAGGACCGCGCCACCGGAGACCGCAGCGCCGGCACCCCCGACGGCCGCACCGTCACCCTCGCCGGCCACGCACCGCCCCACACGCCCGTCCCCCTCGGCAGCCTCGCCCTCCCGGGCGGCGCCGCGCCCGTCGCCGCCCGCAGCCGGGGACGCGTCGACCTCTACGCCGCGGACGACACCGGCCCGACCGGCGCACTCGGCCACGTCGTCACCGGCGAACGCGGCGGCGAGTACGCCTCCGGTACCCGCATGGTCCCGCCCCTGGAGTACTGGCACGCGCTCCGCCCCCGCGACGAAGCCGCCTCCCTCGCCCTGCGCGCCCTCACCGACGAGCAGGTCACCGAGCTCCTCGACACGGCCGCCACCATCACCGCCGAACACCGCGCCGCCCGCGCGAGAGAGACCGCGGACGACGGCGAGATCCCCACGCAACGCGCTACCGAGGCCGGGAAGAACCTCGACCAGGCACTGCGCGCCGCCGTCGGTGCGGCGCTGCCGGCCGTGAGCGACTCCAGGCTGCTGACCGGCGTCCTCTCACTCGTCCGCGTCACCCTCCGCCACGCCGAGACCGCCGCCGAGTTCACCATCGCGCCGACGACGCCGCGCCCCGCCGCCGACCAGGAGATGTTCGCCGACCACCGCCCGGAACACGGCGACGACGGCACCCTTCGGCAGGCCGTCAGCCAGATCGGTGGCGGATGGTGGGGCGGCAGCGGCCGGTGGACCGGACTGCGCCAGATCCGAGCCGTCAACCACGTCCTCTCCGGCAACCCCGCCGCCGGCAAGCCGCTCCACCGCGCCAAGGGACTGCCCGCTCTCACCGGCGGCTGGACCACCGAGGACCGCACCGTCCCCGGTTCGTCCGTCGACTGGGCGCCGCTGCTGGAGCGGCTGCGTCCCCTGGCCTACCGCGCCGCATCGCCCGCCCTCGCCGCCCACGAACGCGCCGCGTTGCTCCTGCTGTTCCAGGCGATCAGCGAAGGCCCCCTCGCCCGCGCCGCAGGGGTGATCCGCCACGTCCGGTTCAGCGAACCGGCACGGGCCGACCACCGCCAGGAGCGCGTCGGACAGGTCCTGCGACACGGCGACCGCACCGTCGTCGTCCTCTCCGGCGGCCGAGTCGACCGCGACACCGGCCGACTCGACTGGGAAGCGCTCGACCACGACCCCTCCGGGCGGTTCGGCGCCATCGCCGACTTCGGCCTCGACTCCGCCACCCCGTGCACCGAACCCTGGACCGGCGAACGCCTCGCCCCCGTCGCCCGGCTGATCACCGACAAGGGCCCGGCGCCGTGGAACCCCGAAGCCCCCGCCGCCCTCGCCGGGGCCATCGCGGACGGAGCGACGGGCCCCGTGGAGACCGCCGTCCTCCTCGCCGCGCTGCCCCACACCCCGGACACGGCCGTCCTCGCCCCGACCGGACTCAGAACCCAGCAGTGGAAGACCGGCCACAGCCGCCTCACCGCCCTCGGGGGCGACACCACCTCCCAGCTGATCGGCGCACTCCTCCCCGACGACCCTGCGCAACTCTGGTCCACCGGACCGGACACCGCCGCCGCGGCGGCACGCTGGGCCGAGCTCCGCGGGGACCGACTCCGCATCCCGGAGGACCTCGCCCTGCTCGGCGTGGTCACCGGCGAGCCCGAAGCGGTGCTCAACCCCGCCGGGACCCCCTGGCTCACCCGCACCACCACCCAGCGAGTCGACGAGCACGGGCGACTCGCGGCCGACGACCCCGACGCGCTCCCGAACGGGCGGGACCTGTCCCGTGCCGTCGACGCGCTGGCGTCCCTCGCCTACCACCTGCCGCACGGCGACCCGCTGCGCGCCCGCCTCCCCGAAGGACTCGCCGCGCTGCGGCGGCGCCTCGACGACCCGGGCCTCCTGGTCGACCTCCAGATCAACTGGACCGACACCGGCAAGCCCACCTCCGCCGCCCTCCGCACCGCCCACCACATGCCCGACGCAGGCGGCGCGGACATCACCGGACTCACCCCCGTCGGGGAGGTGTTCGTCCTCTGCCCCTGGTACGGCAACAGCGAAGGCGTCCTCATGCGCCCCGCCGGGGTGACCGGCGCCGACGACCCCGTCCACGACCTCGTCGACGGGCTCGTCGGCAGCCGCAACCACGGCGCGACCGTCCTGCGCACCCTCCACGACGAGGGCTTCGCCCGGGCGCTCGCCGCCGACGGGCCGCCCGGACACGCCCAGGACCCCACGCGGAGCGCACCCGGCCTGGTCGCCGAGGCCGCCGCCGCGCTCGGCCTCGGCGAGGACGCCGCCACCCTCTACCTCCAGCTCCTCGCGCTGCCCGACCCCACCGACCGCAACTGCGTCCGCTGGACCGGGTGGAAGCCGGCCCGGACCAAGCGGGCCCGTGCCGAACTCGCCGCCACCGAACTCGTCGTCGAGGCCAAGCGGGCCCGCGCCGGCCGCAGCCTCTTCCTGCCCTGCGGCTGGCTCGACCACAAGTCGCCCGCCCTGCCGGTCGAGACCTGGAAGGAAGCCCTCTACCCGCTGCCCGGCCGCGAGCGCGCCGTCCCGCACCTGCCCGTCGCCGAACTGTTCGCCCTCGCCTGGGAACGCGTGCGCTCCGGCGACGGCCCCGCCTACGAGCAGCTGACCACCCGCACCACCCGGAAGGGCCGTCGATGACCACCGCCGCAGGAACCGGGCCGCACGGCACCGCCCCCGCACCGGACGCGGACGCACCCGCCCGCCAGATCGTCCCACCCGAGGAACTCCACGCCACCGAGCTGGCCTTCCTCGCCGCCCACGACACCGGCCCCCGCCCACCGGGCTGGCGGCTCACGCCCCGCGCGGTCGTCACCTTCGTCATGGGCTCCCGCGGCGTCGCGCTCACCTTCCCCGACGACGCCGCGCCGCCCGCGGGCGTCCCCCGACGGCTCGTCGTCGAGGGCAAGTTCGTCGGTGACCGGGCCCTCGTCGAGCGGTGCGTCGTCACCCTCGCGGGGGAGCGCGCCCTGCTGCTCACCGGCGAACCCGGCACCGCCAAGTCGATGCTCTCCGAACTGCTCGCCGCCGCCGTCTCCGGCACCAGCCAACTCACCGTCCAGGGCACCGCCGGCACCACCGAGGACCAGCTGAAGTACGGCTGGAACTACGCGCAACTCCTGGCGGGCGGCCCCAGCCCGGACGCCCTGGTGCCCTCCCCGATCCTCACCGCCATGCGCCGCGGCGCCGTCGGCCGGGTCGAGGAGGTCACCCGTTGCCTCCCCGAGGTGCAGGACGCCCTGGTCTCCCTGTTGTCGGAGCGGCGGATCGCCGTCCCCGAACTCGCCGGCGGGCCCGACGCCACCGCCCACGCCGTGCCCGGGTTCAACCTGATCGCCACCGCCAACCTCCGCGACCGCGGCGTCTCGGAGATGTCGGCCGCGCTCAAGCGGCGCTTCAACTTCGAGACCGTCGGGCCCATCGCGGACCTGGACGCCGAGACGGCCCTGGTCCGCCGGCAGGCCCGTGCCGCCCTGGAACGCTCCGGTGCCGCGTTCCAGGTCGACGACACGGTGCTGGAAGCACTCGTCACCGCCTTCCGCGACCTCCGCGAAGGTCGCTCGGCCGAGGGCTGGGAGGTCGAACGCCCGACCTCCGTGATGAGCACCGCGGAGGCGGTCGCCGTCGCGGGCGCCCTCGGCCTCGCCGCTGCCTACTTCCCCGGCGACCGCGACGTCCTCGGCCTCCTCCCCGGGCACCTCCTCGGCGTCGTCCGCAAGGACGACCCGACCGACGCGGCACGGCTGCGGGGCTACTGGGACGGGCCGGTACGGCGGCGCGCCGAGGAGGGCTCCGCCACATGGCGCGCCCTGTGGGACCTCCGGACCGAGCTGGAGGGCTGAGAGCCGTGCCCGCCGCCCCACCGCACGAAGCGCTGGCGAACCTGACCGCGCCCGACGCCCCGTACCTGATCGGCGTCCGACACCACTCACCCGCGCTCGCCGCCGCCGTCCCCGCGTTGCTGACGGCCGCGGACCCGCAGGTCCTCCTCGTCGAGCTCCCGGCGGAGATGCAGCCCTGGCTGCGATGGCTGGCCGACCCCGGCACCACCGCACCGGTGGCGCTCGCCGCGGTCCCCACCCGGGCCGCCGAGGCGGAGGGGGCCGGCACGGCGTTCTACCCGTTCGCGGACTTCTCCCCGGAGTTGGCCGCCGTGCGGTGGGCAGCCGCCGCCGGTGTGCCGGTGGTCGCCTGCGACCTGCCCCTCGCCGACCCCGGCCGCACCGCCGCCGCCCCACCCGCCGCGGAGCCCGCCGTCGAGGGCGGCGGGCTGTGGCAGGCGATGCG